>PKWK01000153.1 GCA_003133205.1 Granulicella sp. | reverse complement strand
CCGCGCTTGCCTTCGAGCGACTCCATCAGCGCGGACTCTTCGCCGACCTCGTACGCGCCCGCGCCGGTCTGGGTGACGATGTCGAAGTCGAGGCCTTCCTTGCCGAAGATGTTCTTGCCGAGGAAGCCCTTCGCATAGGCGTCGGCTACGGCCTTCTCCATGATGTTGAGCAGGTAGCGATACTCACCGCGCAGGTAGATGAAGCCCATCTTCGCGCCGACGGCGAGGCCACCGATCATTGCGCCTTCGATGACCGCGTGGGGGTCTTCGCGGAAGAGGACATGGTCCTTGCAGGTGCCGGGTTCGGACTCGTCGCCATTGACCAGCACGTACTTCGGCTTGGGCGAGGCCTTGGGCACGAACGACCACTTCATCCCCGTGGGGAAGCCCGCGCCGCCGCGTCCGCGCAGCCCGCTCGACTTCATAGTGTTGATGATCCACGTGGGCATCTCTTCGCCCTGCGCGATGGCCTTCTGCACGGCGGCATAGCCGTCCAGTTCGACGTACTTGTCGATGTTCGCCGCGCCCTGGCCGAAGCGCCGGGAGAGGACTTTGACTTCATCGGGATGGGAGACGAGACGCGGCATTACTTCCCGTCCTTTTCTGTGGCTTTTGCCGAGTAGTCGGCGAGAATCTCATCGACCTTGGCTGGGGTCAACTCGTCGTGGAAGTCGTAGTTCACCTGCATGGCCGGAGCCCAGCAACACGCCCCGATACACTCCACCTCTTCCAGCGAAAATTTGCCGTCGGGCGTGACCTGCTTGTGGCCGATGCCGAGCTTCGATTTGCAGTGGTCGAGAATCTCGTAGCCGCCGCGCAACATGCAACTGATGTTGGTGCAAACCTGGATGTTGTACTTGCCCGCGGGCTTGGTTCGGAGCATGGAGTAGTAGCTGAGCACGCTGCGCACTTCGAGGTCGAACAGGTCCAGCCGCTTGGCGATCTCCTGGATCACCGCCTCCGACACGTAACCGACCTCATCCTGGGCGTAGAGCAGCATGGGGATGAGGGCCGAGCGCTTAACCGGGTAGATGGTCACCAGCTTGTCGAAGCGCGCCGCAAGCTCCGGCGAAAAGATCGTATTGGCAATCGTGCTCATACTGTTTCCTGACTACTGCAACTACTAGTGCTTGTCATTCTGAGCGAAGCGAAGAATCCCCGCATTTGCTTTTGTTGTTGCTTGTTCTTTACTGCATCAGTTCCCGCGTGATCCGTTCGGCTGCAAAGTCCATCTCATCCATCTTACCGTCCAGCGTTACCGTTCCATCTTCGTTGAGCGCGAAGGAAGTCTTGCCCCCGTCGCTCGATTCCAACTCGCCGTGCGTAAAGCGAACCCACTTGCCGCCCGCCCGCACCACAATCTCGGCTTCTCCAAACTCAATCACTGCAAACTGCTTGCTGTTCAACCCATGGGCCGCCGCATAAGACCGCAGCAGCGAACCCCACGAAATCCAAAGCTCGGCGTGGAGGTTAGGCTCCACGAATGAAATACGCTCCTTGTCTAAGCCGGTGGATGCAGAGTGCGACTGGCGTCATCAGGAGCGCAACGACGAAGAGGTCAAGGGAAATCTGGGAGGCGGCAGTTTCGTGGTTCATCACCAAGGAAACAATTAGTCCGACACTTAAGCAGAGGAGACACAGGTTGAAGAACAACTCAGCCCAGACCCTCCCGGCCAGAAGTCCAGCGGCAAGAACTAAAAAGGCAATTGCATATTCGACAATGTAGAGATCGGCCTTGCCGTGACCGTAAGCATTCCGGTTAGCCAAATACATCGCGAATAGAGATATTCCCGATATCGCGCATACCGTTCCATAGATGCGCATCTGCATCTTGTGAATCTTGCTTGCAGTGGCGAAACGGATCATCGATCGATCTCCCCCAGCACAATGTCAATGGACCCGATCACTGCAACCACATCCGCCAGCAACCGCCCCTTGCACATCGTCTCCAAAGCCTGAAGCGTAGCGAACGAAGGATTGCGCATATGCACCCGGTACGGCTTCGCGGTCCCATCGGAAACCACGTAATATCCCATCTCGCCGCGCGGGCTTTCAACCGCCTGATACACCTCGCCCGCGGGCACTGCGAAGCCTTCCGTTACGATCTTGAAGTGGTGGATGAGCGACTCCATCTGGGTCTTCATCTGCTCGCGGTCGGGCAGCACGATCTTAGGTGCGTCTGCCACGATGCGGCCGGTCGGCATGCTGGCCAGCATATCCATCGCCTGCTGGCAGATCTTCACCGACTCGCGCATCTCCAGCAAGCGGACCGTGTAGCGCGCCCAGACATCGCCAACCGTCGAAGTGGGCACGTCGAACTTGAACTTCTCGTAGCCGGAGTAGGGCATGTCGCGGCGCAGGTCCCAGTCGACGCCTGACGCGCGTGCCGGCGGCCCGGTGACGCCGAGCGCGATGGCATCCGCGGCCGACAGAGTGCCGACGCCCTGGAGGCGGCCAATCCAGATGGGGTTGCCGGTGAGCAGGCCTTCGTACTGGTCGATGCGGCCGGGCATGATGTCGAGGAAGTTCTGCACCTGCTCGCGGAAGCCCATATGCGGCTCCAGCGCCAGCCCGCCAATGCGGAAGTAGCTGGTCATCATGCGCTGGCCGGAGATGGCCTCGAAGATGCGCATGGTGTCCTCGCGCTCGCGCCAGCAGTACAGGAACATGGTGAGCGCGCCGATGTCCATGGCGTGCGTGCCGAGCCAGACCAGGTGCGACTGGATCCGCGTCAGCTCATTGAGCAGGATGCGGAGGATCTGGGCGCGCTCGGGGATTTCCAGTTCCAGCAGCTTCTCCACCGCCAGGCAGTAGGCCAGGTTGTTGGTCATCGGACAGAGATAGTCGATGCGGTCAGTGAGCGGGACAACCTGCTGGTAGAACTTCGCCTCGCAGGTCTTCTCGATGCCGGTGTGCAGATAGCCGATGTCGGGCGCCAGCGCGACGATGGCCTCGCCGTCGATCTCGAGCACAAGGCGCAGGACGCCGTGGGTCGATGGATGCTGCGGGCCCATGTTGAGCACCATGGTGTGGTCGCCCGTGCCGGCGTTGCCATGCAGTCGCGCATTCTCAACAACGTCTTCGATCCCGGGGGTGATCATGTCTGGAGCGGCGATGGGTGCCATAGAGCGGTGTCTGCCTTTACCTGTAGCCTTCGACGGGATAGTCCTTGCGCAGCGGATGGCCTTCCCAGTTCTCGGGCATCATGATGCGCGTCAGGCGCGGGTGGCCGGCAAAGTGGATGCCGAAGAGGTCGAAGACCTCGCGCTCGTAAAAGTTCGCCGAGGGCCAGACCGGAGTGATGGAATCGAGTGTGAGATCGGTGGAGCTGAGCTGAACGGCGAGGCGCACGCGGTGCTTCAGGCTGTGCGAAAGAATGTGGTAGGAAAGCTGGAAGCGTGGCTCCTGCGGATACCAGTCGACTGCCGTCACATCCTCGAAAAAGTTGTATCCGGCGGCCTTCACGGCCTCGCACGCGGCGACGATGTTTTCCTTTGCTACCGTGATCGTCAGTTCGTTGCGGTCGAACTTCGCGTCGGTCGCCAGATCGGCGAGCGCCTTGACCGCGGAGTTATCCGCCATCGCCTCGAAGACGGCGGTCTTGCCCAACAGGGCCGGCACTGGGGTCGACATTACAGGTCTCCCTTATCTTCCGACCAGGTCAGAATGCCCTTCTTCCAGACGTAAAAGAGGCCGACCGCGACGAAGCCGAGGTAGACCAGCATCTCCCAGAATCCGAACATCTTCGAGCCTGTGATGCCGGGCAGCCTGCGAAATATCACGGCCCAGGGAAGCATGAAGACTGCCTCCACGTCGAACAGGATGAACAGCATCGCCACCATGTAGAAGCGGACCGAAAAACGGCCGCGCGCATCGCCTACAGGGTCCATGCCGCACTCGTACGTGCCCAGCTTGGTGCGCGAGTTCTTGTGCTTGCCGACGAAGTAGGACGCCCCAACCATGCCGCCTGCGACGGCGAGCGCGGCGAGGATTTGCAGAGCGAGGGGAAGGTAGTTCCAGATGTAGGGGTAGCTCGTCATGGGGCATCTTTGACTCTAGAAGTGACTCCGTCAAGTGTCAAGCAAACCGCCCAATTGCACAGAGATCAAGTGACGCAGATCAGCAGAAATCACAGGGTTTGTTCGCCAGCGCAAACTCCGCTACCGCAACAGGCTGGCGTACCAGTCGACGATCATCGGGCCGAGCAGCGCGGCGAAGAGGCCTCCAGCGGCGAGGAAGCTGCCGAACGGGAGTTTGGTCTCGGTGCCGGCCTTCCGCCGTGCGATCAGTGCGACGCCATAGACGCTGGCAGTCACCACCCCTGCGAAGAGCGCGAGCAGGGATTCGCCAAAGCCAAGAAACGCGGCGATCATCGCCAGCAGCTTCACGTCGCCGAGGCCCATGCCTTCCCGCTTGCGCAACGCCTTGTAGATCCAGCGCACTGCCAGCAGAATGAGCGCGGCACCGGCGATGGCAGCGATGCGGCCCATGATCAGCGCCTCCGTGCCGGTCAGGAAGACGTTCCCCTGCGACTGAAAACTCCCCGGACTGGAGAGCCGCAACTGATGGGTCGTGTTCAGCACGATGTCGCCCTCGCCCGGCGCCAGAAAAAACGCACGCACGCAAACCAGCAGGAAGCCGATGGCGATGCCGGTGAGCGTGAAGGCATCCGGCAGCCGCTGCGTCTGCCAGTCCATCACCATCAGGCCGATCAGCAGGAAGCCGAGGATCGCAATGCCGAGTAAAGCGGCAGACACTTCCCCGCGGTACGTCGCTAGTGGAGGCCCGAAGTCCACGGTCATCCAGTTAGATGTAACAAGTATGTAGACCCGGCCCGAAAGAATGACAATCCAGAGCGCCATTGCAAGCTCAACTAGCGGGTAGCGCCATGAGATCGCGGCTTTGCAGTCGCGACAGCGCGCGCGCAGCACAATCCAACTCAAGAGGGGAATATTGTCGTACCAGCGGACCGGGTGTCCGCATGCCGTGCAATGCGACCGCGGTTTCACAATGGATTCGTGAGCCGGTAGGCGGGAGATGCATACGTTGAGAAAACTGCCGAGAAGGAGTCCGATTCCGAAGGCGATCAGTTCGAAATAAAGTGGTGGCGAGGGCACGCCTGAAGTATACGTTTCACCGCCGCTTTGTCCGTCGAACCTTGCACCTCGAACCTAAAAGTCCACGTGCATGCGCACCGACTCCACCAGTACCGGCCCGCGGTCCTGGTTGTAGCCGGGATGCGTAATGTACTGGGCGTCTAGCGCGTAATAGACCCCGCGCCACGTGTGCACGTTGTAGTAGCTCTCTACAATGTCCTCGCGCGCGTAGTTCAGGTGCCCGTCGCCGAGGATGAAGCCCAACCCGCCGAGCTTCAGATACTCCTGATGGTCGCGCTTGATCGCATTCGAGACGTACGCCAGGCCGACCTTGTCGTTTGCCCGCCCCCAACGCCTGCCCGCATAGTCGCCGCCGAATGAGACCGTCTGATCGACCTCGGTATACGCGAATGATTCATGCTGGCCCTCGTTCCACCCGAAGCGTCCGAAGACGCGCAGGTTATCGGTCAGTTCCTGCTCGGCGTTCAGGCCGAAGCCGTACTTCACGGCGCCAAAAGTCTCGTGCTTTGTAATGTCCGGCGTCGCATCCTTACCCTCCAGGTACGCCTTCACCGCTTCGCGATAGAGCCCCATGTGCGCGTGGTTCACATACCCCAACGCCCGCACGATACCCTTCCGATCAGGCGAGATCAAGCTTCCAAGCAGCCCATACCGCCACTCGACCTCAACGTTCTGACCGCTCGCCCGTCCCAGATTCCAATCGAGATCGATTCCATTCGCCACGGTCGGCATCAGCGCCAGCCCATACCTCGCCGACCAGGCCTTGTCGTCATACTCGGCAATCGCGCCAACGGTGTAACCGCGAGTGTCTGCCGCGTAGTCCCACGCGCCATTGTTGTCGGTCGTCCAATTCAGAAACTGCAAGTGGCTGTCGGTGCCGACGCTGTTGAGATCGAAGGTGTCGGGCAGCCCCATCTTGCCCACGCGAAATTCCAGCCGTCGCTCGGGCGCGTCTGTCGCCAGCGAGAACGGCCCGCGCTCCGCTTCCACCATCTTGGTGGAGAGGCCGATCGTCTGGTGCAACTCCACGCGCGCCAGATAGGGCACCGGCCCCAGGGTTGGGTTGCGGACAACGTCGAGATTCGTAAACCCGGCGAGCCCGAGCGCCTCGCTGATTCCGCGGCCGCCGGCCGACTCTTCGTCGTAGATCGCCTCCAGGTGGCGCGCCGGGTTGCGTACCAACTCCGCGCCGAGAAACAGCGTGCCCACCAGCGACGTCTTGTACTCCCCGCGCGAGAGCAGGCTGTTCAGCCCTTCATACGGCGAGTGGAACGGCCCATGCGCCTGAAAGATGATATTGGCCTGCCCGGAGATGAAGTACCGCGTCCCGTCGGGGTGGGGAAACATCGTCGCAGCCGCTGGCTCCTCGGTTGGGACTGGCGCCGGGGGCCGGACGGGTGTGGGCCTTGGAGCATCCGCGAGGAGGGGATCGATCGACTGCGCTGCTGCTTCGCGGACCAGGGCTAAGGACAATAGCACCGTCAGCACCGGCATCAGGAGCGCTGCCAGTGTCTTTTGAGGCGAGGGGAAAAGATGCATCGAACTGCCATTCTGACCGCGCCGTGTGAATGGAGTGCAAACTCTCATTGCGTAAATGCCGTCCCTGGTTTGGCTTTTCTGCGACGGCCCGTGATGCCATACGCTTTGTCTTGAATTACTATACCCCCATAGGGTATAAAGGGAACGTTAAAGCAGGAGAGGAAAATGCCTCATACCGAACGCGACCGCGCTAAGCTTCGGAACCGTATCAAGAGGATTCACGGCCAGATTGAGTCCGTCGAGCGCACTCTCTCGAGCGACGATCACGACTGCGCCCAGGTCCTGATGCTGCTTGCCGCCGTGCGCGGAGGCATCAACAGCCTGATGGCCGAGGTCCTTGAGGATCACATCCGCCTGCACCTGCTCCAGGACGGCCATGCTCCGCTCACGCCCGACCTGGGCGAAGAACTGATCGACCTTGTCCGGGCCTATTTGAAGTGAGCTAGCTTCTGGCGCCAACCACCACAAGGCCAATCCCACCCAGCAATGAAATTGTGCTCAGGATTGGCGGAATCGGCACCGTCTGCGTTGACTCGTGGTTGATCTCAACCGGTCCGATCTTCGCGTCCTGCTTCTCATGCGTAAAACTCACACCACCCACGACAAATCCGATCACGCCGAGCACAATCAGAAGCAGTCCGACAATCGTTACCGTTTTCATTCATCCATCCTCCGGGTGTTGAGCGACACCGTCCCATAAGATGCTGAAAAATCTGAGCGTGTCTTCGGCGCGCTTGATTTTCTTGCGGCCTCGGCTATACATTCGAAATACACGGGAAAGGAGGATGGTCCAGCCTATGAAAATTGACAGTAATAGTTGCAAAACGGTACGTGAGGTGACTGAGGCTTAGAGCGTCCAGCTCTAGTCCTGGCGTTTTACGAAGTTCCGCGCCGAGGCCCGTCCGAGCATGGACGCCTCAGGTCAATCTCAACAGTTCACCGCCACAAAGCCCGCGCCTCCAAAGGTGCGGGCTTTGTGTTTTGCAATTGCCTTTCCTGACAACTGAGAACTCGCAACTGTAAACTGCCGTTATGGAACCTCTCGTCATCGCTGGCCGCGCCTTTCAGTCACGTCTCATTGTTGGAACAGGGAAGTACAAGGACGGGCCGCAGACGCAGGCTGCCATCGAGGCTTCCGGGGCGGAGATGGTGACCGTTGCCGTGCGCCGCGTGAACCTCGACCGCTCGCGCGAGTCGCTGCTCGACTTCCTCGATCCGCAGCGCTACTGGCTCCTGCCCAACACGGCAGGCTGTTTCACCGCAGACGAGGCGATCCGGACGGCGCGGTTGGGGCGCGAAGTCGGGCTTTCGGACTGGGTGAAGATCGAGGTCATCGGCGACAAAGCCACCCTCTATCCCGACATTCACGCGACGCTTGAAGCTACCCGTGTTCTCGTCAAAGAGGGCTTCACCGTACTGCCGTACACGTCCGACGACATCGTCTACGCCAAGCGACTGATCGATGCGGGAGCGGCGGCGGTAATGCCGTTGGGTGCGCCGATCGGCAGCGGCCTTGGCCTCCGCAACATGGCCACCCTGCGCATTCTCCGCGAGCTCATCACCGAGGTTCCGCTGATCGTCGACGCGGGCGTAGGCACAGCTTCCGACGCAACCCTCGCCATGGAACTTGGCTTCGACGGAGTGTTGATGAACACCGCGATCGCCGAGGCGAGCGACCCGGTCTTGATGGCCGAGGCCATGCAGCACGGCGTGCTTGCCGGTCGCCAGGCGTACCTCGCGGGCCGTATGCCGCGACGGCTCTACGCAACTGCCAGTTCGCCGCTCGAAGGCATCTCACTTTGAAGTTAAGGCCGCTGGCGCTGTGGCGGATCGCCGCGACCCTACTGTGGATAGCCTCGATTGTCTGTTTGATGAAGGCCGTAGGGGATGCAGCCACCGCCGAGGAGGCTCTTTCCAATCCCCACCTCAACGATCTCGATCGGATTGCCATTCAGCATCTGGGGAGGGTCGCTGATATCTGGGCCGTCGTGGGCTGGGGTCTCCAACTGGTGACTGCCGTCGTATTGTCTGCTGGCATCGATTCGCAGAGAGCGGTGCGCCGAGTCTTTGCATCTTTAGGGATTCTTATCGCGGCGGATGGCATACTATTGCTGCTCGTAGCGGTCCTTGTTCGCTAGGATAAAGACGCATCAAACAACCCTTAGATTGCGAGTAAACTTCCCCCATGCGAGTCTTCGGTATCGACTGCGGTACGGAGTTCACCGGCTACGGCGTGGTCGAGATGGACCATGCTGCGCGCACGCCGCGGCTCATCCACCGCGCTGCCGGTACCATCCGCCTCAACAAGAAAGAGAAGACACCGCTGCGGCTCGCGCAGGTCTACGCTGAACTGACCGCGCTGATGACGCTGCATGAGCCGGACTGCGTTGCCATCGAGGAGGTCTTCTTCTCTGCGAATGCGAAGTCCGCGCTGAAGCTGGGCCAGGTGCGCGGGGTTGCGATGCTGGCCGCCGCCACGTGCAACCTTCCAGTCGCGGAGTACGCGCCGCTCACCATCAAGTCGTCCGTCACCGGCTACGGCCTCGCCGCGAAAGAGCAGGTGCAGTTCATGGTGACCCGCCTGCTCGCTCTCGACTGCGCGCCCGAGTCGCCCGACGCCGCCGACGCGCTCGCCATTGCGATCTGCCACATCCACACCGCGCAGACGCTTCTGCTGCAAGGAGCGAACCGTTGAGGCGCGCGCGAATGGCCGTGACGACCGCACTCCTTATATTCGCGGCACCATGGATGTCTGGAAGAGCACAGGATGCTCGACCGACAGCCACGCCGGCCAGCCTGCCCGTTTCCACGACTCGGCCCCAGGTTACCTTCGCGTTCGAACGGAAAGGGCTTCCGGTTCCCAAATTCCGGCTTGCCATTCAGGATGACGGGGCGATCGTTTACGAAGGAGAAGAGGTGCCGCAGGTGAGCGGCCAAGGCTCTTCAGTGTCGCTATCGTCTCACGCATTCAGGAGCACGGTCGGTATCTCTCCGGCGACCGCGACGCGTATCTTCGCACTTGGCCAGAAGCTCAACCGCTTCAACATCACCTGTGCCTCGAAGGCGAAGAACATCGCCGATACCGGGACCAAGACCTTGAGCTACGTCGCCGCCGACGGCACCGGCTCCTGCACCTACAACTACACCGAGAACAAGGACGTTCAGGCGCTCACCGAGATCGTCCAGGGCATCGCCGAGACCATGGACCAGGGCCGCGAGTTGGACCACCTGCACCGCTTCGACCGTCTGGGCCTGGACGCCGCTATCACCTTTCTGGCGCAGGAGGTATCCGAAGGCCACGCCCTCGAACTGGGAACCATCGCAGCGTCCCTGCGATCAATCGCGACGGATGCTGAAGTCATGGAGCGTGTTCGGATGCGGGCGAGTAAGCTGCTCGCTCTCATTCCGGCTGAAGTGCCACAAAACGGCCCCTAGCAAGGGTAGGGCAACTCGAGCCTGCTTCTCGTGTTTGAAAGAACCGCAGGAGCATTGGCTACGTCTAACCATTGCTTAGGCTTGAAACTTATTCGGTTGACGGAGGCCTTGAGATGGCAGACCGTATATCCATGCATCGAACTGGTGTTTCCTTCGCGCTTGCTTTCTACCTCTCGATTTTCAGCCTCGGAGCATCGGCCCGTGCCGACGACTCGTCTTCCACGATGCGCGCCGCCCGACTGACTTACATGCAGGGTACGGTCATGGTCAACCAGGCCGACAACACCGCAAGCGTGCCCGCGCAGCTCAACCTGCCTCTACTGGCCGGCGTTCAACTGGCCACTGGCAGTGACGGCCAGGCCGAAGTCGAGTTCGAGGACGGCAGCGTGGTCCGTCTGACGCCGAACAGCGCGTTGTCGCTCGACATCCTTACGGTTGACCCCAACGGCGTCTTCACGACCGGCCTCAGTTTGCTGCACGGGTTGGCGTACCTCGAGCTACGTGCTACGCCGCAGTATCGCTACACGCTCGACGCCGGTGGCGACATCCTCTCGCCGGCGGAGAACACCACGGTCCGCGTGAACTTCGATGAGCCGCCGGCCATCTTCGCTGTGTTGGACGGCACCGCGCAGGTCGAGCGGCAGAGCGCACCCAACACTGAAGCAGCCAGCGCTGGATATCAGACCGAGGTGCGTGCGGGCGAGAGCCTTCGCGCCGACGCCGCCGATGAGAACCGCTACTACCTCTCGCCGCAGATCGACGGGGACTCCTGGGACCAGTGGAACGAGGACCTCGACCAGGCAGCATCCGCTCAAGCCGCGGACAGCACGGCGGTCCGCAATGACTACGCCGGTGCGCAGGGCTATGGCTGGTCGGATCTGGACGCCAACGGAAGCTGGTACGACGTGCCCGGCACAGGGCCGGTGTGGCAGCCGCAGGTGGCGATGGACGACTCGGGATTCGATCCCTACGGGAACGGCGCATGGGTGGCGTATCCGGGGACGGGATATCTCTGGGCTTCTGCTTATCCGTGGGGCTGGACTCCTTATCGCTGTGGCAGCTGGTCGTACTTTGGCGGCTTCGGTTGGGGTTGGGCGCCGGGCGCGAGTTGCGGAGGCTTTGGCTGGGGCTTCGCGGGTGGCGGCTTCCTCGTCAATATCGGGCATGCTCCATCCGGCTATCGGCCGATTCGCGTTCCGGTTGCTCATCCCGGCGGCGGTGGCGGGGTGCGCCCCGTTCTGCCGGTTCACAACCCGAATGGCGTGCAGCGTTCGCCGGGCTCTGCGCCTGTCCGCTCGGGCCTGCGCATGATCGGCGGCGTGTCAGTTGCACCGATCAAACCGGTTGGCGGCCGCGCCATTCCGACAGACGGCGTCGCGGGTGCATCGCTGCGGCGCGACTTCCCGGTTGATTCACGGACTCGAACGCCTGTCATGGGACTTGCCAGCACGCGGCCGGCAATTGTCTATACGACGCCGGGATCACGTCCCGCAGGGCAGCGTCCGGCTCCGGTGGGTCAGCCACAGCGTCAGACGACGGTGTACCCAACCTACGGCGGGCAGCCGTACCCGGCTGGTGGACCCTCGCGTCAGGGGCCTGGTAATCGTGCTGCTGAGCCACCCTCAAACCAGGGGCAAAGACCTGTTCCGCAGAATGGGCCGGTGCAGCGTTCTTCGCCTGCGCCGTCCGCACCAACCCCGCATCCGACCTATACACCTGCTCCCGCTCCTGCACCAGCGCATCCGACGTATTCTGCGCCTCCTGCAGCTCAGCCTGAGCACCGGTCGTATTCTCCGCCACCGGCTTCGGCACCGGCGCCGTCACACCCGTCGAGTTCGCCTCCTCCGTCTCCTCCACCGTCCTCTTCTGCTCCGTCGTCCGGCTCAAACCGCACGCCCAGGTAGCGGGGCGGGTCCCTGCCCGGAGGCGAGGGTGAGCGCGCGGTAGAGGCTGGCCATGGGTTCGAGGGCCAGCGACTCGGCGCGCGCGAGGGGCGGGACGTCTGCGGGCCAGCATGAGTGCAAGTCCGTTGGGGAGTAGCCGGCTGCGCGCAGGTTGTTGGCGAGTGTCTTTCGCTTTTGCGCGAAGCAGGCTCTGAGGAATACTTCAAAGCGTGCGGCGTCGACTCCGAGTTCGCGAAAGCGCGGTGCGAACTCCAGCCTCAGCACCGTCGAGTAGACGTCTGGAGGCGGCGAGAACGCCGTCGGCGGGAGGGTGAAGAGCGTCTCGACGCGGGCGTTCATCTGCGCGGTGGCCGAGAGCAGACCGTAGTCGCGCACGCCGGGAGCGGCGGCGAGACGGTCGGCGACCTCGCGCTGCATCATCACGACGGCTCTACCGAGTGCGCCGTGCGCGCCGGCGGCGAAGAGGCGCACCAGGATCTGGGAGGTGATGTAGTAGGGCAGGTTGCCGACCACATCGGCGGTCTCTCCTGGCGGGATTAGCGCCGCGAGATCTACTTCCAGGACGTCGGCCTCGAGGATCTCGACGTGCGGCTGGTCGCGAAAGCGAAAGCGCAGTTCGGCGGCCAGGGCGCGGTCGACCTCGATTGCGATGAGGCGGCGGCATTGGCCGGCGAGGATCGACGTGATGGCGCCGTGGCCGGGGCCGATCTCGATGATCGTGCGCTCGCTGATGGAGCCGAGCGAGTCGACGATGGCGTGCCGGGCGGAATCGTCGATGAGGAAGTTCTGTCCGAGTTTGGGCTTGCGCATCATGCGCGCTTGACCCAGATATTTTTTTCTTCGCGCGGGTATCTTGGACGTAAAATAGCCAGAATCAATGAGTTAGCGGGTACTTGCGCCGCCAAAATACTCATTCCATTGGGTTTACGTCTAAAATATTCAAACATAAGGACTTCCGCTCCTGTCTTCGGCGTTAAATGCAAAACCCGGGCGCGGGCCCGGTTTCGTTTTTCCCCTACTTCTATTATACGGGAGCGCAACAACTACTATGCCAAGTCTATTCCCTTGCGGGTCATAGAGTTAGGTCGTTTGGGGGCTTGACATATGATTTTGCTGAGTGTTTTCAGAAATTTTTCTTTGTGGCGGAGATAAAGACATAAAAATCAGCGGCATATGGCGATCTCCCTTTGAAGGGTCCTCGCGGGGCGGGAGTTTCGGCGGGGTGGCCAGAGCAATACTCCAGGGGTTAAAACCCCTTTCATCTTTGGGGCACGAGGGCCAAGGCTGAAGCCTTGGCTTACCTAGATGCAAGGGCAAAAATGCAATTCGCGCGAGATTCTGGGCTGCGGCTTCGTTTGGTCTAAGGTACTGGTCGGGTTTGGTGGGGCCAGTCTGTTGGAAGGGTATTTGGCTGTCAGCTATGAGGTAGGAGGTGTGAGGTATGAGCTGTCAGCTTTCGGCTGCCAGCTAAGCAGGTCTGTGGGGTGGCTCACATAAGCGTATGCTTCTGGCATGACTTCGCCAGCACCCAGGCCGAACGACTTTACCGACGCGCGACTTCTCCTGCATGTGGGCCGATTCAAGAATGCTTTGTTGAAGGCCCTGGATGCTGAGGTCATTGCGAGGCTGCACTTGCGTCCGGTGACATTTGAATTGGAGCATGAGCTCGAATTCCCTGGGAACTCAATTGACAACCTCTTCTTTGTCGAAGAGGGAATGGCTTCCATGACGACTACGTTCAAGAATGGATCCCAGGTCGAGGTTGGGATGTTCGGCTATGAGTCGGTGATTGGCGTGTCCGCCCTGATGGGGACGAAGTGCAGTCTGAATCGGGTCTACACGCAGATTCCGGGTTGGGGCTATTCGTCTCCGGTGGAAGTGGCAAGGGCGGAGTTTGGGCTTGGCGGATCGTTTCAGAGGCTCGCACTTGGGTATGTCCAGGCGCAACTGGTGCAGGCGATTCAACTGGCAGGCTGCAATGCGACGCATAACTTTGAACAGAGGCTTGCCCGCTGGTTGCTGATCTGTGCCGATCGGGCGCAGTGCGACACGTTCAGCATGTCGCACGAGTTTCTCTCCGGCATGCTGGGAAGTACCCGCTCCACCATGTCCATTGCCGCGGCACAGTTGAAGAGCGAGCAGCTGATCGAGTACACGCGGGGAGTGATCCACATTCTCGATGCGAAGGGGCTGGAGAAGAAGGCGTGCGAGTGCTACCTCGTGATCAAGGATCACCTCGACAACTACACGCAGTTCGACAGCGGAATCTCGGCTTAGGGGCCAGGCCGGGCTCGTGGGAATCAAGACGAAAGACAACTACGGAGATTCTGACTTCGTCAGAATGACGGCGCGGGGGGCGTGGATGACGGTGTGTGGGCGTGAGTGACGGCGCGTCGGGGGGAACGTAAATGTTGGCGCGGGATATCGAGCCGTGGGATGGGTACACGTGATAGGCTTTCGTTTGCATGAACACAAATAATCCTGCGTTTGACCTTGGTGCCTCGGCTTATGCCGAGATGATTAAGAATGGGTTTCATCCGGATTTTCCGGCAGGCAGCGACGCCCAGGTTGCTGCAATTCGCGCTTGGGTGGATGCTCCGACCAACTCCCAGGCCGATGCGAAGGTTCGCGATCTGCGCGGGCCGTGGTGGTCTTCGATCGACAACGATACGTCGAAGGATCTCGACCAGGTCGAGATGGCGGAGCGCGTGGATGGCGGAATTCGCGTGCGGGTGGCGATTGCGGATGTTGCGGGAGCGATCGAGAAGGGTTCTCCGCTCGATCGCCATGCGGAGGACCAGGCGCAGACGGTGTATACAGCGGTGCGGAACTTTCCGATGCTGCCAAGTGAGCTGTCGACGGACCTGACTTCGCTGAATCAGGACGTGGACCGCGCGGTGCTGGTGACGGAGTACGTGGTGGATGCGCAGGGGAACCTGAGCGGGCAAGGCATCTACCGCGCGACGGTCCGGAACCTGGCGCAACTGGCGTACAGCAAGGTGGGGCCTTGGCTGGAGGGCACGGGGCCAGCGGATGCGAAGGTTGCGGCGTCGGCGGAGTTGCAGGCGCAGTTGCGCTTGCAGGATGAGGCGGCGCAGGCTATGCAGGCGCATCGGATTGCGGACGGCGCGCTGGAGTTTTTCAGGGTTGAGGCGGACCCGGTGGTGATCGATGGGAAGGTACGTGCGATCCATGAGGTTCCGCAGAACCGCGCAACGGAGCTGATTGAGGAGTTCATGATCGGCGCGAACAAGACGATGGCGGAGACGCTGCGGGCGGCGGGGCGCTCGTGCATTCGGCGGGTGGTGCGGGCGCCCGAGCGGTGGGACCGGATTGTGGAGTTGGCGGGGCAGCACGGGACGAAGCTTCCGGCTGCACCGGACTCGAAGGCGCTGAACGATTTTCTAAGCGCGCTGAGGAAGGCCGATTCTGTGCATTATCCTGACTTGGCGCTGGCAGTCATCAAGCTGATGGGGCCGGGGGAGTATGTGGTGATTACGGGGGATGATCCGGAGCCGCTGGGGCACTTTGGGCTGGCCGCGCGGGACTATGCTCACTCGACAGCGCCGAACCGGCGGTATGCGGATTTGGTGACGCAGCGGTTGATTGGGGCGATGATGGACGGCGTGGCCGCTCCGTATAGCGACGCGGAGCTGGGGGCGATTGCGCTACAGTGCAATGTGCAGGAGAAGGCCAGTCATAAGGTCGAGCGCACGATGCAGAAGCGGGAGGCGGCCGTTGCGCTGGCGGACAGCATCGGGAAGAGCTTCCACGGGGTGGTTACGGGAGCGAACGAGAAGGGGACGTTTGTGCGGGTGTTCGATCCGCCGGTGGACGGACGGATCATCCGGGGGGAGCAGGGGCTGGATGTGGGGGATACGGTGGATGTGAAGCTGGTGGATACGAATCCGCAGATGGCGTTTATTGATTTTGCTCGCGCGTAGTACATCCCACTCATCGCGATGAGGCTGCGATGAATGGGGCACCCGAGCTCTTTGGTCCGAGAACCAAAATTATGGGGTTGGGGCAGGTAGGCCGGTTACGTTGGTGGAGTCGGTGACTTTGACGGTGCTGGCGTCGGTGGTGGTGAGCTTGATGTCGGAGAAGGTCCAGTCCTTTGCGTCTGCGATGGCGCCAGCGCTGGCGGCCTGGATGTCAAGGTGGTCGAACTTGAAGTTGATCAGCGGGGCGTCGGGGTAAGCTTCGACGGAGAACGCGCGGCGTGCGCCGGTGGCCTTGATGTTCCAGATGTGGACGTCGGAGAAGTGGGGACGGCCCTGAGCATCGGAGACGGGTGTGGTGAGCGGAACCCAGTAAGGCGGCGCGGTCTTGATATCCATGCCCGCGGGCAGGACGGCGTAGCTATAGCTGGGATTCCAGTTCATGGTCATCGAGATCGGAGTGGCCACGCCATTGAGGGTGAGGTCGTGGATGTTGATGCCGGTGGCAGTGCCTCCACGGGTGTGGGCCGACTTGAAGAGGACACCGTTGGGGACGCCGGATTCGGCGGTGATGTTCCAGACTTCGATGTTGTGGAAGCCGCCTGAGGTCTCGCTGCCGATGGTGACGGTCGCTGCGCCGCGACGAATGATGGAGTCGTGGATCTTGATGTTGGTGGTGGGGCGGTTGACGCGGAGGCCGTCGGAGTCTCGGCCAGACTTGAGGCATAGCGCGTCGTCGTTCACGTCGATGTCGGCGTGGGAGACGTCGATGTCGTGGGAGGAGTCGATGTCGATGCCGTCGGTGGACGGGCCGCGGCCGCCTTCGTTATTGCGGATGGTGAGGCCGTCTACAGTCACGTCATGTGAATACAGAATTTGAACCGTCCAGAAGCCGGAGCGCTTGAGGGTGAGGCCGCCGCCGTAGTGGACGTTGTACGAGTTCTGGATGAGGGAGAGACGAACGCGCTTGGCGTCGTAGTCGGAGGCCCAGCGTAGGCCTTTGGGCGTGTACGCGGCGCGGAGATCGTTGTAGACCTTCCACCAGACGGCTCCGTTTTCGTCGATGGTTCCCTTGCCGGTGAGGGTGACGTCGTGCGCGTCGCGGATGTTGATCATGGCGGCGGGCCATGTCATCTCGATGCCGGCGATGCGGATGGGGAGTTCGGGGAAGTCTTTGAGGTCCTGTGAGCCGGTGAGGGTGACGCCTTCGGGGATGTTGAAGGTGACGCCGGACTTGAGGAAGAGGGCGCCGGTGAGGTAGGTGCCGGGTTTGAAGGTGACCGTGCCGCCTTTGGGTGCGACGGTGTCGATGGCCTTCTGGATGGCGGCGGTCATCAGCGTTGTGCCGTCGCACGCGGCGTTGCAGTCGACGGTGAGCGTGGTTTTGGGGGCGGCTTGGGATGTCGTGGAGACGATGGCAAAGGCCAGGGTAAGGAGGAGATTCCGCCTGCCTTTAGGGGTGGTGGAAACCCACATCTCAGAAGCGAGATGTGGGGCACCCAGTTTGGTGGTGATTCGTGCTGTGCCGATCATTTCGCCTCCGTTACGAGGTGCACAGCACCGAGGAGGCCGGAGGAGATGGGCATGACCTGGTTGAGGTCCTGCATCTGGAAACGGTCGCCGTACTTGTCGATGAGCGGCTTGTAGTCGTGGGGCGGAAGGGCCGACCAGGCGTTGAGCGCGGTGTTGTAGACGGTGATCTCGATGTGGTTCATGCCGGGCTTGAGCAGCTTGGTGACGTCGAGGCGATAGGGCGGGTGCCAGAGCGCGCCGGCGGACTTGCCGTTGATGGTGACCAGGGCTGCTTCGCGGATGGGCGGGTCGTAGTAGGCGTGCATGCCGGGGCCGGTGCGGGTGACGAGGGGATTGGGCAGGCCGTCGGGGCCGAGGGCTGGATGCTCGGGTGGGGAGTTGGGCGCGCCGGGGAGTGGCTTGCCGCCGGCTACTTCGAGGTAGATGGGGGAGACAGGCGCCGCGACGAGTTTGACGTCGCGGGAGTAGACGGCCGCACCGGAGTAGTGGAGGGTGGAGGGATCGGCAATCCAGTCGGTGGGGATGGGCTGGTCTACGGTCTTGTTGAGGGCGGTGAAGTTGACCTTCCACGCGGTGCTAATGTCCAGGGTGGAGGCGATGACTGTCGGCGTTGCCGGTTTGGCTGCGGGCTGGGTGTTGCTGAAGATGAAAACGCGAGACTCATAGGGGGCGAGGTGGATGGGGAGGGCTTCCAGCGGCGCGGGGGTGGAGGTTGCGTTGTCGGGGTCCCAGACTTCGGCGAACTTGTGCGCGGTGACGAAGGATGCGGTGGTGTCGATGGGCTGGTTGCCGGTGTTGGCGACGAAGTAGATGTCGACGGCGGGGAGCTTGCGGCGGATGAATCCTAGCTGGCTGCGGGCGGTGGAGTCGTCGGTGGGGAGCTGGAAGTCAGGCTTGGCGGCCTCGTGCAGTGCGGCGCCGAGAGCGGCTTCGTCGGGGAGGAGGGTGGACTTGGCGGGGTCGAAGAGTTGCTTGGAGAGGGCGGTGAGTTCGGGGAGGATCTCGCCTTCGGGGTCCATCTTCGGCGCGCGGCTGACGGAGATGACCTTGCCGCCGGCTGCGACGAAGGCTGCGAGCTTCTTGAGGGTCTCGACGGGGATGCGATCGGTGGCGGGAAGGACGACGATGGAGTGGGTGCCGAGGCCGACTTTGTTGATGGCTTCCGCGTCGATGAAGTCGACGTTATAGCCGGCGGAGAGGATTGCGGACATGAGCGCGGGGGTGACGAGGCGGGACATGGCGCCGGTGACGGTGGTCTGCGCGGGTCGGAAGCTGGCCCAGGCGTCGTCGGTGGGGAGGAGGATGGCGACCTGGTTGGCGGGCTGGCCCTGGCGCAGGAGGTAGCTCATGCGGCCGATGTAGGCGGTGACGGAGGGCATGATGGGATGCCACGGGTTGTGATTGTTGAAGGAGGCGGCGGCGTAGAGGGACCAGCCGGGCTCGGGGACTTCGTTGTCGGGCGCGGAGTAGGGCCAGCCGTGGCAGATGATCTGGTTCTCGCCCATGACGAAGTCGATGTCGGCTTCGGTCTTCATGTCGAGCGGGGTGGCGCGGAAGACGGGGGAGTGGAGCCAGGTGAAGGTCTCGCCGGAGGTGACGTCGTGGTTGAAGACGTGGTTGGCGGAGGTGGCCCAGCGGAGAGTGGAGAAGGCTTGCCACTGCGGACCCTCGCCCTCGGCCAGGCCGACGAGGTTCTGACTGGAGAAGCTAACCGCTGGTTCTCCATAGGTCTGCGAGCGGAACTTCGTGTGGTGCGCGAGGGCCCAGCCGTTGATCTGGATAAGGTAGTTTTCGTTGATGAGTTCGGTGAGGGTTTTGCCGTAGTCGTGGCGAACGTTGTCGGCTGCTACGCTGCCACCGGCGAGGAGTTCGGGCAGGTGGGGGATGAGGTCGTAGCCACGGCGCTTCTTGAATTCGGCGGGGAGGTTGGGGGTCCAGTCGGCGCCGTAGGCTTCGAGCGAGTCGGAGAAGATGGCGTAGGGCGGGTTGTTGGGGAAGGCGCTGAGGAGAGGCCTGCCGACCTTGTCGAGGTGCTTGGCGACGGCTTCGTGGGAGAAGGGATCGAGGACGTAGCCTTCGGCATCGACGGAGGCGCGCTTGACCGCCTGCTTGGTGTGGCTCTGGATGAAGAAGATGGCGGTGCGGGGCTTGTCGGAGGCGGCGTCGGTGGCGGTGGCGCCGGATACGGTGAGGGGCTTGGCGGAGGCGGCGTCGAAGGTGGGCGGGGGCGGGCCGGCGTTGCGGCCACGGCCTTGGCCGGGAGCGGCGGCGGGGGTTGTTCTCGGGAGGGAGTTGGCGATGTCGGCGGCGATGAGTGACTCGCCTTCCTGGAGGGCGGGGACGGCTACGGAGGTGGCGGCGGCGGGGACTTCGACCTGTGCGATGCGGAGGCGGGTGACGGCTTCGGCGAGAGTGATGTGAGGGCCGCCGTAGGGCCAGCCGGTGCAGAGGGTGATGTCGATGCGCATGCCTAGCTTGCGGCCTTCGGTCTGGGCGTAGTTGACGTCGTCAAGCATCTCGGGGGAGAGGAAGGAGAGGTTCTTGAGGCCCTTGGCGGGGTCGTCCAGGACTTCAGGGTAGACGAAGGCTAGCTCGGCGCCCTGGATGCCGTCGGCCTTCATCTGCTGGAGTTCGCGCAGGATTTCAGGCTTGACGACGGCTGGGCCGAACCACCACCAGCGGACCATGGGGCGGGCCTCGTTGGGCGGATTGAGGAAGTCCTTGCGGAGGGTCTCGAGGGAGGGCGCTGGGGTCTGGGCGATGAGCGCGGGAGCGAGGATGGCTGCGGCGGCGAAGAGAACTGTGGCCAGGAAGAGAAGGCGGTCGCGCTTCGCGCGATAACCCACCCATCGCGATGAAGCCGCGATGGATGGGGCACCCGGAGCGGTGGCTAGGACGGCGATGTGGCGGAGGGTGGGGCGGGATTGCGGGTGCTGAGTCATGGGGTTCTCCGAGCTGCTGGTTCGAGATGTCTCAATCTGTGTGCGGCGGTGTGTCCTGGGTACGGCTGGTGCGAGTTGTGAGTTTCGGCGGGGCCCATTATTCCTGATTGCCGGTGGTCTTGTCGTTGACGGGAGCGTCGAGGATGGGGTGGTCGAGGCCGGAGACGGATTCGAGTGGGGTGGGGAGTAGATCGAAGATGACGATTTCGTTGCTGCCGGTGTGCAGCCAGGGGCCGGGGACGTAGAGGGTCTGTTGTGGGCCAGTGTTCCAGAAGCGGCCGAGGTTGTGGCCGTTGATCCAGATGGCGCCCTTGCCGAGGTTGCGGGTGTCGAGGAAGGTGTCGTGGGCGGCGGTGAGGGTGAAGTGAGCACGGAAGAACGTGGGCGGCTGTGTGCGGCTGACGGCTGATGCGCTTGGTTCCGGTGGGCGGGGTGGTGCACTCCCGTCACTGAACATGTTTGGGGTTGGCAGCGGCACAGGAGGACAGACGTCGCCGTAAGCGAAGCCGCAACGGGGTTCAGAGGACGGCTTCTCGGGTTTGATACTGGGCGGCGGGGACTTCTTTCCTGTAGCGGCTGGCTTTGAGGCGACCGCGCTTGAGTAGGTGGTGGGCGGCGCGGTCATTGGGAGCGGGTAGATGCGCCAGTCGGAGAGGGGCCGGCCGTCGAGGACGACGAGCTGGGTGATGCCCTTGGTCTCGGTGCGCATGGTGTGGTCGACGTTGACGCGACCGTCGTTGGTGACCAGTATGTCGAGTTGCGCAATGCCGGTGGTGTCGATGGGCAGCGGTGGCAGGCTGCCGTCGGGGGCGGCGTTGCGGCGGTCGAGCGTGCCTATGAGCTTGCCGTTGATGTAGATGGTGGCAAAGTCGTGGACGTCGCGGATGACGAGGCTGCCGTGGACGGGCTCGGGGAGTTGGGTGCGGTAGAGAATGTAGCCGAAGTTCTGGCTGAAGGTCTCCATGGGCGCGGGCAGGGCGCTGGCGATGGGCTTGGGGAGGTTGTCGAAGAGTGGGGTGGATTCGGTGAACGTGATCGTGGGGATGGTGATGATGGGGGCGCTGGCGGGGACGGGTGGGAGGCAGGATTCACTTCCCACGTCAGAGGTGCCTGACGTGGGGCACCCGGCGAATTTGGCTAGTTCTTTGCGGTAGGCGAAGTACTTGGGGGTGGGGCGGCCGGACTCGTCGAGGGGGGCGTCGTAGTCGTAGCTGGTGACGTCGGGGAGGAACTTGTTATTGATGTAGCTGGAGCCGGCGCCGAAGCCGAAGCTGGTGCCGCCGTGGAACATGTAGATGTTGATTCCGGCGCCGCGGGTGAGGATGTAGTCGATGTCTTCGATTTGCGGGGCGATGGGGCGGGTCTCGTGGGGGTGGCCCCAGTGATCGAACCAGCCGGGCCAGTACTCGGAGACGAAGAGGGCCTGGTTGGGACGGGCTTTGGCGAGAGCGTCCATGCCGCCCTGGTGGTTCTTGATGCCGAAGTTGACGGAGGCGAAGAGTCCGGGGAGGGAGCCCTCGGGGATGTGACGCCAGTTGTCGGCGGTGTAGAGGAGCGAGTCGGTGAAGCCGAGTTTTACGTAGATGTCGTGGAGGTGGGAGATGTAGGTGTGGTCGTCGCCGAACTGGCCGTACTCGTTCTCGATCTGCGTCATGAGGATGGGCCCGCCGCGGCTGATTTGGAGCGGGAGGACTTCTTTGGAGAGGCGGGTGATCCAGCGTTCGGCGGGGGCCATGAAGGCTGGGTCGTTGGTGCGAATGGCCTGGGCGGACTTGGGGTCGGCGAGGAGCCAGGCGGGGAGACCGCCTAGATCCCATTCGGCGCAGGCGTAGGGGCCGGAGCGGAGGATGACGTAGAGGCCTTCTTCCTGGGCGGCTCGGATGAAGGCGGCCAGGTCGTACTGGCCGGAGAAGTCGTAGTGGCCGGGGGTGGGCTCGTGGACGTTCCAGAAGACGTAGGTGGCGATGGTGTTGAGGCCCATGGCCTTCGCCATCTTCAGGCGGGCGTGCCAGTATTCGCGGGGAATGCGGGCGTAGTGGAGTTCGCCGGAGAGGACTTTGAAGGGCTTGCCGTCGAGGGTGAAGTGGTCGCCTTCGGTGGAGAAGGTGTGATGGGCTGGCTTTCGGGGCTGGGCCTGGGCATGCGCGGCGCCGGGGAGGGCTGCGAGGGCGAGAGCGCAGATGAGGAGGATTCGCTTCATGGACTGGGCGCGACGGGCCCGCGGAATCACGTTAGTTCATTGGAGAGAATGTTTCAAGGGAGGAAGCGGTAGTGTCGAGGGCCTATCTGCCGAGCGGATCTTCCCTCGGGGACTAAAGTCCCAACGATCTATCGGCAGCAGCGGCGCGGCTGAAGCCGCGTCCTTTCAAAACAAATCGAAATCGACGCAGGGCATTCCCTCGGGGACTAAATCATGTGCTGCAATGAGGATGACACGGATTGTGCCGGTGTGAGAGCGTATGCTGTCCTAGGAATTTTGGGGGTGATGGATGCGAGTTGGGTTGATGACGCGGGAGTATCCGCCGCAAGTGTATGGCGGTGCGGGCGTACATGTGGAGTACCTGAGCAGGGAACTGGCGAAGCTGATCGAGGTGGAGGTGCACTGCTGGGGCACGCAGCGCGCGGATGAGGGGAACCTGCACGTGATCGGCGATGAGCCTCCGGCGGAAGTGACCGCGGGGACGGAGGCGAAGTTCAAGACGGCGGTGGATGCGCTGGCGCTGAATCTTTCGCAGATGAAGGAGTTGGACCGCATCGACATTGTGCATACGCATACCTGGTATGTGTCGATGGCGGGGTTTCTGGCGAAGAAGCTGTATGGGATTCCGTTTGTGTTGACGACGCACTCGCTGGAGCCACTAAGGGCTTGGAAAGCGGAGCAACTTGGGTCGGGATATGCGATGAGTTCGTGGATGGAGCGAACGGCGATCCTGGATGCGGACGCGATCATCGCGGTGTCGAATGGGACGAAGGCGGATATTCTGCGGGCTTATCCCGAGGTCGACGCGGCGAAGGTGCACGTGATCTACAACGGGATCGATCTGGCGGAGTATCGGAAAACGGCGGCTACGGATGCGCTGGTGAAGTATGGCGTGGATGTGAGTGTGCCGTATTGCTTGTTTGTGGGGCGGATTACTCGGCAGAAGGGCGTGGTGCATCTGGTGGATGCGGTGAAGTATCTGCCGAAGGGGATGCAGGTGGTGCTGTGCGCGGGGGCTCCGGATACTCCGGAGATTGCGGCGGAGATGCGCGAGGGTGTGGAGGCGGCGCAGGCTGCGGGCGGGAATATTGTGTGGATCGAGAAGATGGTGACGAAGTTGGAGGCGATTGAGCTGTACTCGAACTGCCGCGTGTTTTGTTGCCCGTCGGTGTATGAGCCTTTCGGGATCATCAATCTTGAGGCGATGGCTTGCGGGGCTCCGGTGGTGGCGAGTGCGGTGGGTGGGATTCTGGAGGTGGTGGTGGATGGTGAGACTGGTTACCTAGTGCCGTTCGCGCCGGATTCGGTGACTGGATTTCCGGTGGATGGCGACAAGTTTGCGCGCGATCTGGCGAAGAGGATCGCGGAGTTGATGGCTGATCCGGGGCTGTGTGAGAAGTTTGGGCGCGCGGGGCGGAGGCGGGTGGAGGAGACGTTTGCGTGGGAGGCGATTGCGGGGCAGACGGTGGAGTTGTATCGCGGGTTGATGACGAGATAGGCGATCTTTAGCCAATTATTTGTCGCCGATCACGGTGACTGTCGTATCTGCGGGCGGGATCACTTTCACTGGCCGAATTTCCTTAGCTCCATGAGCCGTCAGATATGCCGCCACTGAAGCGTGCTTCATGCCGACGGCGT
This sequence comes from Granulicella sp., assembly GCA_003133205.1. The sequence continues at coordinate 4,424 of PKWK01000153.1, read as the reverse complement.
CAGCAAGAGGTGAATCACCGGAGCTATTCACTGCATTGAGATCCGCGCCTCTGCTGACTAGTAACTGCAGGACTTCGATTCTGCCGCCCACAGCGGCCGCATGTGCTGCCGTTGAGCCGTCGCGGTCCCGTACATTTACAGACAGTCCATGATCGAGGTAGCCCCGTACAGTTCGCGTGCAGCCTTCGGCGGCGTCGGTCGTCATTAAATCGGCCGCATGGGCGCTCTTGGAGAAGCTACCGATGAACATCCACTGCCAGAACTCTCCGGGGATGGAGAGCACTGCAAGCACCACGAGTGCTGCGGCAAGTGTCGACCAGAACGGTTTCGAGAGAAGTTTCCTGCGAAACAAAGACACGGTCATGATGATGAGTGCCACGGCCAGCCACAGGGCGAGCGTGAAGGGTGCGATAAGGAGAATCGCTGCGGATCCGTGAGCGAGGGAGAAGCCCACCATCTGTGGGCCCTCGTGGAGAGTGAGGAGGGTTTCTTCCCAGGTGATGCGTGCGGCGAGGAGGGCGGCGAAGAAGATTGCTGGAATCCCGAACACGAGCAGAACAAAGGACGAGTTCTTCTTGGGCGGGATTGGATCGACGTCGGTCATCTTCGTCTGATCATAATCGCGCTTGCCCAGGTCTGGGGAAAGGGAGAAACCCCATGGTCGACGCGATGAAACAGCGTCGAACATGGGGCACCCGTGAGTCTTATGTTTGGGGGACTTTGGTGGTGTCTTCTTTCTTTTGCATGGGGGTGTAGGGGAGGGAGAAGGTGGGGAAGGGGTCGAATTTGGCGGGGTCGAAGGTGGTAATGGTGGGGTCTAGGAATTTGGCCAGGGGGAGTTTGTTGTCCCGGATGCCCTGGACGACGCAGCGGGCTAGTTCGTAGGCGCCGTAGTTGTTAAAGTGGGTGGTGTCGGAGATGTCGCGGTCGATGCCGGGATAGCTGCCGGCCTTGAACTTCATGAAGGCGTGGTCGGCGCCGTCCTTGCCCATGGCTTCGAACATCGTTTTGGACATGGCGTTGAGGTCGATGAGGGCGGTGTTGGTGGCGGCGGCGACGTCGCGGGCGGCTTGCGGGTACGGGCCAAGCGTTTCGACGATGTGGCCGTCGGCGTCGAAGTTGTCGCGGTTCATGGCGGTGACGATGACGGGCGTTGCGCCCTTCGCGCGGACCTGGGTGACGAAGTCGGTCATGATGGTCTTATATTTTGCGGGGAAGTCGGGGCCCTGCTTCTGGTCGTTGTGTGCGAACTGGACGAAGAAGTAGTCGCCGGGCTTGATGAGGGACATGATCTTGGCGAAGCGCTGCTCGCTGACGAAGCTGTTGGAGGCTTCGCCGGATTCGGCGTGGTTGGCGACGACGATGCCGGGTTGGAAGAAGCGCGGGAGTTGCTGGCCCCAGGAGGCCCAGGGTTCGACGTCCTGATCGACCATGGTGGAGTCGCCAGCGAGGTAGATGACGGGCTCGGCTTTGGCGCCGGTGAGCGGCTCGATGGCGATTGAGTGAATGGCGGGATTGGTGCCGTTGAACTCGAGGGTGAGCTTGGGGTCCCAATCGAGGTTGCCGATCTCGCGGGGCTTGAGACGGACGCGGCCGGGGGTGCCGTCGGGCTTGGTGAACTCGGGGATGCGGACGTTGACGTCGAAGGAGCGGGTGACGGTCTTGCCGGCTGCGGTGGGGACTTTCTCGAGCATGAGGCGGCGCGCTTCGGCACGGACGGTGGTGATGGAGGCTGCGGGGCCGCCGAGAACTACGGTGACGCGGTAGTTGCCCTCAGGGACCGGGATGGAGAAGTAGAAGGGAGTGGCGGAGGAGCAGACTCCTTTGGCGATGGTGGGGACAGAGTGGAGGTCCCAGCCGGCGGCGGTGTCGGAGACGAGAGTGGTGGGGGAGAGACCGTCGGCGTTCTTCTTGGCGCCGGCGCAGTCGTAGATTTTGGTTCCACTGAGGGCGGGTGGGACGACCGTGGGCGCGGGCGGCGTGTTCTGGACCCTCCTCGCAGCCGCTGCCAGGGCGGCAGCCTCTTGTGGAGTTGGAGATGCGGGCGCCGGGGTTTGGGCTTGGGCGAGAGCGACGGAGGCGGCGAGGAGACAGGCGGAGAGAACGCGCATGAGATTTCCTTGGGTATGGATAGAAACTGTTCCAACCGAGGAATCCTAGCACTTGGGAGAGATGGTGGTCGAGGGGTGCACAGGTTGGCCAGGTGTCGAACTGGGCAGCCGGGGAGGGCGAGAGCGGTTTCTTTGTTGCAGGTATGAGCTATGAGGCTTGAGGTATGAGCTTTCAGCCGGGCGGCGGCTATTTTGTGGCGGCGCAGGCGCAGGCGGTGAAGGAGGCGGCGGAGATGTGGTCCGTGGCGCAGGCGTAGCGTGGCCAGTAGGGAAGGAGCGGTGCGGAGTGGTCGTCGAAGAAGTAGTGGCGGTACTCGCGGAGGTAGGCCTGGCTGGCGGGCTTTTGGGCGGCGGGGTCGGACTGGAAGATGGTGATGAGTTGGGTGAGCGAGTCGGGGGAGAAGTTGGGAAGGTGGTAGGTGTCGGAGAAGGTGTAGGTCTGCGCCCAGGTGGTGTCGACACCGGTGGAGTTTGAAGCCATGACGACGCTGTAATCCTTGAGAGTGGCGGTGCGTGGATCGACCTTGGCGAGAGTGAAGGAGGGGAGCTCGGCGAAGACGGGGGAGATGGAGGGGAGGATTTTGACGGGGACGCCGGAAGCGGAGTGGCCGTTCTCCCACATCTCAGAGGCGAGATGTGGGGCACCCGTGGGCTTGAGGAGGCGGAGTTCGTCGGTGTGGGAGTGGCCGAAGAGGGCGAGACGGACGATGTCGGCGTTGGCGGCGAGGAGGTCGTTGAGCTTGTCGTTGGCGAGGAAGGTGGTGGGTGGAGTGCCGGCGCAGATGTCCTGCTTGAGATTGTCGACGGTGTAGACATTGACGCCGGGTGGGACGTGGGCGAGGACCCAGGCTTGCTGGTGGAGGGTTCGCACGGACTTGAGCTGCGCGGCTAGCCAGGCGAGTTGGGCGTCCTGGCCGTCCTGGGCTGCGGGATCGGGTGGCGCGGAAGGGTTGGCCTGGGCGGCGCAGGTCTTGTAGGTAGCCATCTGGTAGACGTCGTCGAGGACGAGGATGCGCGTGTGGACGATGGGGGCGGGCAGGGTTGCGCTGTAGTAGCCGTGGGGAAAGGTGTGGAGGGCCGCGGCCTGGGCGGAGGTGGGGAGGGCGGCGGCGATGAGGCGGGAGGTGAGGGCGAGGAAGTCGTCGGGGTGGGGATTGAGGCTGTTGTCGTGGCAGCCGCTGTCGTCGTTGCCGAGGGTGATGTAGATGGGGATGCCGGGCAAGGCGGTGTGGAGGTTCGAGATTACGTATTGCTCGGTCTTCTCGACGAAGGAGAGGAATTGGGCGTGGGTGCTTTTGGGGAAGAGAAGCTTGTAGCGGCAGTCGTACTGGTGGCCGATGAGGTCTCCGCTGAGGACAGCGAAGCGGGGGTGGGTGGCGTGAGCCTGGGTGTGGATGGCGGCGAACGCTGACTGCAGGAGTTGGTTATCGGGATCGACGAGGGGCTTGATGGGGCAGCGCGCGTTGATGGCAGCGTAGTCGGCCTCCTGGGTCGGAGAGGCGGGGGAGGCGAGGATGGCGGCCCATTGGTCGACCGGGACGGCGTTGAGGCGCGGGGCTTTGACGGGGTCGCGGAGAGGGTCGAAGTGGATGTCGGAGAGGAAGAGGGCGGGGACGGTGGTGGCGGGTGCGGAGCCACGGTGTGTGGCGCGGTGGCGGCGGGGTGCTGCGACGGCGTGGCAGGCGAAGACGATGGCCAGGGTCAAAACTAAGACATTGCGGATTGGGTGGTTGCGCATCGCCAGGTACCTGGGGTTTGAGAAGAGAGTAACCCCACGTCAGACGAAAAGCCGTCTGACATGGGGCACCCGGTTATAGGAGGGCTTCGTAGGCGTTGATCTGGGCCAGGGTGAAGGCTTGCATGTCGGCTCCGGCCTGCCATGCGCGGTACCACTTGACGAGCCATTCGAGGGTGGTCTCGAGGTGCAGGTGTGGGGTCCATCCGAGNNGGTCGGCGCGGGCGCGGCTGGCGTCGAGTTTCAGGTAGCCAGCTTCGTGGACTCCGGGGTCGGGGTCGAGCACCCACTTCGCTCCGTTGGCCCAGAAGGAGGCCATCTTTTCGGCGATCCAGGCTACAGTCTGAGCATCCTCCTCGGCTGGTCCAAAGTTGTATGCGGTGGCGAACTTGGGATCGTTGGTGAGGAGCTGCTCGGCGAGGCGGATGTAACCGTGGAGCGGCTCCATGACGTGCTGCCAGGGGCGAATGGCGTGGGGGCGGCGGATGCGGACGGGCTCGCCGGCGAGGAAGCCGCGGACCAGGTCGGGGATGAGGCGGTCGATTGCCCAATCACCCCCGCCGATGACGTTGCCGGCG
>PKWK01000395.1 GCA_003133205.1 Granulicella sp. | reverse complement strand
TAATGCATATAGATCGGGCCGGGGCAGTGTTGGGAGACGTTCCCGTGTTCGATGACGGACCCTATCCGGCTTCTGCAGTATCAGAAGCTGAGACAGATTTGCTCATTATCGAAAAGGGCGACATTCGTGATTTGTGCGCGCAGTATCCATCCCTCGCACTAGCGGCACTTAAGTTGATGGCGGGGAGGGTCAGGAGTCATGCAAATCTGATAGAGGCATTGTCGCTCCATGAAGTTGGACAGCGACTTGCGCTCTTTCTTCTTACAGCGGCGAAAGCCGCCAACTTCTCTGCAGACGTTCCAATCGCATTTCGCCTGCGTCTCTCCAATCATGAGATTGCCAGCCACATCGGTTCTGTAAGAGACGTAGTTTCGCGTGCTCTTACTCGACTCAAACAGCAGGGGCTGATTTCTATCGACGACCGCGACGTGACGATCCTGAACTTGCGGGGTCTTGAGCGTTATGCGGAAAATTCACGGAGTTCTGCCAATTTATAACAAACCCTCTGCTTCNNTTCATGTTCTGCACCGCCTGCCCTGCGGCGCCCTTCAGGAGATTGTCGAGGCAGGAGACCAGGACGAGCCGCTTGCCGTCCTTTGCGAGTTCAAATCCAATATCACAATAGCTGGTATGCGCCACATGTTGAATCTGCGGCAGATGCGGCGTAGTACGGATGCGAACCAACGGACTCGCCGTATAGAAGTTGCGCAGACAAGAATCGACTTCGGTCGGCTTCATACCATGCCGCAGCCGCACGTAGATGGTAGAGAGAATGCCGCGTGGAATAGGGAGTAGATGCGGCGTGAACTGGAAGTGGTCCTCTCCGAGACCGAGTTGCTCGAGCATCTCGCCGGTGTGGCGATGTCCGAAGACTACATAAGCAGAGAGATTGCCGGCCACATTCATGAAATGCGTCGTCGCCGTTGCATGCTTACCAGCACCGGAAACGCCAGACTTGGCATCGGCGACGATGCCGTGGCTGAAGTCAATCATCCCGGCCTGTACCAGAGGCGCCAGCGCGAGAATGACAGATGTGGCGTAGCATCCTGGATTGGCGATCAGACGGCCAGCGGTGATTTCAGAGCGATGTAGTTCCGGGCAGCCGAATACAGCTTCTTTCTGCAGCCTGGCGGCAAGCGCGAGATCTGCGTCCACAAATTTGTAGACCGCACGATTTGTAACTTGTTGTAGACGCCATGCGCCGCTTAAATCGATCACGCGAATATTGCGCTCGAGGAGTGTGGGAACCCATTCGCGAGATACCTCATGCGGCGTGGCGAGGAAAATCACGTCCACACCCCGGTCCTCAAGAAGTTGCCAACTGAATGGCTTTACCTCATGACGCGCGGAACTGGTTGCGGAAGCAAGCTGAGGATGGAGGGTCTCGAGTCTCACTGAGGCAGTATCCGACTCCTCGGCAATGCGACCAAGGAAAAGCGGGGCAGTGACGGAGAGTCGAGGGTGATTAAGCAGAAGGCGAGCGAGTTCGCCGCCAGCGTAGCCTCCGACGCCGACAATGGCGGTTCTGACCGTGGTCTTCACCGATTCGTTGTTGTTCGCGAGCACGGTCGCGGCGGTGTCCATCTGATAATTCCTTTTGCGCGCATGCAGGGCACATACTTCGTATTGCTGGCGGGAGTTCTTACCACGGCGTCAGCACTGGAGTTGATACCAATGACCTCAAGCTAGTCCCAATGCTCCTCGACCGTTGTAAGAGTCCAGACCGAGTCCGTGGGCACCACAAGGTCGAGTAGTTTCTTCGTCTCTCGGACACCCTTGATGGGCCTCTTACGGTGAGTCGCTCCGGCATCGTCATTCGTCGGCAGCCCGTTTCGAATAGTAATCCGCATTCATCCGTTCAAATCGGTCCCATCGATCTGGAAGATCGCCTTCAGCACGGATCGCATCGACCGGACAGACTGGGGCACATGCTCCGCAATCGATACACTTCACTGGATCGATAAAGAGCATCGCGACGGCTCCAAACTCTCGCTCATCCCTTGTCGGATGGATGCACTCAACCGGGCAGACATCAATGTATGCGGTACCTTTTACTCCGATGCACGGTTCTGCAATGACATACGCCACGATCCACTCTCCATCCAGTTCGGTGACGGAAGTTGTGCGCTGTTGAGCAAAGCGAAATATACGAATTACTCCGCCCTTACACCTTGTTGCTACCGAAAAGTTGCACACGTCAACATCGTGATCAGACTAGAACGCTCTATCAGCCCAACTGGATCGGGGCTCCTAGCGGAACATCTGCAGAACTGGGGGGCGCAATCCGCCGAATGCGTATGCGGAAGAGACTGGGGCCGCGAACGATATATTCCCAAAGGGCCTGTCCCGGTCGAATGTTATCGAATTGCCTGTTCAACGGTATAGGGTCATGGTCGTTCAGCAGCCGCAGTGAGCCTCCAACCGCCAGGGCATCGAATTTCGCGAAGATAAGCGAATGGCGTTGGGGGCGCGGAATCTCACGAAGATCGAGCTCTTCAGAATCATCCGCCGGCGCATCGGCCTTTCCAGTCGCCAGAACCAAGAGGGCTGAATCTTCATGGGCTTCGACTCTGTGCGGAGCACCTGCCTCAACGGAGACGACCTCTCCGGCGTGCAATTCGCACGAGGTACTGCCCACGTGAAAAGTAATATAGCCGCGCAGAGCATAAACCGTGACCATCCCTGGCGTCGAGTGTTCCGGAGTAGACTGCCCCGCACGCATACTCATGAGCACCATACGATATCCGGACTCGTTAATCAGAATCTTGGGGTTTATCTTGCTGCTGTCGAATTCAATCAAATCATTGAGATTGTACTTTTTCATTCCTGTCGCCCTTTCGGCTACTCCGAAGCTTCATTTCATGCGAATGCTACGCCGCTCAATCGGAGTGAGCTATGACTTGAGTCGTAACAAGAAGCTAATTGTGCGGAACAGATGACGGTCAAAATTGTGGACCTGCAACGCATCACGAGATTGTCATTCTGATGAACCCAACATCTCAACTTGACGCAAAACGATAAAGACACTTCGGATTGTCCATTCACTTCTGCCTGGCTGCCGTTTAGCGGGAGATTGCGCCGTTCGATGCACAAGGTTTGGGTTGATCGTGCTTCGCGATTACGCTGACGGTGATTTGTCAACGTCTGAATTCCCGCGTGGAATCGAGACCGGGCCGAGCAAGCGCCGTCGGCGAATTTTCCTAAAGGAGATCGCAACCATGTCCAAAGTGATTAAGTGCGCCGAGAAAGCCGTGGTCTACGCAGCTAAAGGTGCGTGGGTGATTTACGAGCGTTTGAACCGCATCAGCCCCAACCCGTCCTTTACGCCCAAGTGGAGCGATAAACCCCTCCTGAAGAGCTATCAGAAAGAGAAGCCGCCCCTCGGCTGGCCGCGCACCACCGACTCACTCTGTCCAAAATGCGTCCCCGAAATCCGCAAGCAGATCCTGGACGGCAAGCTGCCCCACGAAGTTCTGCTCAACGAGAAGGTTGGCGAAATCAAGGCCCAGATCAT
>PKWK01000052.1:2201-3292 GCA_003133205.1 Granulicella sp. | reverse complement strand
CCCCAGCACCGCTGGCGCGACCGGCACCAGGAAGAAGAAGACCATGATGATCCCGTGGATTGAGAACAGCTTATTGTAAGTATCCGAGGCTACGAGATCTCCGGCAGGCGTCAGCAACTCTAGCCGAATGAGGGATGCTGCCGCACCTCCGATGATAAAGAAGAAGCTTGTCGCGAACAGGTACAGGAGCGCGATGCGTTTGTGGTCCTGCGTCAGCAACCACGACTTAAGGCCATATTCGCTGTTAAGATAATTCCTCTTTGGAAAAACTGGGAGTACCGCTGGTACTGTGGCCATTGGTTTCCTCATGTTGCGTCCACAGACGCCGGGATTCGTATCGCTACGCTCGATTGGTCTCAATCTGCACTTGCTGGGCGGGCAGCTCCATGTGAACGTCCGCAGCAGTGGGAGATGCAATTCTTCGGATCCGGATTCGGAAGAGGCTGGGCCCGCGCTCAATGTATTCCCAGAGCGCCTGTCCGGGTCGTATACTCTCAAATTGTCGGTTCAACGGTACGGGGTCATGATCGTTGAGCAGCCGCAGTGAATCGCCGACGGCTAAGGCATCGAATTTTGCAAAAATCAGTGGATGACGCTGGGGGCGCGGAATCTCACGAAGATCGAGTTCTTCCGAATGATCTATTGGAGCATCGGACGTTCCAGTCGCAAGAACTAAGAGGGCTGAATCTTCATGGGCCTCAACGCGGTGCAGGGCGCCTTCCTCAACAGAGACGACGTCGCCGGCATGAAGTTCGAAGGGAACATCTCCCTCGTAAAAGGTAACGTGACCACGCATGGTATAGACAGTGACCTTTCCCTGCGTCGCGTGTTCTGGGATGGAGTGGCCAGCCCGCATACTCAGGAGCACCATGCGATAGCCGGGCTCATTGATCAGTACCTTGGGGTTAAATCTGCTACCAAATTCAATGAGGTCATTGAGGTTGTATTTTCGCATTCTGGTGTCCTTTTCGGCGTATTGGGAAGGCGTGCTCAACCAGAAGTTACGCCGCACCCGCCGAATGTGCTATGACTTGAGTCGTAGAAAGAGAGCAATTTGCGGAGTGCTTGATGGAAAAAGTTGCAGCCTTGCA
>PKWK01000052.1:0-2190 GCA_003133205.1 Granulicella sp. | reverse complement strand
GCCAAGGGGTTGTTCGTGATTGCGAGCGGCAAAGTGCGTGTCTTCCAGCACAACACGGACGGGCGAGAGCAGGTGATGCATGTTGATACTGCTGGCGCCGTAATTGCCGATGTTCCCGTCTTCGACGATGGACCGTATCCCGCATCCGCCATCACCGAAGAAGATTCGGAGCTGCTCTTTATCAACAAGCACGACATACGTCAATTCTGTCTGGATCATCCGACCTTCGCGCTGCAAGCCTTGAGGTTGATGGCACAACGGGTGAGAAGACATGCGCGCCTCGTGGAAGTTCTGTCATTTCACGAAGTCGGACAGCGGCTCGCATTTCTCCTGTTGACAGAAGCGCAGAACGCAGGAGTGGATGGGCATGGCCGCACCACATTTAAGCTCCCTCTATCCAACCACGAGATCGCCATACGCATCGGCTCTGTTCGAGACGTCGTTTCACGGGCTCTGGCACGCCTTCAACACGACGGATTGGTTGAGGTCAAGGCACGCGCAGTAACAATTGTGGACATTCGCACTCTTAAACTCTATGCAGAGAGTCGCCACTGAGCCGGTCAGTCGCAAACCGTGCGATAGATGCCGATTTCGATGAGGCTGCTCACGTGTCACCGCCGCTGTGGGACATCTTACCAATGGGAGCTGCATGGTCTGGGGCTTGGACGCAGACACACAATAACGATGGCAGGCAGGGGCGCGATTCTCTAACTTCTCCGACAATTCGGAAACGATCCATTTCATTTTGCGGATTGGTTGATGGATCTCGGCAATTCATAGACGGACGGATGCACGGCCAGAACGTGCAGTCAGCGGAGACAGAAACCACATAGCGTCGGCCAATGGGATATGCAGGCGAAAAGTAACTGGCAGATTGGAGTGCCCGCAAGTGGATGTGAGACATGCCGGCGTGAAGTCCCACCGACATACCGGCACTCCTCTTGTCATGACTCCGGCAGGATTACCTTTGTATTGACTACCAACCGACGGTTAGCCCATTCGGTTTTTAGGTTGAGGTCCCATTCCCTGCTGTGGTATGCGAGTTATTTCCGTCGAGCACTAAATTCAGATCCCATGGCAGCTATGGCATGGCTGTTCAAAACCAGAACAGCACGTGGGAACACGATCGCTTCCTCGATTTGGATGTGCTCCGCATAAAGCTGCTTTAGCTCTCTTGTCTGGGACAATAGCCGCTGTTGCTCGTCAGGCTCCAGCGTGCCAACCGAAATCCATGCCGTATATATCCAATCCACAGACTCGTGCAGGCCTGCGGCGCGGTGATGGTCGCTTTCGAGGCGATTGACATCTTCGAGGCTGCCAACGGCGGATTCACCACGCAGTCGTGGGAATAGAGACTCTTCCTCATCTGCCGTGTGCCGTTCGCCCCCAACATGGAAATACTGCAGCGCGGCCTTTACGGCGGACCGCTCTTCGCCAGTAAGGCTCCGGGTGTGTGCACGCTCAGCAACCATGCATAAGATGTCGAGAAAATGCTCAATCCGGCGGTGGCAGTCTTTCAACATACCAATCGGATCATCGAACCCGCTATCCGGTTTCGCACCTATCTGAATCGCCATCTTTGACCTTCTCTCATTGATTGTCGCCTGTTCTCGCATTCCATGTCGCACAGCGTTCCGGCTGCCCGGAACCCATCATGCCCCCTGCAGCACGTGGAGTGTGGATGATGTTTTGATACTGAGCGGCGGTTGGACATAGCCTTTGGGGATGTAAGAGCAGCAAGGCTCCTCGGCGTTCGGGTTCCCCGTCAGAGCATAGGCACGGGCCCGTGATCCTCCGCAGATTTCTTTGAACTCGCACGCACCACATTTGCCTTCCAGCTTTGCGGTGTCTCGGAGGCTCAGAAACAGCGGCGATTTGCGGTAAATAGCGGCCAGTTCCTGCTGGCGTATGTTGCCTGCCGAGAGCGGCATAAACCCGCTGGGGAATACTTCTCCGGTGTGCGAGACGAACACGAACCCTTTGCCGTCGTTCAGTCCACGCGGCGCTCGGCCAATTACATCTGCGGCCTTCTGCTGGGAGCTGGTGGTTTCAGTACCGGACTTTCGTTCCGCGACTCGTTGCTGTAGTAGGAACCGCCGATAGTGCTGTGCCTCAGTAGTCTTGATGTCGAAGCTCGCGGTCTTCGAGAGGGTGTAGAGTCTGGCGAAGACCTGCTCGAACTCTTCGGCG
>PKWK01000057.1 GCA_003133205.1 Granulicella sp. | reverse complement strand
CCTCCTCCATCCCCAGCTCAACCACCAGCCCGTCCGTCGCCAGCGAAATCTCCACCACCGGCGCATCGCTGGCCACAGCCCGCTGCTGAAACTGCTTGGCCCAACTCTCCCCGGCAGCATCCGCCTCAGCCGCCGAGTGGAAGTCCCGCGTAATCGACCACGCCAGGTTTTTCTTCGCCTGCATCGGATGCANNAGTACTTCCACATCAGCTCGTCCGAGATCGACATCAACTTGCCGTACATCTCGCCCGCCGGCTCATGGATGCCAATCGCGTTCCCCAGCGACTTCGACATCTTCTGCACGCCGTCCAGCCCTTCCAGAATCGGCGTCATCAGCACAATCTGCGGAGCCTGCCCCGCATCCCGCTGCAGATCGCGCCCGCGCATCAGGTTGAACTTCTGATCCGTCCCGCCCAACTCCACATCGCACTTCAACGCAACCGAGTCGTACCCCTGCGCCATCGGATACAGCAGTTCATGCACACTGATCGGCTGCTCTTCCTGAAACCGCTTGTGGAAGTCCTCGCGCTCCAGCATCTGCGACACGGTAAACTTCGCCGCCAGCTTGATCATCCCCTCGAACCCAAGCGCGTTCAGCCACTCCGAGTTGTACCGCACCTCGGTCTTCTGCGGGTCCAGAATCTTGAACACCTGCTCCTTGTAAGTCTCCGCGTTCCGGTCGATCTCCTCCTGCGACAGCGGCTTCCGCGTCACATTGCGCCCCGTCGGGTCGCCGATCAGCGCCGTCGAATCCCCAATCAGAAAGATCACCGTATGCCCAAGCTGCTGAAAGTGCCGCAGCTTGCGAATCAGCACCGTATGCCCCAGGTGCAGGTCCGGCGCAGTCGGATCAAAACCGGCCTTAATGCGCATGGGTTTTCCAGCCGCCAGCGACTGCGCCACGCGCTCCCGCAACGCAACGACCGGAATAATCTCCGCCGCCCCCTTCGTAATCAAATCCAACTGCTCATCAACCGAAGCAAACTTAGACATAACCTTCCAAGTATAAAGACCCGCCGTAGTTTTGCCGCCTATACCCAAGTAAGTTGTCATTCTGAGCGCAGCGAAGAACCCCCGTATTTCGCCTTTTCCTTCCGACAAGGACACGCCGCCAGAACGAAGCCTATCTTTGAACGATGCACGATTTGACCAATCTGATTGCTGGCTGCACTGTTATGCCGCCACCCGTTGCAACGTTATGCCGCCACTAGCGACGAAGCGCTGCACAGTTATCCCGCCACCGATTTCGGACGGAAACCCGCCACCCAATACAACCCAATCCCGCTACCGGAAGGGAGAAGGTTTCAAATCTGCACCCTTCCAGGGGAAGGATGATATCTTCACCATCGGAAACTTCGCCTCAGCAGGAGCCCCGTAGCGCGAACTTGCTCAAAAGCAGACTTTCTGGGCACAACCTGTGCAGCCGAGTATTCTGGTGTACGTTTCCGAGCGGAGGTCGTTTAAGTGATGACTGATTATGCCCTTCCAAAATTGAACTTTGGTATCAACCCTCTGCTAGTTGCCGCTGTATGGATGGCCCTTGCGGTACCTTCTTCCCTGGGGCAAGCAGGCGCGGCGACAAAACCGGCATCGTCCTTGCCTGCAAATCCTCCGTATGTGCCGACGATGACGTTTGATGTGGCGTCGGTGCGGGAGAACAAGGAGGCCGACCTTCACCTTGGCATCACGATGAGCGGGCAATTTACGCCGCACACGACAAATTTGCGCTTAGTCAACTGGAGGATCGAAAGCATACTGAGCGCCGCCTTCGGAATCGACGAATGGCAGGTGGTGGGAGCGCCGAAGTGGCCTTTTCCCACGGTGTTCGTGATCGAGGCGAAAGGGGATGCCGATGCGGATGCGAAAATGGCGGCGCTGCCGGCGGATGAGCAAAGGATGGAGCAGCAGCACATGTTCCAGGCGCTGCTGGCGGATCGCTTCAAGCTGAAGACGCACTGGGAGACGAAGGAAGGCGACGTCTACAACCTGGTGGTGGCGAAGGGTGGGCCGAAGCTGGGCGCGGAGGGTTCGATGCCGCCGTCGGCGGAGGAACTGAAGAATTTTGGCGATAGCCCTGTGCTGCCGTTGTACCAGAAGAATGACGGTAGGGGGTTAGACTGGATCGGCCACGCGTGCCCGATGAATTACCTGGTCTCGATACTGACGGGGCAGTTTGGGCAGCCGGTGATCGATAAGACGGGACTGACGGGCAAGTACGATTTTGTGCTGAAGTACAAGGGCCGGTGGGACAGCGACCGTAGTGCCGACGATATGGATCCGACTCCGCCGATGGATCGCGCGCTTCAAGAGGAGCTTGGGCTGAAGGTTGAGCCGGCGAAGGGACCGACGAAGGTGTTGGTTATCGACCACATCGAGAAGCCATCGGAAAACTAGCGGCGGTCGAACTTCCCGAGATACGGCGTTTGCGGCAAGTTCACGGTCCCGGAGACGCGCCAACTCGAACTTTCCGAAAAGCAGACTTTACGGGCAGTTCAGGATACAAGCCTATGCAGGCAGGCTAAGCCCTCCGAGTGACCGCGAGATGGGGGGTGCTTCCAGAAGGGAGTTCCGGGGTACGATCGAAATGTGTGACGGGCTGCACGAGACTGCCGGCAATGGGAGGGATGGTGTCCGAAAGAAATGTGTCCCTTACCAGCGTCTGCTGGGTCACCTCCGCCACCGTTGCCGCCTTCCTCTGTTTTCTGCAACTCGGCGCAATGGCCAGCCTGGTGGCGGGCCGAGCGGGATTTGCTCTTATCGCGCCGATGGCGCTGATGGCAGCTTTGTCAGGCGCATATTGGCTGGCACGACGGGAGGGATTGCGGGGCAGCATGTGCTGGTGGCCTGTCGGCCTTACCCTGATTCTGCTGGCTTCGTCTCTTCTGCTTTCGGCGTTCTTTTATGACTTTTCCTGGGACGGACAGTGGTATCACCAACTAGGGATCATCACCATTGCCCGCGAATGGAATCCTGTATCCGAGCCGATGCGAAGCTTTGCCGACAGCCCGAGCCGGCTCCACAGCCAGCTTTATTTGCGGCACTACGCCAAGGGACCCTGGTATGCCGCGGCGACGATTTTCGCCACAACGGGTCGAATCGAGTGGGGCAAATGCATTAACTGGCTGATTCTGATGGCATCGTTCCTGGGGACGCTGGCCGCATGCCTGAGCGGAGGTTGGCGTCGCAGCCGCGCACTTGCCATCGCAGCCGTGGTCGCGCTCAACCCCGTCGCCATAAGCGAAATCACTACCTTTCTGGTCGATGGCGTGATGGCGTCTTCTCTGATTTTGGCGGTCGTCGCAACCGTAAGCGCTCTGCGTCAACCGCGTCCGGCAGTCATTGCTACCGGGGTAGCAGTATCGATTGTCTGTATCAACGCGAAGTTCACTGGGCTCGTTTATTTATGCTTCCTGCTCGCCGCAGTAGGACTTTGGTGTCTTTTCAAAGCACGCCGATCGCTGGCGCGACTAGCTTATGTAGCGGTCGGAACGCTTGTTCTCGGCACATGCCTCTGGGGGTACAACCCCTACATCACCAATAGCCTGTACCGGCACCAGCCTTTCTATCCCATCCTTGGATCGGCGAATTATCCGAGTCTGGCACAGCAAGGGAATGACGGAAATGAGAAATGGGAAACGCCGAAGAATATGGTTGGACGCAATCCTGCTATACGATTTGCGTACTCCATCTTCGGCCGGCCGGGCAATCAGCCGTATCGTGAAGGTAAGAATGCCTCTTTGATGTGGCCTTTTACGGCGCGTCTGCACGATCTGTACACCTATACGTATCAAGACCCCCGCGTCGCAGCTCTGGGTCCGTTTTTCAGCGGCTGCTTTGTGCTGTCGGTTGCCTTAGGCGTGTGGCTGCTGTTCAAACTCGATTCATCCTCCCGCTGGATGCTGATGCTGGCTTCAGCAACGATCATTGCTTCGCTGCTCATCAGTAAGCATTGCTGGTGGCCGCGGTATGGGCCGCAGTTATGGCTACTGCCGATCGTCCCCATGGTGTTCGCCTTCAGAGAGAGCTCTTCGCGCCTTCTGGTCAGGCTGACCTGGGCGCTATGTGCTTTGCTGCTCTTCAACGCAGCCATCGTCGCCACAGTCAGGTTCAATTGGGAGACACGAGCGAGCCTGACCTTGCGCCATCAACTGCGTGATTTGCGGAACTCGGGCCAGGAGTATGAGTTCAGCACCCGCTACTTCGACGACTCGGCAAAGGAGCGCCTCACGGAGGCCCATGTGCGTTTTCGCGATCTTGGCATGACCAAGCTTCCGACGGGCTACGAATTAAAGAGCGTGGTGGAGGGATATCCCGATGCGACTCGATACCGTGTTGTGGGTGAGAAGTAGCTAAACGAAGGAGAGGTGGGAGTATTAGCTACCTGGTCATATTGCCGCCATGAATCTTAGTGCACGAAATACTTTAGGACTCTATCGTGACT
>PKWK01000238.1 GCA_003133205.1 Granulicella sp. | reverse complement strand
TCCCACTGATCGTCCCGCAACCCGTAACGCCTTACAGTCATCCTCTCAAGCTAAAATCTGCTCCAGCTCACGCATATAGCCAATTTGATGACACCCCCTAGGGCACGCCGCCGCTCTTGATCATGCCGTTGCCCTTGCTCGCGCTTCCGCCCTTGCTCGCGCTTCCGCCCTTGCCGCTAAGACGTTGCTCTTGCTTCTGAGATAGGCCAGGGCTTTAGCCCTGGCAATTCCGGGGATCCAAAGACGCGGGCTTTAGCCCCCGGGATATGCCTTATCTCGCGTGCATAAAGCCATCTCCGCCACCTCTTTACGGAACATCGGAAACACCTGACGCGTACAATCTCCAGCAACAAATAAAGCTCGCCAACAGGAGAAGCAAGCATGTCCGCATATCCTTCGTATCCGCCACCCAATGCCCAACCCGCCGCCAACCTCGACCCATCCATGGTCACCACCGCGCTCGAGCTTCCCGGCTACAAGATCCTCCGCAACATCGGCGTAGTGCGCGGCATCGTCGTGCGTTCGCGCAACCTCTTCGCCACTATCGGCGCCGGCTTGCAAACCATCCTCGGCGGCAACATCACCCTCTACTCCCAACTCTGCGAGAAGACCCGTCAGGACGCCTTCATCATGATGATGGAGCACGCCGCCGAGCATGGCGCCAACGCCATCATCATGGCCCGCTACGACGCCAACGAACTCATGCAGGGAGTCACCGAAGTCCTAGCCTACGGCACCGCCGTCGTCGTCGAAAAACTCTAGCTTGGCAACACCTTCGTTTGTCATTCCCACAGGGAATCTGCTTTTCCCTGCTGTACCGCGACCCATCCCTGCCGTACGTCGCCTGTCTACGCCTTGCGCTCAGCCAGCGCCGTCCGCATTGCGCTGGCGTCGTTCCAGGCCAGCCGCAGCCCGCTCGACACCGGCCCCGCCCCCATCAACCGCACGCTCGCCAGAATCGCGTTCACATACACCGGCGCGCGCCGACCGATCCAAATCTCCGCCAGCGTGCGCATCGTGCCGTCGGCGTCCGGATGGTACACGCGCTCGTCCCATCTCCGCGAGCCCTCGGGAAAGTCCGGATAATTGCGGATCGCAGCCAGCGTCGAATTCAGAATTCGATGCTTCCACGGCTCGGCATACTGCGGCATGAACAGCACATGGCTTATCCGCTCCCGGCGCACTTCATGCACGAACGCGGTGAAGCTCGTCGCCCGCGTCAGATTCACGTTCGCATTCGGCTCAATCCCGTGCCGGTCGCCTCCGCTGATCAGGATCTGGTTCCACTGGCTCGCCAGCGTAGCAACCTCGCGATTCTCATCCCAGTGCCGCAAGCCATTCAGCTCAATCGCGTGGCAGTACTGCCCATTGACCGCGAGAAAGTCATTGACCAGGAAGCGGTGCTTCTCCTGTCCAATGCGGTAGAGATCCCACAGCGGGTGGTTGAACACGATCAGCACGCCGGGAAGCTGGTCCAGCTCCGCCAGCATGTCCGTCAGCATCTTCGCGGGACGCTCGCCCACCGGGACCGCCGTGAACGCCTCCATCCGCTGCATCCACTCCGCACCGGTCGAGCTGGGCAGGTTGTGAATGCCAAGGTGAAACGCTCCCTGCCCGAACGGCACCGTCCACTCCACCGACACCGGAATCTGCCGCGCCGACGCAAGCGACCGCAGCAGCATCGGTGCACAAATGTCGTCGTGGTCGGTGATCGACACCATCGCTGCCATCTGCAGCTTGTCCTCAATCTGCAACCGCTCCAGGTCGAACGCCAGCCGCGGAGTCAGCGGCGGAGTCCAGTAGCTGCGCGCGTAGTCGGGCCGAATCCCAGAGGTCTTGAAGCAGCGCTCCTCGCACCAACGCATCAGCGGCTGCAGCACACCCCAGTCGGTCGACAGCTCCGCGATAAAATCCAGTGTCTCGTGCGACTGATTGGTGTGGCTATGCAGCGACACTCCGGCTGTGAATCCCCCGGCGGCATGCGGCTCGCGCCATAGGTAGGAAACAGTCTGGCTCATGGTGTCCCTCCGGCTACTGTGCAAACTTCTGCACCTATAGTCTTTCGAAGCCATGTGACGGGAAGATGACTGCACCAAGAATTGTGCGCGAACCCGAACCACACTGAGCAATGTGGAGTGGGGCACACTCCGGCCGCAACTCGTCATGCTGGCGCAGCCAGAATCTCCGTATTTGTCTTGTTTTTCTGCTACTTACCGCGTCTTCGCAATATCCGGCCCCAGCAGTTCCTGCGCGCTCGGCGCCGGAGTCTCTGGAATGCCTTCGCTCGGAACACCATGCTCGCGTTCATACGCAGCCTGTCGCTGCATATCGTCGACCAGATCGGACTTCAGCAGGTTGAACGCCTCTTCCGGCGTGTCGGCAAACTGGAACAGGTCCTTGTCCTTCATCGCAATCGCGCCCTTGTCCGCCAGGATGTCCAGGTTGATCACGCTCTTCCAATAGGAAGACCCATAGATGAGCACCGTAATCTTCTTGGCCAGCTTCTGCGTCTGCGCCAGCGTCAGCAACTCGAACATCTCGTCCAGCGTGCCAAAGCCACCCGGAAACACGACCAGCGCCTTGGCCAGGTACGCGAACCAGAACTTGCGCATGAAGAAATAGTGGAACTCGAAGTTCAGATCGGGCGTGATGTAGGGATTCGGCTGCTGCTCGAACGGCAGTTTGATGTTCAGCCCGATCGTCTTGGCTCCCGCCTCATACGCCCCGCGGTTGGCTGCCTCCATGATCCCCGGCCCGCCACCCGACGTGATCACATACCGATGCCGGCGCCCGGGCAGCGTCATCGCCCAGCGCGACACCAGCCCCGCCAACTTGCGCGCATCCTCGTAGTACCGCGCCATCTCCACCGCCGCCTCCGCCAGCCGCAGCTTCTGCTCCGAAGCCTCGCCGCGCTCCACCTCGTCCGGGCGTGCGGGCTGCTGGTCGGCAGGAGCGGGCGTCAGCGATCCCGTATTGTCCAGCAACTCAAGTTCATGGCTCGCGACATCCTGCGCACGGAACCGCGCCGAGCCAAAGAACACCACCGTGTCCTGAATGCGTTCCCGCCGGAACCGCGTCATCGGCTCCTGGTACTCGGACATGATGCGCAGCAAGCGGCCGTCCGGGGAGTCGAGAAACTCCTTGTTTTCATAAGCAAGCGGCGCGGTTTCAAGCGGTTCGGGGTTTTTTCGAGGCATCCTGTTCTCTTCTTTTCCTGGGGCAGCATCCGTCCACGGCGTCTCTTCTACAGCCTGAGTTTCCTATGCACGGTGATCGCGGTAGTGTACCGCTTCGGAGATGCCAATCCATATATCGAGCATGCCAAGGCCGGAGATCAGCCCGCGCACCGCCCCATTGTGCAGCACTGCAGCCAGCACAGGTCGCGACTGGATGAAGAGGTTGCGGTCCCACACACTCGACCACCACGGCAGGATCGTCACCAGCACGCCAAGGTAGACGCAGAACAGCACCAGCACAAACAACGAAAGCCGCTGCAGCCAGACGGGCGCGACGGTGCCAGACGCCGACACCGGACCGGCCTCCCCGGGCAGAGGTTCGGGAGGCAAGGTGCTTGGCGGCGCGACCGAAGGATCAGAAGAAACGTGTGACTCGAAAGGCATCAGGCTCCCTGCTCTGACAGTAGCAGAGCCAGTTGCCGGTTTCTACTCCGCCGCGCCCGTCATGATCGCCATCTTGGGCTCCGACTCGGTCCCATTCATCTTGATGGGGACCTGAAGGCCATCACCATTCTTCTTGAATGGAGGGTCGATAGAAGGCGCTTGAAATCAGGAGAATCCCATGTGTCAGCCGTCACATCCTGTGTCCTCCAAGGGGATTATTGTTTCGTCGGTTCAAAGGAGTCACCCTATGCAGAAACGAATTCTAATAGCACTATTAGCTGGACTTATATCCTCCCCATCTTTATTAGGGATGGCCCAGCAAACAACTCCCAAAATCAAGGAGGTCCCAATACAACCAACGTCCCCCGTATCTGGAGAGCAGATGTACAGCACCTATTGCGCCGTCTGCCACGGCGCCAAAGCCACGGGCAATGGGCCGGCCGCACCGGCAATGAAAGTCCAACCCCCGGATCTCACCATGCTTAGCAAGAGGAATGGCGGAGCGTTCCCCGCGGATCACGTGAGTTCAGTCCTCAAGTTCGGAGTGGAGACCCCGGCTCATGGCTCATCGCAGATGCCCATCTGGGGCGACCTGATGGGGACGCTACACGAATCCGGCCCGGACAACGCAACGGTAGTTCATCAGCGCATCGTCAACCTGACGAACTATCTGAAGCAGATTCAGAAATAGCCCGGCAGCAATCGGCGCAACGAAGCGTTTGCCCGTCGGCATCGAGAGAACACACAGACCTTTCGCAAGCGCGACTCGAAATTCTTCAGCAATTGAGAGAATTCAGCCTCTGAGCATTGCGAAAATACAAATCTTTTGAGCAGATGAGAAAATAGTCTCAGATGCTCCAACTCTCTGCCGCCGGCAAACGCTTCGGCCCCAAACTCCTCTTTGAAGACGCGAACTGGCTCATCACGCCGGACGAGCGCACCGGCCTGGTCGGCGGCAACGGCACCGGCAAATCCACGCTGCTCAAGATCCTCGCAGGCCTCGAAACCCTCGACTACGGCCAGCTCACCTGCGTCAAGGGAATGACCCTCGGCTACCTCCCCCAGGACGGCCTCGCCCTCCGCGGCAAGACCGTCTTCGCCGAATGCCTCTCCGTCTTCGACCCCATCTTCGCCCTCGAGCACGAAGCCGAAGAGATTACCCACACCCTCTCCACCGCCGACCCCAAGTCCCGCGAGTACCACGCCGCCGCCGATCGCTACTCCGACATCGCCGACCATCTCCACGTCCACGACATCTACACCCTCGACTCGCAGGTCGGAGCCGTCCTCGGCGGCCTCGGCTTCCTGAAAGAAGATTGGGACCGCAAGACGGAAGAGTTCTCCGGCGGCTGGCAGATGCGCATCGCCCTCGCCAAGCTCCTCCTCCAGAAGCCCAGCCTCTTACTTCTCGACGAGCCCACCAACCACCTCGATCTCGAATCCCGCAACTGGCTCGAGAACTACCTCCACGACTATCCCAACGCCTATATCCTCATCTCGCACGACCGCTACTTCCTCGATGTCACCGTCAACAAGACCATCGAAATCTGGAACAAGCGCATGCACACCTATCACGGCAACTACGAGAAGTACGTCGTGCAAAAGGAAGAGCGCCGAACCCAGCTCATGAACGCGTACAAGAATCAGCGCGACCGCATCGACGCCCTCGAAGCCTTCATCAACCGCTTCCGCTACCAGGCCACCAAAGCCAAGCAGGTCCAGTCCCGCATCAAGGAACTCGAAAAAATCGAGCGCATCGAAGTCCCCGAGGAAGAGTCCACCATCCACTTCACCATCCCGCAGCCGCCCGCATCAGGCCGCACGGTGATCGAAGTCTCCCACCTCTACAAGGACTACCCCATGCCCTCCGTCGATGGGCAACCGGCCGGCATCAAGCACGTTCTCGAAGACGTCAGCTTCCAGATCGAACGCGGCGATCGCATCGCCCTCGTCGGCGCCAACGGAGCCGGCAAATCCACCCTCATCCGCATGCTGTCCAACCTCGAGCCGCCGACCTCCGGCGACATCCGCCTCGGCCACAACGTCCTTGCCGACTACTTCGCGCAAGACCAGTACAAAGTCCTCGACCCCGCCGCCAAGATGCTCGAAGACATCGCCGGCATCGCGCCCAAGGTCCCCGTCGTCGAACTCCGCTCGCTGCTTGGTTGCTTCATGTTCTCCGGCGATGACGTCTTCAAGCCTCTCGGCGTCCTCTCCGGCGGCGAGCGCAACCGCTACGCCATGGCCAAGATGCTCGTCTCCCCCGCCAACATGCTGCTGCTGGACGAGCCGACGAACCACCTCGACCTCCGCGCCAAAGACGTCCTGCTCGAAGCCATCGCCAACTTCACCGGCACCGTCCTCTTCGTCTCCCACGACCGCTACTTCATCGACGGCCTCGCCACCCGCGTCTTCGAAGTCGAAGATCGCCACGTCCACATCTACCCCGGCAACTACGAGGACTATCTCTGGCGCAAACAAGGCGGCCCCGAGAAAGTCTCCATCTCCCTCAGCGCCTCCCTCAAGCCCACACCCGAACCCACCACCAAAGTGGGTGCCCCACATCTCGCTTCTGAGATGTGGGATTCAGAATCATCAGGACAACCCCCGACAACTTCCATACCCGCCAAAGCCCCCATCAAGCGCCTCAACCCCATCAAGCTCAAACAGCTCGAAGACCGCGTAGCCGCCATCGAGCAGGAACTCTCCACCATCGACTCCCGCATCACCGCCGCTGAAGAGAGCCTCGGCCACTACACCTCCGCCGAAGAGTCCCAGCGCACCGCCGCCGAACTTGAATCCCTCCGCACCCAGCGCACCTCGCTCACAACCGAATGGGAAGAGCTAGCCACCGCCCTCGAAGAACAGTCCACCGCCGTCTGACTTACCGGCTTCCTTCAAACTTCCGGCCCGCGTAAAAAATGCCAAGGATCAAAATCTGTTCTTTCTGTACTTCGAAAAGAATCGTTACGCGCCGTTCAAATCCCGTAGTTCTCACGCCCGAACCCATGTCATCGCGGCTCGTTCCTCTGAAGGGCGATGTGCGGAGAGAATGGCAGGTCTTGAGTAGCCTGCCGATGTAGCGTTCCGCAGTGAGTGCTGAGCCCGAAGATTTTTCGATGTAGTCTTCCAACTCGTCCAGGTGCGCTTGCGCCTCAGGGGAGAAGGCGACGCGGAGGTTCATGTGAGGGTCTCGCGTCTCCGCTTGCGCCGCTCTTCAAGGTGCCGCTCTACCTGCTCGATCGGGATCGCGCTTGAGGGATCGGCCTTCATGCGATCGTAGATTGGAACTCCAACCTCGCGCAGCCAGCGCTCGACTTCGCAGTCTTTATCCTGAAGCGCAGCGACACTTTCCTTGATGACATCGCTCTCCGACGCGTATTCGCCGCTCCGCACCTTGCTGCGAACAAACTCAACGATCGCCTCATCCTCGAGCATGATGTGAATCCGACCGTCCGCCATAATCCGCTCCTGGCTGCAAGGATAACAGGACACTCAAGTCTGAGACACGCACCGGAGAAGGGACATACGACAAGTCACATCACATCCCGTACCAACCCAGGCAAATCCTGTTCCACCGCCGCAGCGGCGAACTGACATCGATCTCCCGCCGCTCCGGTTCCGGCAGAGCAAAGTAAGCCGTCCACAACACAAGAATCGCGCAGATCACAACGCCATTGATCACGCTGTACCCCACGGCCAGGACAACTGAGATTCCGGCCACCACGCAAAAAAGCATCGTTCCGAACCGCTGCAGTCCCTTCAGCGGCTGCATCGAAAGCCGGAAGATGCCGTAGACGATGAACAGCGCGAGCACCGACTCAATCGCATATGCCGCCCAGTAGACATAGAAGTAGGCATCTCTCGCGCACTCGCCGACAATCTTCTGGGCGACGACACCTCCGTCCGCCAGCGCCACGCTCCACCGCTTCAGAAAGAACGCCTGAGCTTCGTCCCCGACTCAAGCTTGCAGGCGCGGAGAAGGGTCAAGATAATCGCCACATGACGGCGCCTCGACCCTGCTCCCCACGCCGACCCTCCCTACGCCCTTGACACAGCAAACATCGTTAGAGAGGTCAAGCCCACTCGCTCACACCCAAAAATATTATCTCCAATCCTAAAAACAACTTACGCCCCAAATGTACCCGGAAAATACTCGCCGTTTAGTTAAGGTCAAACTGATAGAATTAAGGTAGTTAGTAAAGATCAAAGGCTGCAAGGCGAGCGCGCACGCGCAAACCCCGCAGCCTTTTGCATTTAACACGTTAAGCCCTTATTCTGGAATACTTTATGGATAACTAATTGATTCGGGATACTTTACAGTTGGTATATACCACTGGTCCGGACCTAAACAATTTAGAAAGAATACTTTAGGACTTAAGGATGGGGGGGTGCCCTACCGTCCTTCGCGCAACCTCGCCGCCAGTCGCTCCGGCAGCCGAGCCATCAGGATTCGTCCTTGCGCCCGCCTCAGATCGTACGGCACGCGATGATACACAATCTCGGAGGCCTCGCTGTCGTACACCGCGAACGCCGCACGCCAGTCGTAATCGCGCGGCTGCCCCACCGAGCCCGGATTGATCAGGTTGCGCGTCCCCGGCGGAATCGGCATCGTCCACGTATCCGCGTCGTTGCGGCTGCGATAGCGCGGCCGCAGCTCGTGCCAGTCGTGCTCCTTCTGCGAGAAGCCACCCTGGATGTGCGTGTGCCCGACGAACGTAATCGCCGTGGTCATCTGCTGCAGCGGAGCCCATGCGTCGCGCATGTTCAGAATGTATTGATCCTCGTTCAGCGGCGAGCCGTGCGCCAGCGTCACCTCAACTTCGCCAGGCGCGTCGTTCTCCGGCTGCAGCGGCCCTTGCGGCACCGTTCGCAGCCACACCAGGTTCTCCGGATTCAGCACCTCCAACGTCCACTTCGCCGCCGCGCGCGCCGTCGGATTGAACGCCAGCGACGAACTCAGCCCAGAACAGACGCGGTCGTGATTGCCCCGCACCGTCAGCGTCGAAAGCGGTCGAATCACGTCCAGCACCTCGTTCGGACTCGCGCCATACCCGACCATGTCGCCCAGGTTCCACAGCGCGTCCCACTCGCCGGCCGCGGTAAGCACGGCGTTCAAGGCTTCAAGGTTGGCGTGGATGTCGGAAAGGATGAGAGCACGCATGGCAGTTCCACGTGCATAGACGCACGAAATCCCAGTCTATCGCACAGCCTTTAGATGCGGACCGCAGCGGTCCTTGAAAGTCCGCGACGCCGGGTGCCCCACATCTCGCTTCTGAGATGTGGGTTCACAGCGACGCCAGGGGCCGCGTCCGGTCGCTCGCCATCGTCGGTGCAGACGCGAGCAGCTTCTTCGTATACGGATGCTGCGGGCTGCGGAACAAGTCGAGCGTCGCCGCCTGCTCGACAATCTGCCCATTCTGCATCACCGCGATACGATCGCCGGGCTGGTCGCACGCCTGCGCAACGACCGCCAGATCGTGCGAGATGAACAGCATCGACAGGCCATGCGTCCGGCGCAGTTCCTTCAGCAGCGCCAGAATCTGCGCCTGAACCGTCACATCGAGTGCCGTCGTCGGCTCGTCCGCGATCAGCAGGCGCGGACGGTTCACGATAGCCATCGCAATCAGGATGCGCTGCCGCTGGCCACCCGAGAACTGGTGCGGATAATCCCGCGCCCGCCGCTCCGGCTCGGGCAGCGCGACCTCGTGCATCGCGTCGAGCACCAGCCGATCGACCGCCTTCCACGACAGCCCGGGCTGGTGCGCGCGAACCGCCTCGGCAATCTGCGAGCCGACCCGCATCACCGGATTCAGCGCGGTCATCGGCTCCTGGAAGATCATCGCCACATCGCTCCCGCGCCGGCCCCGCATCTCGCGCTCCGGCAGCGCCAGCAGGTCGACCGGCTGTGCCGCGCCCGCCGCCGCGAACAGGACTCTGCCCGAGACGCTCGCCTCCGCCGGGAGCAGCCGCAACACCGCGAGCGAGGTCGCCGATTTGCCCGACCCCGACTCGCCCACCAGGCCGAGCGTCTCGCCGGGCGCGATCTCGAACGAGATCCCGTGGACGACCTCGCGCCCGCCAAAGCCGATCGAGAGGTCCTGCACCCTGAGCAGCGGGACCCGCAGAATTGGAGTCGCTTCCCCGACCGCTGTTGGCTGTGTGCTCACGAGGTAGATGTTAGAGCAGTTTCCCAGTTTGCAGTGGCCGGAGATACTCTGAAGTGAAACGAG
The DNA here is from genome assembly GCA_003133205.1 of Granulicella sp. The sequence goes on along the minus strand of PKWK01000238.1, from coordinate 17,016 downwards.
GAGCACCTTGATCGCGTCTAAGCACAGCATGAGCCCAGAACGGAGCGAGCGTGGATTGCGGCCCGTCGCCAGAGTTGTCGGCGCGCTGGTGATCGCCGCGTCTACGATTGGCCCGCTCTGCGCCCCAATCGGCGCCCAGACCCACAAGGTCGCCAAGCCCGAGAATGTGGTCCGCTCGGTCGGCGTCTACGAGTGGACGGGCGACATGGCAAAGCCTGCCGCCAGCCGCCTCATCCCGGTCTCCCTCTTCATCGATGGCAAGTTACGGGACGCCGCAGTCTACCTGGCGAGGCCTGTTCCGTTTGCTCTCCTTTCGGGCAATGTTTACGAGTTGCAAAAGTCCGGAATAGCGCTCGGTACGCTCGACCTGGTTTACTCGCGTCACATGGTCGCCGCCGAGACGACTACCGCCTGGGACGATGGATGGTTCGGCTACGGCAAGTTCGTCCCGCCAGCCCCGCCGAAGAAGTCGACGCTGAAGCCATCCAAGACGCTCTCCGCCATCAACGCCGTCGATGGCGACCCGGACAAGCCGCACTTCTCGTCAAGATCAGCGGCGCCCGGCTCCGGCAGCACCGGTGACACGCCCGCGGACGACCCCGACCGGCCCACCCTGCGGCGCCGCTCTCCCGAACAACAGGCGAGCGCTGCAAAAGGCGATTCCGCCAGCGTCTCTGCGGTTGCAAGCTCGCTGAACGACGACCCGAATCGGCCGCTGCTACACCGCGGAAAGCCGACGAGTGCGCTCAACGAGGTGGACCTCCCAAAACTCTCAGGGCTGCCCGGAGACCAGGATCTCCACCAGATGGCCGCGGTGTCGGATGCTGCCGATCACCCGCCTCACGATTTTTCGCGGGCCTGGGACGATGAAGACGAGCATCAGGCCATTCTCGCCAAGATGCAGACAGCCGCGCGCGCGCAACTCGCCACCTACGAGGCCGCCAGCGCGGTTGCTCCGCCCCCAACTCCTCCTCCTGCGCCGGACCCGCACAGACCCGGCAGCAAGCTCCGCCGCGGCGTGGCCAAGGAGACGCCTCCGCCGCCGCCCGAGCAACTGCTCGATGAGAAGCTGACCGGCTACATGCTGAGTTATGGTGGCGCGGCAACCTACGTCTATTCCGCGCACACGGACGGCCTCGGTCCGGCGTTGCGATTCGTCACGCTGGTCGCGCAGGTCAACATGCAGGGCGAACCGGAGATCGCGCTCAAGAGTGTGACCGACGCGATGCATCTGGATCGCACTCCAAGGATGCGACTGGTGGACGCGGTCGACGCAGAGGCGTCCAACCGCGCCAGCCTGCTGTTCGAACTGCGCGCGCAAAACTCGCGGCAGTTCGCGCTCTATCGCGTAATCGGCGCGCGGGCCGACCAGACCTTCATCACCGGCTCAACCCAGTAGCGGCGCCCTAGCTCGCTGGAGGCGCTGCGGCTGGAGGCCCTCCCGCCGGAGGTGCTCCGGGCGGGCGGTTGCCCTCTTGCCGCGGCGGTGGGACGAAGATGGAAGGATGCTTCTCGCCACGATGACAGGTGCCACAGGTGATGGGATCGGCATAGCGGCGGTTCGGCATCTCCGCAAGGTACTTGGTGTTCAGATCGTCGGTTAGCTGGATCATGAACCGCGCAGTCTCCTTCACCGGATTGGCGTCGGAGGCGCGATCAGCGCGGTGGGTGACCGGGTCCGGGGCGGTGTGACAGAATTCGCACTCGACGCCAAGATCGCCGGCGAACTGGCGCATGACCTTGCGGAGGTCGGTGTCCTCGGGAAGGACCTTGAGGTTTTGCGGTTTGTAAGGGGTGCGAGCACCGGGCGGAGGCGGCGCGACGGCAGGTGCGGTCGCGGGTGCACTCTGCGCGGCCGCCGAGAGGATGGAGATCAGACCCGCGCAGAGCACGGGCACGCAGCTACGTAGAAGTCGATTCATTTTGTCCGGTGCCTCGATGGAAGTGAGAATGGGCCTCACCTCAAGGTCTACGGAGGTCTCGCGCGGCTGTCAAGTCAGGAGCCGCCGAGCGTGGCTCCCGGATTCGAAAGTCTCAAGGGAGACGCGGCGCGGGGGCCCACCGGCCCCTGGCCCGACCGCGCAACTAATCGGCGATGCCTACGTCCGGGACGTCGATCCCCAAGGCGGTAGCCAGTGCGATCTGGTGGTCCTGCTCCTGCATCAGAATCTCCCGGATGTGTTCCGCGGTAGCATACTCCCCGAGTTCGTCGCACTGTTTCACCCGGCGGCGGTAGTTGCGGATGGTCTCGTTCTCGTTGTCGAGATCGAAACGCAGCATCTCCTCAGCCTTCTCCGAGGTCTTGACCGGCTTGGAAACCGTGGTGGGCATGCCGCCGAGATAGTCGATCTGGTTGGAGAGGATGATGGCGTGAGCCAACTCCTCGCCCGCATGGACGGCGAGTTCAGCGGCGATGTTCATATAAGCCGCGCCCTTAAGTACCTGCGAGTAGTTGACATAGGCGATGATCGCCTGGAACTCGCGCGCCAGATCTTCGTTCAGGAGATCGACAAGTTTCTTACGAGTGATGGAGGCAGTGGTCTGGGTTGCGTTTTTGGTCGGCATTTCGTCTCCGAATGAGTAGAAATTTGTTCCTGAAGTGAGATGCAGGAAGCAGAGATGGAGTTTCCGCCTGCAAGGTTAAGTTCCAGTCGTTACCCCGGCGACCTGCGCAGTCGCGCGGAAGGAGACAGCGAACAGCAGCGACTCTCTCTCGCGGAAGAATTGTGGCATTTCCGGCGGATTCGGCGCCGGCCAACGCGGCGCGGCGGCAATTTATCGTTGGCCCTAGGACAACTTATTATTTACTATTAGAGTTCGATGTCATTTATTGATTCCCTGCTTGGCAGACCCTTGGCCACAAGTGAAGAGCGCGCCGAGCATATTGGCGTGGCCGGCGGGATTCCCATCTTCGGCCTCGATGCCCTGACTTCTGCTGCATACGGACCCGAGACCGCGCTCTCCCTGCTGATTCCGCTCGGCTTAATGGGCATCCACTACATCGTCCCCATTATCTCGGCGATTCTCATCCTGCTGGTCATCGTTTACTTCAGCTACCGCCAGACCATCGCGGCGTATCCCGGAGGCGGCGGCTCCTACACCGTCGCAACCGAGAACCTCGGCACCAGCCCCGGCCTGCTCGCCGCCGCCGCCCTGATGGTCGACTATATCCTCACCGCCGCGGTCGGCATCTCGGCCGGCGTCGAAGCCGTCGTCTCCGACCAGCAATGGCTGCTGCCGCACCGTCTGATGCTCTGCCTGGTCATCCTCGGGGCGCTTGCGCTGGTCAATATGCGCGGAGTCAAGGACACCGGCGCCGCGTTCATCATCCCCACATTTCTGTTTGTGGGAACCCTGCTGATCTCTATCGGCGTCGGCACCTTCCATGTCTTCGCGTCAGGCGGTCATCCAGCTCCGCTCGCAGACATGCCGCATCCGCTCTCCGCGACGATGGGTTACCTGACCCTATGGCTTCTGCTGAAAGCCTTCTCCAACGGATGCGCCGCGATGACCGGCGTTGAAGCCGTCTCAAATGGCGTCATGGCCTTCCGCGAGCCGAGGGCAAAGCAAGCCCAGCGCACGCTCACGGTCATCATTGGCATTCTGATCATTCTCCTCTTCGGCATCGCCTGGCTGGCAAAGAAGTACCAGATTATGGCAATGGACCCGACGAACCCTCACTACCAGAGTTTGCTTAGCCTGATCGTCATGGCCGTCTTTGGACGAGGCTGGTTCTTCCACATCACCATGTGGTCCGTCTTTCTCGCCCTCTGCCTCAGTGCCAATACCGCCTTCGCCGACTTTCCCCGCCTTACGCGCGCCATCGCCCTAAATGACTATCTTCCGCACGTTTTCGTCCTGCGTGGACGGCGGCTGCTTTTCTCAGCGGGGATCTACGCCCTCACCGCACTCACGGCAATCCTTCTGATCATGTTCAAAGGGCGTACCGATTGGCTCATATCGCTCTACGCCATCGGTGCCTTCCTCGCCTTTACGCTCTCCCAGGCCGGCATGGTCATGCACTGGAAGAAGCATCAGGGCGAACACAAGGGCCGGCATTGGCACATGTTTGTCAATGGTACCGGCGCGATCGCAACCGGCATCACGACCATCATCGTGCTGGTCGCCAAGTTCACCTCGGGCGCATGGGTCACAGCATTGCTGATTCCCACGCTGATCGTGCTCATGGTCGTAGTCAAGCAGCACTACACACGGGTCAAAGGCGACGTAGTCGAGATGTCCCCGCTCAACCTGAGCAACATGCAGGAGCCGCTTGTGGTCATCCCCATGGCCCGATGGGATCGCATGACCGAGAAAGCGATGCGCTTCGGAATGCTGCTCTCCAAAGAGATAAGGGTCGTCAATGTCGAAGGCGCCGACGGTGAGCAATCGCTGGTCGACATCTGGGAAGAAAACGTCCTGAAGCCCATTCGCGACAAAGGCATTCCCGAGCCGGAACTCATTAGTCTGCATTCCAGTTTCCGTCTCGTCATTTCGCCGCTCATGGACTACATCCTCGAGATCGAAAGCCAGAACCCGGACCGTAAGATCACCGTGCTTCTCCCCGAACTCGTTGTCCGCCACTGGTGGGAGTACCTGCTCCACAACCAGCGTGTCCAACTGCTCAAGGTGCTACTACTGCTCAAGGGAAAACAGCGCATTATCGTGGTCAATATTCCCTGGTATTTGTAGGAGCAAGTTAGCGAGTCAGCGTGGCGCTGTTGAAGGCTAACTTGCTAACGCGCTGACTTGCTGCTTCTTCGGCGCCAGCTCACGCAGCCGAGCGACCGCCGCAGGCAGCATCTCCACCACAGCATCCACTTCGGCCTCAGTACTTAGCCGGCTCAGTGAGAAGCGCACACTGGCTCGCGCGCGCGCCTCGCTCAGCCCCATCGCCGTGAGCACATGCGAGGGCTCGGTCGCGCCCGACTGGCACGCTGACCCGCCCGACACCGCGAGCGCCTTGAGATCGAGCGCAATCACCAGCGCCTCTGCCTCCACGTGGTCGAAGTAGAGGTTGCTGGTGTTGGCCACGCGCGCTGCTCCGCCGCCGTTGACGCCGGTCTCGTCGATCGCCGCAAGAATCCCTTGCTCCAGGCGATCGCGCAGCGCGGCAAGCGCTTGGGAACCATTCTCCGACAGCCATGTCCGTGCCATCTCCGCCGCCTTGCCCAGCCCAACAATCCCAGCGACGTTCTCGGTACCGGGACGCCGCCCGCGCTCGTGCAGGCCGCCGAAGAACATCGACCTGAGCCGCACGTTGCGCCGCACGAACAACGCACCCGTCCCCTGCGGCGCGTACATCTTGTGCCCCGAGATGCTCAGCAGATCGCACCCCAGCGCCTTCACATCCAGCGGCAGCTTGCCCGCTGCCTGGATCGCGTCCGTGTGAAACAGCGCGCCCGCCGCATGCGCCACTTCCGCCAACTCGCGCACCGGCAGAATCACGCCGGTCTCGTTGTTGGCGAGCATCACGCTCACCAGTTTCGTGTTGGGTCGCAGCGTAGCCTGAAGCGCAGCCACGTCGATCAATCCTTGCGGCGTACACGGCAGAAATGTAACGTCGACGCCGCGGGCTTCCAATTCCTGCGCAGCATGCAGCACCGCGTGGTGCTCGACGCTGGTGGTGATCAGGTGATCGCCCGGCGACAGGACGCCGAACAGCGCCATGTTGTCGCTTTCCGTACCACCCGAGGTAAAGACAATCTCGGCGGCTCGGCAACCGAGCAGCCCAGCAACCGACTCGCGCGCTCGATCTACGGCGGCACGTGCGTGCTGGCCTCGCTGGTGGATGGAGCTGGCATTGCCGAACTCCTCCGACCAGAACGGGCGCATCGCGTCCAGCACCTCCGGAAGCACAGGCGTCGTGGCGTTCGCGTCCATGTAGATGCGGCGCATTACCTCAAGTTTACGCTGTTACGCTCCGGAACCGGCGCGGGACACAGGCATCGAGGCGGTGTCGCCTGGCTTGGCGATGGGCATGGCGGGGTCAGGCTTGATGGGATACGGCGGCCCTTTGCTGACGACCTGCTGCAGCTTCTGGTCATAGCCGTAGAGATCGTCGAAGAAGTGGGTGTGGCCGTCCTCGGCGGCGATGGCGGTGACGTAAAAGATGACGATCGGGATGGGGGTCTTGAGGTTGACCTGGTGATTATCGGGCCCAGTTGTCATTACGTCATGGATGGTGTCGGCGTCCCAGTCCTTACCTGCGGGGGCGGCTGTATTGCTATTGGCGAGCACCCAGACGGCGAGGTCTTCGGGCTTCTGCACGCGAATGCAGCCGTGGGAGAAGTCGCGGCGCGTGCGGCTGAACAACTCCGGCTGCGGCGTGGAGTGGAGGTAGATGTCGTACTGATTCGGGAACATGAACTTGACCAGGCCGAGCGAGTTTTTGGGGCCTGGCTTTTCGCGGACCTGGAGTCCCCCGTGCTGAATTTGCTTCGCGGTGAAGTTGGTCAGCACGTTGCCCTTGCTGTCGGTCACCTCGAAGTTCTTGCTGGCGAGATAGCCGACGCCGCTGGCGCGGATGTGGGGCATTAGCTCCTTCTCCACAATGTCGTGGGGAATGTTCCAGTAGGGGCGGAAGATGAGGTACTTCATCATGTGGGCAAAGACGGGCGTTTCGTGGTCACCCACGACCTTGCCGACCACGACCTTCATGGTGAAGTCGAGTTGGTGCTGCGGGTTGTAGCCGCGCAGGACGAACTCTGGCAGGTTGACCATCAGCGCGGCGTTGACATACTGGTTGGGCAGCCAACGCCATCGCTCCAGCGAGTCCTGAAGCTGGATCACACGTTCAGTGAGCGGCACGTTGAGGCTCTTGATCGTCTCCGGCGTCAGCTTGCCGTCGTCGACGAGGCTATGCCGGTGCTGGTAGAGCTTGACGGCATCGGACAACTCGGCCGTGTAGATTGAGGGAAGATCGGGCGGGTTGAAGGCGGGCGGAACGGCGGAGTCCGGCGCGGGCCCAGCAGCCTTTGCGGCATGGGAGGTCGACCGCTGGTGCAGAAGGCCCTTGGCTCGGGCGATGGTCTTGGATCCAAGTCGCGGCGCTGCAGGCGGCACCTGAGGCTGTGCCTGGGTGGGTTGCGGTAGAGGCGCCGCATGATAGGGGTAGTCGCCGGGAGCGTCGCCTTCGAGTTGGAGGCGAGCGAGCAACTGGCCAGTCGCGGGATAGTAGCCGCCAGAGGACACGCCGGGCTTAGCCACCTCAGGCAAGAGCGGCGCGTCGGCTGCGGCCTGCAGTTTGGCGAGATCGAGATAGTGGGCCAGCGCGGTTTCCGTGGCGCGGTACTGATCGGAGTCGGGCTCGACCTTGCGAATGAGTCCCGGAACGGCGGTCGCATCGACAGCGTTGTCGGAGACGAACTCGGCGAGATCGTACTTTTTGTCGGCGACGTTGATGTCGAAGTTGAAGTGCTGCGGGTTCACACGGCCGATGCGCAGGTCGGAGATGTAGCGCATCACGCAGACGGTCATGGCGGCGTCGAACTGGCCGACGGTGTCCTGCGCGGAGTCGGAGGTGTCGTGAGCCGCGGCGATCTGGGCGATCCGCTGGACGCGCGCAGGCCAGCGCCAGGCATCGTAATCGTCGGAGTTGAGGCCCTTCGCGCCGGCGTCCTGGAAGGCGTGGATGAAGGCGGTCGCTTCAGGTGTCGGTTTGAGGTCGCGCAGCCATGCGATCTCGTAGTTGCGGTCGTCGTAGAAGGTGGTCACGGCGGGCTGATAGTCGGAGTAATTGGGCCAGCGCAGGATCGAGAGCTGCGGCTTCGCTACGACAGCGCGGATGTTGTCGGCGTAATCGGTGGTATTGGGTACGGAAGTGGTCTTGCGATGGCGATGGCATCCGGCAAGCAGGAACGGCACAAGAACGAGGGCCGACACTGCGGTTCGGCGAAGGGTGCGGCGCAAACTGGGGTTCAAAGCTAACTTCCTCTCAAGGTGAAGACAGGGGTTGCCAATGAGCGTCCCACGAGCGGTGAAATTGCGCAAGCGCCTTGTGGTGCGGCAGTCGCGCCATTTCGATTACGATACAGGCATGTCAAAGACGCAATCGAGCATGGTGGAACTTGGAACGGTCGCCCCGGCGTTTGAGTTGACGGACGTGGTCAGCGGCCGGGCGGTGGGGCGGGACGATGTGGCCGCATCGGCGGACCGGCGCGGACTGCTGGTGATCTTCATGTGCGTGCATTGCCCTTACGTGAAACACGTCGAGCGAGAGTTGGCGCGGATCGGCGTGGATTACAAGGGCAAGATCGCGATTGCGGCGATCTCGTCGAACGACGTGGCGGCGTTTCCAGAGGACGATCCGAAGGAGATGAAGGCTCAGGCCGAGCGACTCGGGTTTCGGTTTCCGTATCTCTTCGATGAGACGCAGGAGGTGGCGCGAGCGTACACCGCAGCCTGCACGCCGGACTTCTTTCTGTTCGATGCCGACATGAAACTGGTCTACCGGGGGCAACTCGACGATTCGCGCCCGCAACGCCCCAGCGGAGGCGGCAACGACATTCCGGTGACAGGCAAAGACCTGCGCGCGGCGATGGATGCAGTGATCGCAGGCAAGCGTCCGGATACGAATCAACGGAACAGTATTGGGTGCAATATCAAGTGGCGCGAGTAGGGGTAACCCATCCCTGTGGAAGGCTTTGGCGCAAGTGCAAAGGCGGTTGCGGCCCAGTAAGGACGCAGACTCTCTAGTGCGTGGACGTGGAGATGGACTAGGATGGGACGAATCCCAGGAGAGAATGCGATGCGTTGGGGCCTTGCAGTTGCGGCGTGCGGTCTGATGGTTTTGGCGGGCTGTTCGAGCGGTTCGTCGAGTTCCCAGAGCAATCAGCCTCCGCCAACGCAGCCTCCCGTGGCGAACGCGGGTGGGCCTTACACCGGGACGGTAGGGACTCCAGTGACCTTCAGCGGAGCCGCTTCGACCGATCCGCAGGGGCAGGCGCTGACGTATGTGTGGGACTTCGGCGACCAGACCAAAGGATCCGGCGTAAGCCCGACCCACACCTACGCCCAGGTTCCAGGCTATGCCGTGTTTACGTGGCCAGTCGGCCTGACCGTGACGGACACCAGCGGACTGAGCAGCCAGGCAACCACCAAGGCGACGATTCAGGGAGTTGCGCCGTTGACCGATGCGGCGCTGACCGGCGTTGTGATGACGGGTAAGAAACCGATCTCGGGCGCTCATGTCTACTTGTTCGCAGCCAATACGTCAGGCTATGGGCAGGCGTCGATCACCACGCTTCTGAGTACGGCGGAGACCGGGGCTTCGGATACGCTGGGCGCGTATGTGCTGACGGACCCCTTTGGCCACTTCACCATGTCCGGCGCCTACACCTGCACCAGTGGGCAGCAGCTTTATATCTATGCGCTCGGGGGCGACTCCGGCTCGGGGGCGAACTCGGCGTCGGGGCTGCTCGCGGTGATTGGAAGCTGCCCCAGCAGTTCGGGTCCTGCAATCACAGTTACGGTCAACGAGGTGACGACGATTGCGGCGGCATATACGATGGCGCCTTATGCGGCGGACGCGACGCATGTGTCGAGTTCGGGTACGGCGCTGGCGCAGGTGGGGATTGCCAATGCGTTTGCGAATGCGGCGAACCTCGTAACCCTTTCGACGGGCGTGGCGCTGGCCACGACTCTGGCGGGCAACGGTACGGCTCCGCAGGCTGAGATCAATACCCTGGCCAACATTCTGGCCGCCTGTATCGATTCCGGTAGCCCCACGGCAGCCTCCTGCACCCTGCTGTTCAATAATGCGATCTCAGGCGGATCTTCAGGAACCACCCCAACCGAGACGGCCACGGCGGCGATCAATATCGCGCATAACCCGGCCTTCAATAGCACTTCGCTGTTCAACATTCCTGGAGCTTCACCGCCATATGCGCCAGGGCTCGGTGCGGGGCCCAACGACTTCACAGTCGCGATCAGCTTCGCCGGGGGAGGATTGAACGGGCCTCAAGGTATCGCGATCGACGGCTCGGGCAACGCATGGGTCACAAACTTCAGCGGCAACAGCGTTACAAAGCTCTCCAGCCTGGGCGCTGTTCTGTCCCCGGCAGGCGGCTACACCAGCGGTGGACTCAACAATCCCTTCGGCATTGCCATCGATGGCTCCGGCAACGCATGGGTCGCAAACTACGGCAGCAGCAGCGTCACCGAGATATCCAGTGCCGGGGCATTGCTCTCCGGCACCAACGGGTACACCGTGGGCGGTCTGAATCATCCTCACGGGATCGCCATTGATGGCTCTGGCAACGCGTGGATCGCAAATTACGGCGGCAACAGCGTCACGAAGCTCTCCAGTTCCGGCACGGCTGCAACCGGCTCGCCTTTCACCGGCGGGCTCAATCAGCCTTTCGGCATTGCGGTCGATGGCTCGGGCAACGCATGGATCTCGAATTACCTCGGCAACAGCGTTACTGCGCTTTCCAGTTCGGGCTCGGCTGTCTCCGGTTCGCCCTTTACAGGCGGAGCACTGCTCTCTCCCGTCGCCGTTGCTCTGGACAGCTCCGGCAACGAGTGGATTGCAAACGGCACTGGCGCGAGCATCACGAAGCTCTCCCATGCCGGTGCAGTCCTTTCGGGGACGACTGGCTACACCGGTAGCGGGATAGGTTTTCCGTACGGCATCGCGATCGACGGCTCCGGGAACATATGGACCGCGAATCAGAATCCCTACAACATTACCGAGTTTTCCAGCAGCGGCGCCGTTCTATCCGGGCCCAATAGCTACTCCAGCAGCGGATTGAATCTTCCCACTTCCATCGCGATCGATGGCTCCGGGGATGCGTGGGTCGCAAACAATGGCAACAACACCGTCAGCGAGTTCGTTGGCGTTGCGTCGCCGGTGGTGACGCCGATCGCTGCGGGACTTCCCGCCACGCCCACTGCGGGCGGGGACAGCAAGCTGGGCACTCGGCCGTAAGGGTTGAGAACCGGCCGGGCGATCGTGGATGCGTCTGCGGGACTATTTGCGGGTGGGGCGGTGGGGCGGGGGTGCGGTGGTCTGACGCCAGGTTTGCAGACCTCCCCAAACACGAGCTGCGGTGAGATCCATGTGAATGGGGGTTAGGTCTTCCGCGGGCGCATCGGGCGCTGGGGATGAGTTTCGTCCATGCCCGCGCCCGCTGGCCGTGGGCTCTACGGGAGGAGTTGGCGGGGCGGCAGCAGTACGCTCGATGGCCTTGTCGAGCCCGTCGCCGAGCTGGGGAACCGCATCGCCGAGGGCGAGGACGCGGGAGGGGATGGCGCTGCCCGTGAGGTGGAGGGTGTAGCCGTTGGCGTCGAAGTGGCCGTCAAGGGTTGCGGGCTGCTTGCCACCCAGCGCCAGGGACACGGGGAGCAGGTCGAAGCCTCTTTCGCTCGCCGACTGCGTGGCGGTGGGCTTTGTACCGCTGGGAGAGCGGGAGGAAGGTTCTTCGGGCTGCGGGGTGGAGTGGACCAGGAGATCGCCGAGCGGGATGCTGTCCGGGCCGAGGGCGGGGAGATTGAGGGACTCCCCGGAAAACTCGAGTTCCCCGGACCAGTTGAGCTGGGGTGAGCCGGAATCGGCGGATGTCGCGGGCTGAGAGACGGGACGCCAGGCGATGGTGCCAGCCAGGGTTCCGGTGTCGGCGAAGCCGGTTGGAGGATGCGGGGTAGCGATGCTAAGCCAGTCGAAGAACGTGCCGGCAGGGAGGGCGGGAAAGGTGATGCTCGCCGATCCTGAGTCTGGCTGGCTAACGTCGGGAAGGTCGGCTGTGAGGATGAGAATGTTGCGGTCGGACGAGTCCGCGGGGGGCCAGTGGCATTCGATCGAGGAGAAGGAATGGAAGGTGTCCCCTGCGACAGCGCTGCAGGTGGCTTCGAGCGAGAGCAGGCTTGCGGGGACGAAGTCGGCGCGGCGGGCTTTGGCGAGCTTGATGTTGGTTGCGATGGCGTTGTGGCCGACGGTGCCGAGGATGCCGAATGACACAGAAACATCTCCGCGGAGGCCAGTGTCGCGTCCGAGCACGAGTTGGCTGAGGCCTCCGAGTTGGGCGTCCTGCCAGTTGCCGTGAAGGTCGATGGGAATCTGTGCCAGCGAGGCGGCGTTGAGGTCTGTTCCGCCGAGCGTACCTTCGACTCGGAGAGTACCAGTGTCGCCGGAACTGGTGTCGGTGCGGATGGGACGGGCCTCGAGCCGGAGATGCCACTGGTGAGGCTCGGGCAGCCATAGGGCGAAGTCGGCGTCGGTGAGTGAGAAGGGGGTCTTCTCCTGGTCGAACTTGAGGTTGAGGCGGGCGCCGGTGGCTTCGATATAGGGGAAGCGCCTGTCCGGGCCGGCAAAGCGCTGGGCGGTGGGGGCGGCCTGAAGGTGGGATGCCCGGAGCAGAAGGCTCTCGATATTCCACGCGCCATTTGCGGCGTGGACGAGATTGACACTGGGCTCGGTGAAGGCGATTTTGGAGAATTCAACGTGGTGACTCCAAAGGGAGCTGATGCGGAGGGTGACGCCAACCTGGTCGGCGCGGAGGATGGGCTCGGAACCGAAGGCGGGGTCCTCGTCGATCACGAATTTCTCGAGCGTGAAGCCGGGCATCGGAAGCAGCGTGAGCGAGACGCGATCAAAGTGGACGGGGCGGCCAAGCGCGGCGCTGATGTTGGCTGCGATGCGGTGCTGGAAGCGGCTGACGTTGAAGAGCGGCGGGAGGAACGCGATCAGGAGAAAGACGACCAAAAGAGTGAGCAGGACGATGACGCGGCTTCGGCTGCGCGATGGAGGCCGCGTGCCTTGATCCGTTTCGTCGTCAGTGTGAGTCGGGTGCATGGGTCTCGGGGGCCGATCTGTGCGGACGGATTATTCTAGCTTGTCGCGGCGGCGTGGTGATGCGTCAAGAAGGCAACCCACCCTTTCACAATGGAACTGTGAAAGGATGGGCCAACCCGGGGTCAGGGCACTTTTAAAGGCTAACGGACGATGTGGAGGGTGCGGTTCCAGCGGGTCTCGTCGAAGATGTGCAGGAGGATGTGGCCCATGAAGGCGATGCGGTCGCCGATAGATTGCTTGTCGATCTGGTCGGCGGGCGTCTCGAAGGACCAGTAGACGAACATGGGGCGGCCGACGATATTTTCGCGGGGGACGAATCCCCAGAAGCGGCCGTCGAGCGACTTGGTGCGGTTGTCGCCCATGGCGAAGACGGTGCCCGGGGGTACGACAAGTTCGCCGTTGATGATGTGGTTGGGCAGGTCGTTGGCCCATAGAGGAGCGTTGTTGAGGCTGGCCTGCTCCTCGATGCCGGCGAGGTCGGAGGGAAAGTCGTCGCGGTAGGGTTTGTAGGCGTCCTCTTCGTCGCCGTCGTTGCGGGGCATTCCGACGTAGGGCTCGTTCTGGGCAACTCCGTTGAGGTAGACGACGCCGTGCTCCAGATGGATGCGATCGCCGGGGATGCCGATGCAGCGCTTGACCAGGTAAAGGTCCGGGGATTCGGGGTGAGGCTTGAGGAAGACGATGATGTCACCGCGCTGGACGTCACGGTGATGGACGAACGGCGCCCAGTGGGCCGGGGGCGCGAGCGAGATTCGATCGACCAGCACGTGATCACCGATGAGCAGCGTCTTCTCCATCGAGGCGGAGGGAATCTCGAAATTCTGGAAGATGAAGGTCATGACGAAGAGGCCGACGGCGAGGACGGTGCAGATGGAAGCGAGCGACTCGAGCGCGGTCTCGCTCTCCTCGTGCTTGGACGGCGCGGCGGTGGTTGCGGGCGCAGTCTTCTCTTCGGGGGTGGTGGCAGTGATCTCGGTCAACTTGGTCTCCGCGCCCGGCATGGGGTGCAGGAGATAGTGTATCGCGGGCGGAGTCCACGAGGTGGCTAGGAATGTGGGACAGGGAGAGAGCGGTCGAGCTTTGCTCGATGCCCACTCATCGCAAAAGCGATGAATGGGGCACCCAACCTCGTGTCCTAGCCTAGCGCACGGGGTGTTCGGAGAGGCGGGGCTGGCGGCCGTCGGTGGCTTTGCGGAAGTAGAGGCCTGCCGGGCAATACTCGGAATCGCTCTTGAGCTTGTGGGCGATGTGGGGCGGAGGCGAGTCGGGCACGTGATGGCGGTGGATCTTGACGGCGCCGGTGCAGTCGGAGCAGCGGAACTCGGTGTCGTCGTCGATGAGGGCTTCGGTGACGGACTTGAGCTTCCAGAAGGGTTCATAGCCGCCGCCGATTCTGAGGCGTCGGCGTTTGACCTGGCACTCGTAGATTTTTTCGGATTCGGCTGCCATAGGTACTCCTTTGTGGTTCGGTTAAAGGCGAATTGGACTTCGCGCGTTCAATGGGGGACGAGAGGCGTGACCTCAGCGGCTAAAGCCGCGGTTCCAAATCGTCCCATGCGGCACGGCTGAAGCCCGTGCCCTTAAACAAAACTGAAAAGCGTCTGCGCAACCTGACGGAAGAAGGTAGTAACTGCCCTTCAGGTTCGAATAACTCGCCTGCAGGCCGCTAGTCGACAGGATGCGCGGAGTGTCTGGGTTCGCGACCGTCTATGGCCTTCTTGAAGAGCAGGCCAGAGGGGCAAAATTCGGCGTCGGCGGAGAGTTTGTGCTCGACGTAGGGGACGGTGCCGTTCTTGCCGTGGCGGCCAAGAAGCTTGACTGCGCCGGAACAATCCTTGCAGCGGAAGTCGGCGTCGGCGTCGGAGAGCGCGACGGCAACATTCTTGACCTTCCAGAAAGGCTCGTAGCCGCCGCCAGCTTTCACGCGTCGCCGTTTGACTTCACACTCGTACATTTTTTCGCGTTCGGCTGCCATGGTGTTCTATTGTCCTGTTCCGCCGACCGTCATGCGGTCGAGCCTTATTGTGGGCATGCCAACACCTACGGGCACGCTTTGCCCGGCTTTGCCGCAGGTGCCAATTCCTTCATCCAGGGCGAGATCATTCCCAACCATGGAAACGAATTTCAGAGCTTCGGGGCCGTTGCCGATCAGGGTTGCTCCCTTGACCGGACGCGTGACTTTGCCGTCTTCGATGAGATAAGCCTCGGAGGCGGAGAAGACGAATTTGCCGTTGGTGATATCGACCTGGCCGCCGCCGAAGTTGACGGCATAGAGGCCACGCTGGACGGACTTGATGATGTCTTCGGGCATGTCGTCGCCGTTCAGCATGTAGGTGTTGGTCATGNNGCGGCATGGGGATGTGGTGGTAGCTCTCGCGGCGGCCGGAGCCGGTGTTGGGCGTGCCCATCAGGCGCGAGGAGAGCTTGTCCGAGAGATAGCCCTTGAGGATGCCGTTCTCGATGAGGACGTTCTCCTGGGTGGGGTTGCCCTCGTCGTCCATATTGATGGATCCGCGGCGGTTGGGCATGAGGCCGTTGTCGACGACCGTTACCTTTTCACTGGCGACCTTCTGGCCAATGAGGCCGGCGAAGGCGGAGGTCTTCTTGCGGTTGAAGTCCGCTTCCAGGCCATGGCCAACGGCTTCGTGCAGCAGGACGCCGGGCCATCCGGGGCCGAGGACGACGGGCATCTCGCCGGCTGGAGCCGCGATTGCGCTGAGTTGGAGGATGGCGGTGCGGGCGGCCTCACGGGCGTAATGCTCCGGCGAGTGCGTGCCTTCGAAGAAGTCGAGGGTGACGCGACCGCCGCCGCCAGAGGTTCCGCGTGCGGTGGCGCCGGCGCCTTCGTTGCCGCTGGCGTCCTTGGCGATGACAAAGATGTTGAGGCGGGCGAGCGGCTGGGTGTCGGACGCGAAGGTTCCGTCAGACGCAGCGACGAGGATGCGGCGAAGCTCGTCGTTGAATCCGGCGCGGACCTGCGTGATGCGTGGGTCGAAGGCGCGGGCGGCCTTGTCGGCGCGCTGGATGAGTTCGAGCTTGGCAGC
Source organism: Granulicella sp. (assembly GCA_003133205.1). The sequence goes on along the minus strand of PKWK01000238.1, from coordinate 1,179 downwards.
GATCTCGGCGTCGGCGGTAGCTCCGGCGATCGGATAGAGCGTGGGCGCTTCGGAGGTGTGGCGGAAGCCGGACATCTGCTCCTTGGCCGGACCGCTCGCGATAAGGGCCGCCGTCCGCGCTGCACGAAGGAGGCGCTCGGAGGAAAGGTCGTCCGTGTAGGCGTAGCCGGTGCGCTCGCCGGAGAGGACGCGGATGCCGCAGCCGACGCTGATGCCCTGCGAGGCGGATTTTACGAGGGACTCGTCGATGCCGAGCGATGTAGAGGTAACGGACTCAAAATAAAGGTCCGCGTAGTCGCCGCCAGCGGAGAGTGCCTCGCCGAGACAGCGTTCCATCAGGCGCTCGGATAGGCCTAGTTTCTCGATGAAATAGCGCTTGTGGTCGGGTGTGGGGGAGGCCTGTGGAAAGGTCACAGCTTCTATTCTAGGCTTCTAAATGGTTCACGGCAAATAAAATACGAAGAAAGGCTGGCCGGACGTGATACAGTTGCAGGTTTCTGCACTGTTTCCAGCAGATGCGACCGCCCCGGGTGGCCCTCGAGGAATCTGTCGGGCATCCCGCGCAGTAACGCATTCAGGGGCGGGAGTGGGGGAGAAACTGTGACCGCGTCGGCCAGGTTGAATTCCCCAATGTTTGTCATACGTAGATAGATGCAGTCCCGGCGCTTCGGACTCGCGCGCGCACAGCAGCACAGCGGGTCTCCGTTGCGCTGCAGCGGCGGTGCTAGGCTCGGGAGACGATGACGCCTCGGCCATTCACCTGTACGCTCGCGCTGCTGTTCGTTACGGTGGTTGCGGGACTCCCAGTCCGGCTTGTGCCGCTGGGGCTACCCGCCGTCGTTGTGAAGTACGGCGGATCGACGCTGTGGGCCGTGATGATTTATTGGATTGTGTCGACTCTTCTTCCTACGCGGCGTCTGCTAATCGTTGCGTTGATTTCCGGATGTATCGCCACGGCCGTCGAGTTCTTCAAGCTCTACCATTCGCCGGGAATGGACGCCTTCCGGCTTACGCTGCCGGGGATGCTCCTGCTCGGCCGCTACTTCTCCGTTTGGGACATTGTGGCGTACTGGATCGCCATCTCGGCAGGAGCGCTGCTCGATTCGAGGCTTCGACGAATGGAACGCTAGCGGGCGCAAATTGACATCTAGGAACTTGAAAAACGATTACACGCGGTCG
>PKWK01000120.1 GCA_003133205.1 Granulicella sp. | reverse complement strand
CCGCCGCCCTGACCGCGGTCAGCTTCGGCCGGATCGCCCAGCACGACTCACTTGCCGGCCTCCTCACCAGCCAGATCTGGGCGTACACTCCTTCCATGCAACTGCCGCCGCAACGTCCCAAAATGCCGCATCCGCCGGACCCCGTTCCCGACCCGGAGCCGGCCAGCCCGTCGCTGCCTGAGCCGGACCCCGGCGTGTTTCACCACGAGCCAGGCACCCAGGCGCCAGACAAGCCGCATCCTAGCGAAACACTAAGCAGCCGGGCAAGTAACAGATCCAGCGAATTGCCCGACCGCAGACCGGCTCGTAACACGGCTGGCCTACAATATTGAGACCTTATGAATCTTTACATCCTGCGACATGCAAGTGCTGGTCTGAGACGCCCCAACCCCATCCTTGACCGCAAGCGCCCGCTCGACAAAGAGGGCAAGCGGCACTGCCTCCAACTGGCTCATGTGCTGAACGCGATGAAGCTCCAGTTCGACCTGATCGTATCGAGCCCGCTGAAACGCTCGATGCAGACCGCGTCTCTGGTGGGCACCGAGATGGGATACGAGGCGCAGATCGTCCCTTCGGCCGCGCTGGCGCCGGACGCCACCTTCGCCCAGTTCCAGAAGCTGCTGAAGGAGTTCGCGGAGTACGAGAACGTGCTGTTGGTGGGGCACAATCCGAATCTCACCGGCTTCGTGGGGTCGCTTCTCGTGCCCGCTTCCGCCTGTCCGGCAATGAATGTGGACGGCAAAGGCGGCCTGGCCCCGGTACGTCTGCGTAAGGGCTCGCTGGCCCGGCTGAACGTGACCCGCGGCCCGGCTACGCTGCAGTGGTTGATCGAACCGCGCACTGTGCGTGCGCTCTACGCCACATCGACCGCCAAGTCGCGCCGGAAGACTTCGCGGAAGTAGGCCGCCTCTTTCTTCAGCGACCACGCCTCAAGTTCCGCGCCGCCCCGTCCGGGCACAAGTTCCAGAACAACGCGCTTGGGATAGACGTGCGTCCGCATGCGCACCGCCGCGCTGGCCCGATCCTGGTTGAGCGCAACCGCAAGCCGGAGAAGTGTGACAGCCCGCAACACGTTGATATGCTCCTCGGCAGGAACCGCGCGCATCACCTTGTCCACTGCGTCCGGCCAGCTCTTGCCCAGGTAGCGCGCGACGGCGCTGACGATGGCGCGCTGCTCCGGCGAGAAGCCGAAGATTTCGGAGTTCGCGATGATGTACTGGGCGTGGCGATGGTGGCCCTGATGGTTCATATACTTGCCGACGTCCTGCATCATGGCCGCGGACGCAAGCCACAGCCTGTACTCCGACGGAAGCTCATGCACGCGGAGAAGCTCGTCGTAGAGCTGGACGACGTGCTCGCGAATCGGCTCGGCCTTGCGCTGGTCGACGCCGTAGCGGCGGCAGACTTCGAGCACACCCGCCCAGCGCTCGGTCTCCATCTTGCGGTGGACCGAGGCGCGCAGATCGACCTCGGCGAGCATCTGCTCCAGGATGCCGTTGCCCAGGCCGAGCGGCGAGTAGCGAAAACCCTTCAGCGCAAGCCGATCCAGCAGGTGTGCGTAGACCAGCGCGCCGCCAACGACGATCTCCGAGCGCCGCGGCCCGATGCCGGGAATCGACGCGCGCTGGGCGTTGTTCATCTTTGCCAACTTCTCAGCGAGGCGGCGCACATCCTCCGTCGTCGCAATGCTCGGCTTGCCGAGGCTGAAGCGGGACGCGTGCTTGGCCACGGTGCCCTTGCCCGACGCCTTGCGCGCTGGAAACTTGTTCGCCAGCGTTTTACTTGCCTCGGCCAGCGCAGCCGCCGTGCCCGACGTCGCGATCACCAAGCTCACGCGCGGCGTTCCCATCTTGCGCTCGGCTCGCCGCAACTCGCGGTCGATGTACTGCTTCAGGCGGGCAATGTCCTGCTTCTCGGGCGGATCGGTGCGGAGAAACTCCTGCTGCAAGCGGACTGCACCCAGCGGCAGGCTCACCATCTCCTTGATGCGGCCCTGGTCGGAGAGCGTGATCTCGCAGCTTCCGCCGCCGAGATCGATCAGCAGACACCGACCTTTGGCGCCCGGCTCGAGCGTCACGATGCCGAGATGGATCAGGCGGCCCTCCTCGAGGCCGGAGATCACCTCGACCTGCCATCCGGTGGCCGACTTCACCCACGCCGTGAAGGCTGCCGCGTTGCGCGCGTCACGCATGGCGCTCGTGGCCACCACACGCACCTTGTCGACCACGTGCAGTTGCACCGCCTTCTGAAAACGCTTGAGCGCGCGGATGGTGTTCGCCATCGCGTCGGGCGAGATGACGCCCGTCTGGAAGACGCTTTCGCCGAGGCGCACAACCTCGCGATCTTCATGCAGCGTCTTCAGATGGTGCTGCTGCACCGATGCGATCTTCAGCCGGACGGAGTTGGAACCGATATCGATGGCAGCAAACGTAGGCATGGTTCAGGCTTCTTTCAAAATTCGTGGGTCTGGAGGACCTTGTCCGGTCGCCGGAGAAAATCTCCCCGCACAAGCCACGATACAACGCCCGCACGATCGCCGCGCGCATCCAATTCCCGGGCTGAATCCGCAGGGGAACCTAGGCGGATACCGGGCTGATCCGTCCCACGCGATCTTGTCACCCGACCGACCGCAACATTCTCTCCACGTATGCTGTTAGAGCAAGTAAGTTCAATGACTCTGATTGCCTTCCCCGAACCCGTGACCCTCTCCCGCGGCGCCGAGCAGTCCCGGCACGCGCGCGTGCTGTCCGTGCTGGGCGCGCTGTGGCTCGTCCTTTTCTTCGCCTCGCTGTGGGCGCCGCCAGTGCTGGACGACGCAGACGGTACCCATGCCAATGCCGCGCGCCAGATGGCACTCTCCGGCGATTGGGTGACCCTGCGCGTCAACAACGTGCGCTATCTGGAAAAAGCGCCGCTGCCTTATTGGATCGCAGCAGCCAGCTTTCGCCTCTTCGGATTCAACACCTTCGCCGCACACCTTCCGCAGGCGCTCGCCGTGCTGCTGCTGATGCTGCTTGGATTCCGCTGGGCGCGACAAGCATTCGGCGAGCGAGCCGCGCTGTACACCGGCCTCGGCGTACTCACCTCGGCGGGAGTCTTCCTGTTCACCCGCGTCTTCATCCCGGACGTGCTGCTCTCGCTGCTGCTCGCCGCCGCACTGTACAGCTTTCTGAACTCGCTCGACTCCCCCGTGTCGTCATCCCGCAGCGCCCCCCTGTTGTCATCCCGCAGCGCAGCGGAGGGATCTGCTTCTTCTTCCCCCGCCACCAACCTCTACCCCTACGCCATGTGGACTGCGCTGGCTCTCGCTGTCCTCACCAAGGGGCTGGTCGCACTGGTGTTCCTCTTCGGCACGGCGATCGTCTACCTCGCACTCACCGGCGAGGCCCGCAACTGGCGCCGCCTGAAACCGTTCAGCGGCGTGCTCCTCTTCCTCACCATCGCCGCGCCGTGGCACATCCTCGCCGGCCTGCGCAACACCGGCGGCATGAACGGCCACGGCTTCTTCTGGTTCTACTTCATCAACGAGCACGTTCTGCGCTTCCTCGGACGCCGCATTCCGAGGGACTACAACAAGCTCCCGGGCTACCTCTACTGGAGCCTCCACCTCGTCTGGCTGTTCCCGTGGGCGCTGTTCGTGCCGCTGCTGTTTGCGCGAGGGTTCCGCGGACTTCGGCGATTCGTCCTCACCGATCCGGAAGAATGTGGTTTCCTCGTCCCGTTTCTGATGTCCGCGTGGCTCGTTCTCTCCTTCATAGCCATGTCGAGTTCTACAGGACTTCGAGGCGGGGTGATCAGCCTTCTCGGACAGGCGGTATTGACTGTCTGGATCTATCGAAAGAGTGGAAGGCAATGGAGGGATGGGAAGCCCCTCTCGGGGATGGAATTACCCGCGCGCACTACTCTCCTGCTGGCGCTCTTCTCCTCCCTCGTCCTGCTCTTTTTCTCCCTCTCAACCAATCAGGAGTACTACACCTTCCCTGCCTACCTGCCGCTGTTAATGCTGCTCGCCGCAGCCCTGGCCCGTGCCGAAGAAATTTACTCCGGGGTCTACGCCGAAGCAAAGTCCTCCCGCCGCTGGATCACCTTCGCCCACGCCGCCTTTGCGTTTATCGGCGTTGCGGCCGCCGCAGCCCTCGCCTACGGCCTCTGGACTTCGCGGCATCTCACGTTTGTCCCCGACATCGGCGACCTGCTCGCGCATCGCGGTGTCGGCGACTACACGCTCTCGATGTCCTCGCTCTTCGATCTCACCGGCCCGAGCTT
>PKWK01000305.1 GCA_003133205.1 Granulicella sp. | reverse complement strand
TGTTCGCTGGTCATGATGGTGCGGATGCGGGCTTTGCCTTCGGGGACGGTGGGGAAGGCGATGCCGGTGGCCATGACTCCGGCTTCGAAGAGGGCGCGGGAGAAGTCCATGGTGGCGCGGCCGTCTCCGAGGATGATGGGCGTGATGGGAGTTTCGCTCATCGGGGTGGTGCGGCCTCCGATGTCGAAGCCGGCGTTGGCGAGTTGCTGCTTGAAATAGATGGTGTTGGCCCAGAGCCGGTCGATTCGCTCGGGCTCATTCTCCAGCAGGTCGAAGGCGGCGATGCAGGTGGCGGCGACCGACGGCGGGTGCGACGTGGAGAACAGGAACGGGCGCGCGCGGTGGTAGAGGAAGTCGATGAGGTCGCGGCTGCCGCAGACGTAGCCGCCCAGCGCGCCGATAGCTTTGGACAGCGTGCCGACCTGGACATCTACTTTTCCGTGGACCTGGAAGTGGTCGATGGATCCGCGGCCGTTGCGGCCGAGGACTCCGGAGGCGTGGGCGTCGTCGACCATCATGATGGCGCCGTACTCTTCGGCGAGGACGGCGAGCGCGGCGACCGGGCCGATGTCGCCGTCCATGGAGAAGACGCCGTCGGTGATGAGCAGCTTGCGGCCGGGCTCGTGCTGAACTTCGAGCAGCAACTCTTCGGCGTGGGCGACGTCTTTGTGGCGGAAGACCTTTATTTTTGCCCGCGACAGGCGCGCGCCGTCGATGATGCTGGCGTGGTTGAGTTCGTCGGAGAGGATGAAGTCGTCCTTGCCGAGGATGGACGACACGGTGCCCGCGTTGGCGGCGAAGCCGGACTGGAAGACGACGCAGGCCTCGACATTCTTGAAGGCGGCGATCTTTTCTTCGAGTTCCATGTGGACGCGCATGGTTCCGGCGATGGTGCGCACGGCTCCCGAGCCTACGCCGTATTTCCGCGTTGCGGCGATGGCGGCTTCGCGGAGTTTGGGGTGGTTGCAGAGGCCGAGGTAGTTGTTGCTGGCGAGGTTGATGACCTGGCGGCCGTCGTAGTGGCAGACGGCGGCCTGTTCGTCGTCGAGCACGCGCAGGCGAAAGTGCGTGCCGCGGGCGCGGAATTCGTCGAGCTGGGCGGTGAGGTGGGCTAACTGGGGGCGAGGGGCCGTGGTGGGGGCGGGCGCGGAGCTCATGAGGAGAATGCTAAACCCTTGGCGGACGGGGAGCGTTGAGGTCGCGCGAGGCGGCCCATTATTGCGAGTAAAGCGCATCGATTGTTATAGTTGCAATGATGGTTCATTCGAGACATGCGGTTGCCGTGGAATGTGCATCTTATTGAGTTGACCGTATGGGAATGTCGGTTAGCACAGAGGCAGGTTTCCCTTCGGGAATGACAAAACCAGAACGAGGAAGAGGACGCGAACAAATGAAGGCTCATTCGGTGACTAGTTCAAGGATTCTGAAGGCCGGGGGCGCGGTTGCGCTGGCCGTGATGATGATGGTGGGTTGCGCGTCGCAGCAGGATAAGGCGATCGAGTCGGCGAAGAAGCAGGCCGCGGCAACGGGACAGGCGCAGCAGGTGGTCTCGGTAGATAAGAATGGGAATACGACGACGACGGTGGTTCAGCCACCGGCGCCGGGACAGACCGCGCAGGCGGTGACGACGACAGTGACTCCAGGGAACGGCGCTCCTGCGAATGGCCAGGCGAATGGGCCGGGACCGGCTGGCGGTCCGCAGCAGGCTGTGGCTGGCGGCGCTCCGGTGATCCGTCCGGCAGACGTGAATATTCCTGCGGGGTCGGAGCTTGCGATCCGCATCAATCAGAGCATCAACGTGAAGCATACGCAGCCGGGGTCACGCTTCGATGGCGAGGTGGTGGATGCCTGGACGGATGCGAACGGGCGCGTGATTCTGCCCAAGGGCACGCCGGTGCAGGGCGTGGTGGATGCGTCGCATCGCCGCGGACACTTCAAGGGCTCTTCGATTCTGCAGCTTCGGCTGACGTCGCTGACGCTGAATGGAACGCAGTATCCGATTGAGACCCGCGACCTGACGCGGACGAAGAAGGGCAAGGGCAAGCGGTCGGCTGCGTTCATCGGCGGCGGAACCGGGCTGGGAATGTTGATCGGCGGCATAGCCTCGGGTGGCACGGGATTGCTGATCGGCGGACTGGCCGGCGGCGGCGCAGGAACGGCGGCTGCTGGATTGACGGGCAACCGCGATCTGGATATTCCGGCCGAGTCGATTGTGCGGTTCAGGCTGGCGGAAGATCTGACGCTGCAAGGATAGGTTCGAGGTACGAAGTGCGAAGTTCGACGGGAAAGGTCCAACGTGGAGGTTGGGCCTTTCTCTATTTAAGCGAAGAGACGTTCGATCAGCTCCTAGCGCAGCCGGATGACGGCTGGCGCGTCATCTTCATCGAAGTGGCAGCGAACGGCGTCACAGACGGACTCTTCCAACTCGGGAATGGTCTCCGCTTCGGTGAAGATGGATGCGGAAAGCGCGCGTGCCTCGTAGCCGCCCTCCGGACTCTCGATCACTTCGAAGATAATCTCGCTGGACTTCATGGCTTCCCTCCGCAATGAATCACGCTATGGCCCTATGCTAACCGACTCGCCGGAATTATTCGCAAGATGATTGGCGACGAGGGCGGTGGCCTGGCGGATTGTGTCTTCGTCGCTGCCGAAGTTCGGGAGCCAGTGGATTGCGGGGTCGGCGCGGAACCAGGTGAGCTGGCGTTTGGCGTAGTTGCGGTGGCCCTGCTGGGCGGCCTTGACGGCTTCGTCGCGGGTGATCTCGTTGCGTAACACGGCGATGGCCTGCGCGTAGCCGAGCGAGGTGAAGGGGCGGCAGTCGAAGCCGTAGCGTTCGACGAGCTGGGTAGTTTCTTCGATCAGGCCCCCGCCTTCGTGTGGCAAGCCGAACATCTCGGCGGCGCGCGCGTTGATGCGGGCGTAGAGGGCGGGTCGCGGCGGCGAGAGGCCGAGGCGGAGGACGCGGTAGCCGGTGAGCGGGTCGCGCGGCTGCTCCCACTGGCGTGTGATGGGCTGGCGCGCGACGAGCGTGACCTCGATGGCGCGGACGATCTTGGGCGTGTCGTTGGCGTGGATGAGCGCGGCGGCGGCGGGGTCGAGGCGCGTGAGGATGCGGTGCATGTGGCCCGAGCCGCGCTGCTGGGCTAGCTGCCGGAGCTTGGCGCGGAGAGGCTCGTGGCGTGGCGGCGCGGGGAAGAGGCCATCGAGCAGCGCGCGCAGATAGAGGCCGGTTCCGCCCGCGACGATGGGCAGACGACCGCGCTGGGTGATGCCAGCGATGGCTTCGCGGGCGAGGCGGCTGTACTCGCCGGCGGTGCAGGGCTGGTCGGGAGAAAGTACGTCGATGAGGTGATGCGGCACGCGGGCGCGCTCGTCGAGCGTGGGCTTGGCGGTGCCGATCTCCATGCCGCGATAGACGGCGACCGAGTCGCAACTGACGATCTCGCCAGCGAACTGCTCGGCGAGGGCGAGCGCGAGGGCGGTCTTGCCGCTGGCAGTCGGGCCGGCCACGACGATGAGCGGCGAGTCTACCAAAGCCGCCACCAGCCTACGGTGAAGACGTTGTGGACGCCGGCGCGAAGGATCGCGAAGACGATGGCGGCGACGGCGAGCAGGAGGAGGCCGCGGACCTGGCGGCGACGTTCGACTTGTTCGGATGGAGTCATAGGTGGGGCAGCGCAGCGTAAAAAAGAGTGTCCCGGGGGCTAAAGCCCGCGTTTTCCCGTTCGTCAATGTCCGGGCTGAAGAGGGTGCTGAAAAAGTCGCCTACCCCACGCGGAGATTCCCTCAGTGGCTAAAGCCACCTTGAAGAGAAAGCGTTTATGGCGCGACTGAAGTCGCGCCCTTTCAAATCGTCGCCTTTTTCATCATCCTCTGAAGCCCGGACCTATCTCAGAAGCAACAGCAGAACGGGCGCGCTACTGCTGGATCGGGGTGTTGTAGAAGAAGCCGATGCGGAGCTCGAGTTGCTGGCCGTGATACTCCTTGGGCAGCGGCGGGAACTGGCCTTCGCTGGTGATGCCGTACCAGGCGGCCTTGTCGAGCGCGACGTCGCCGGATGTGGTTTCGAGCTTGATGTCGCCGATCTGGCCATCGCGCAGGATGATGAAGCGAATGCCGACGATTCCCTTCTTCAGCAGCGGGGCCTGGACCTCTTCGGGAATGAGCGGGTCCCAGTTGCGCTGGATGTCGCTCTTCAGGCGGCGCATGTAGGCGCTGGGGTCCCAGTCGCCGATGTCGGAGAGGATCTGCGCGCCGGCCTGCAGCGGGCCTCCGGAGCCTGGCGCGCCGATCTCTGCGCCGGTTCGGCCGCGGAGCGCGCCTCGCATAGCGTCCTGCATGGCGCTGTGGGCGCTCTGGCTATTCTGGGCGAAGTTGGGCTTCGGCGCGGCGGGCAGCGGCGATTCGATCGATGGCGCCGCGGGCTTGGGCGCGACGGGCAGCGGCATCGCGGGCAGCGGGACCGGCGGCGCGGTATTGTGCGCCTGCTCCTGCGGCGGCGGGGGCGGAGCCTGTTGCGGTGCCGGAGGAGCAGGCGTTGGAGGGGCTTCGCGGGCCTGCTTCTGCAACTGCTCCATTGTCTTGGTGTCAATCTTGGGTGGAGCCTTCAGCGCGGGCGCGTGGGGCGCGATCAGGGTGGTTTCCAGGTCGTGCTGCTTCATCAGGGCGATGGGGTCGCGGTAGTGAGGCTGATGAAACAGGACGCGCGGGCCATAGAAGAGGAACCACGCGATGAACATCCAGATGATGAGGGAGATGTAGATGGACTCGCGGAAGCGGGCGCGGGAACGCTCGTCGTCGAGCGAGTCGAGCAGGTGGATGAGTTCGTGCTCTTCGAGCTCGCCAAAGCGGCGGGTGCGCAACTTGACTGGCGGCGTACCCCTTCCGCCTGAAGGATCGGGGGTCGGGTCGCCCGCCGTTTGGTTGGTCCGGTTTGGCGCGCGGGACGGGTTGGGTGGCAGTTGCAGGATGGGCATCGGCGACAAATTGTACTTACGTTGGACGGCTCGGAATCGTCATGGCGCGAAAAAGATCCGGCCCCTGCTATAGATAGAGACCCGGAAAACCGCCGGGAGCTTCGCGCCTCTCCTATTTTCTCATCTTTTGCGATGATTCCCGCGATTCGGTGCTGCCAAGAGCGACTGCGGAGGAACACGGATCAAAGTACGGATGCGCGTGGTGGGCCTCCTCATGCAGCCCTAAAGGTTTTAGAAAGAGGTGAGTTCGCAGGGGCTAGCGGCTTCGCCGGTCGATTTCTGGGGAAGAACCTGATGTCAGCGGTGACGAAGCCGTTCCCCATTCCTTAGGTCGCAAAGTCTTCCGAGCGGACGATGCGGATGCAGTAAGCTACTCGCATGCCGAGTGGCCGCAGTGGATCGATCCATCTTTTTCGTCTCGCCGGTGTGGATTTATATCTGCACTGGTCGTGGTTCCTGGTGGCGATCTATGAGATTCAGGGCTCGCAGGGCAGGTACAGCTCCATCGTCTGGAATGTGCTGGAGTACCTGTCGCTGTTCCTGATTGTGCTGATGCATGAATTCGGGCATGCGATGGCTTGCCGGTCGGTGGGCGGAACGGCGAACCAGATTCTGCTATGGCCCTTCGGCGGGGTGGCGTATGTGAGCCCGCCACAACGGCCGGGTGCGACGCTTTGGAGCATCGCGGCGGGGCCGCTGGTGAACGTGGCGCTGCTGCCGATCCTGTACCTCGCCATCGTGATGAGCCGGTCGTTGGGATTGCCGCAGACGATGCCCGACGCCCACGCGTTCTTGCGTGCAGTATTCGTGATTGATGTGGTTCTGTTCGTGTTCAACATGCTGCCCATCTATCCGCTGGATGGCGGCCAGATTCTTCGCTCGGTGCTGTGGTTTGTGATGGGCCGCGCGCGCAGCCTGATGGTGGCCACAGTTCTCGGCTTTGTGGGCGCGGCCGGATTGATCGTCCTCGCGGTGTGGTGGCGCTCCTTCTGGACCGGGGCGATCTGTGTGTTCATCGTGATGAATTGCTGGGGCGGACTGCAGCGCGCGCGGGTGTTGCTGCGTTTTGCCAAGCTGCCGCGCCGCCCAGAGTATGTGTGTCCGAGCTGCCGGACCGCTCCGCCGATTGGAGCCTACTGGAAGTGCGGGAACTGCCAGCAGTTCTTCGACACATTCGAGACCCGCGGCGTGTGTCCGCACTGCGCGGCGCAGTATCCCGTGACGATGTGCCTGGACTGTCGAGAGCAGCATCCGATGAACGAGTGGGTCGAGGACGCGTATGCGGGCCTGGGCGTGGTGAGCGGCACTTTTCCGGCGAAGTAACGGCTGCGTTGGGGACACCTGTTCGACGTAAACTGGCGGGGCGATGGTGGAATCAAAGACAGGTTCGAAGGGTGGCGCGATGGCGGAGGCACGGTTTCCGGCGGACACGCGCGTTGTCGTGCTGACCATCAGCGATGGATGTTCGCGCGGCGTGCGGGAGGATCGGTCGGGGCCGGCGGTGGTGGAGATGCTGGAGGCAGCGGGCGCTGCGGCGGTGGTGACGGAGACGCTTCCCGATGAGATGGAACTGATTGCGGCGGCGCTGCGGCGTCATGCGGCGAATGCGGGGCTGATCGTGACCACGGGCGGGACGGGGCTGGCGGCGCGGGACGTGACTCCGGAGGCGACGCGGATGGTGTGCGATCGGCTGGTGGAGGGGCTGGCGGAGCGGATGCGCGCGGAAGGGTTGCGGCAGACTCCGCTGGCGGCGCTGAGCCGAGGTGTGTGCGGGACGATTGCTAGCGCGTTGGTGGTGAATCTGCCGGGTTCGCCGGCGGGCGCGACGACTTCGCTGGGGGCGATTCTGCCGCTGTTGCCGCATGCGCTGGATCTGCTGGCGGGGCGGACCGGGCACTGAAGCAGTTGTGAAGTTCGGTGAGCGGGGTTCTTACATCCCACCCATCGCGATAGAACTGCGATGGATGGGGCACCCGGAGAGTGTGGGGCCGACGGAGCGGCACCAACCAAAGGCAGGGAAAACGCCTTCGCGGTAGAATCACAGGTTGTGACTATTCACCCAATTGTTGTGCTGCACAAGATTAACGCTGTACTGATGGCCACGCTGAAGCCGCTGGGAATCTGGGGACTTGGCGGACTTGCCTTCATCGATTCGGGGCTGTTTCCTCTGCCGACCACGATGGATGGGGTGGTGATCGGGTATGTCGCCGCCGACCACCGGAAATTCCTGATCTACGTGCTGATGGCGGCGGGTGCATCGGCGATCGGCAGCCTGATTCCGTACTATGTGGGGCGCGCGGGCGGCGAACTGTTCCTGCTGAAGCGGATCAACCGGGCGCGCTACGAGGGGCTGCGCGATCGGTTCGAGCGGCAGGAGTTCATGGCGATCATGGTGCCCGCGATGATGCCTCCGCCGATGCCGATCAAGCTGTTCGAGTTTGCGGCGGGCGTGTTCGAGATGAAGCCGCTGCCATTCGCGACGGCGATCTTCTGCGGCAAATTCATCCAGTTTATGGTGTGCGCGCTGATCACGATCTTCTACGGCCCGGAGATCGCGCATGCTGGCCGGCAGGCGATCCACGAGCATCTTGGGATCGCGCTGGGGTTTGTGGGTGCGATTGTGCTGGGGCTGTTTGTCTATGTCCTGCGCAAGCTGTTCGCCGGACGGGCGGGCGCGCAGTTTCCGCTGGAAGAGACGGGCGAGCAGGATGAGGCAGCGACAGAGCCGGACGACTCGACGCTGATTACTTAGCCAACTGCAGGCTATTCCTTGCAAGACCGCCGCGCCTGACCCGCAAAAACAAATTCCAGCAACGAATCAGCACACTTGTATACTCGTGGCCGACGAGGGAGGCCGCACGTGCTCGTTCTGAATCTTGTAGGCGGCTGGCTGGGTATGTTGGCCGGAGTGCTCTGCGGGGCGATCGTCGGATTGTTCTTCCATCGTGAGGATTGGATGGGGGGATACGCGTCCGATCGCAGACGGTTGACGCGGCTCGGCCACATCTCTTTTTTTGGCCTTGGCTTCCTGAACCTCTTCTTCGGAGTGACGGCCGGTCCCTTGAATCTCCATGGTGGGAGCCTTAGGACGGCGTCGCTAAGCTTGATTGTCGCTGCCATCACGATGCCAATTTGCTGCTTCCTGACTGCCCGGAAGAAGCCGTTCCGGCATCTGTTTCCGATCCCGGTGGTCGCCGCGACTACCGGGATTCCCGCTGTTCTGCTGGGCTGGAGCCGACCATGAAACTTGGATTGATTGCCATGAGCGGAGTGCGGGTGCATAACTCAGAGCTGATGGCTCTGGGGCTCACGCTGCCGGGATTCGTCGAACGCAGCCGCGTCATTGCGTCGCTGCCGAGCCTGGGGCTGCTGACTCTTGCCGGCATGACGCCGGAGTCCGTTGATACGAAGTACCTCGAGGTGTCCGATATCGCCCAGGTGGAGGGCGTGCCGGAAGAGTTCGACGCGGTTGCGATCTCCAGTTTCTCTGCGCAGATCGGGGAGGCCTATGCTCTGGCCGACCGATATCGGTCGCTCGGGACCAAGGTGATCCTGGGCGGACTTCACGTCAGTGCGGTTCCGGACGAGGCCGCCGCACACGCCGATGCCATCGTGGTTGGTGAGGGAGAGACGGTGTGGCCCCGCGTGATGGCCGACCTGACGTCGCCGGGCGGCGAGCTCGCGAAGGTCTACGACGCGCGCGGCCAGAACTTCGATCTGAACCAGTCGCCGATGCCGCGGTTTGAGCTGCTCGATCCTGAGCGCTACAACCGGCTCACCGTGCAGACGCAAAGAGGGTGTCCGTTCCGATGCGAGTTCTGTGCAGCATCCATGCGGATATCGCCGACATACAAGACCAAGCCCGTCGAGCGAGTGATGGCAGAGATACGCAGGATCAAGACCCTGTGGAAGAGTCCGTTCATTGAGTTCGCCGACGACAACACGTTTGTGAACAAGGCCCACAGCAAGCGGCTGATGCAGGCTTTGGCGCCTGAGCAGGTTCGATGGTTCACCGAGACCGATCTTTCCGTAGCCGACGATCTCGAACTTCTGGAGATGATGCAGGACGCCGGCTGCGCGCAGGTGCTCATCGGCCTGGAGGGCACCAGCTTTTCGACCCTGGATGGCGTGGAGCAAAGGGCGAACTGGAAGGCCCGCCAGGTGGACCGGTACATGGAAGCGATCCGGCGCATTCAGGATCGCGGCATCACGGTGAATGGGTGTTTTGTGCTGGGGCTCGACGGGGCCGGGGTGGAGTCATTCGAAGAGATCTGGAACTTCGTTCGCGAGAGCGGGCTGTACGAGGTGCAGATCACGGTGCAGACGGCCTTCCCCGGGACGCCTCTGTATGACCGGCTCAAATCGGAAGGGAGGCTGCTGCGCGAAGAGGCGTGGGAGTTGTGCACCTTGTTCGACGTCAACTTTCGTCCCGCGAAGATGGAGGTTGCCGACCTGGAAGCCGGTCTGCGGAATCTCGTTGGCCGGATTTATGCCGAGGAGTTCACGAACCAACGGCGTGCGCGCTTCTATGCGAACTACCGGAAGACCCGCCACGCCGCAGCCCACAATTGAGGTGACTCACTATGTCTGCCAATAAATGGATCAAGCCCTTATTCATCGTCAGCGGAATCTACGACGCGGTTTTGGGAGCGGCATTTCTCCTGTTTAGCCACGCGGTCTTCGCGCGCGCCGGAGTGACGCTGCCGAATAACATGGACTACCTTCACTTCCCGGCGTTGCTGCTGATCCTCTTCGCCATCATGTACTTTCGCATCGCCGGAGATCCGCAGGGCAGCCGCGAACTGATCCCATACGGCATGGGATTGAAGGCCGCCTACATCGTCACCGTGTTCTGGCATCAGTTGCACGGCGGCATTCCTGCGCTCTGGATTCCGTGGGCTTGGGCGGATGCAGTCTTCCTGCTGCTGTTCATCGCAGCCTGGAGGAGTCTCAGCAGAAGCTGACACTGTTCCCGACTCCCAATGGCTGGAGAACAAGGACGCTCAGGGCGTGAGCGGCTCCAGTGCGCGCAGGACGCGGTCTACGGTAAAAACCTGGGAGCAGCCCTGCTGACTCGCTTCCGCCTTGCAACAGCCGCGAGCTTTTTACGCGAGCGGCTGGTTGTGTGCGGCGTGCATGCTCTCGGCGATCTTGGCGGCGAGCACGGGCAGGCCGAACAGCGCGCCGGCAGTGATTGCGGTCGACGCGAGGTCGTTGCGATAGAACGGCAGGCCCGCGGTGTAGCAGGCGGCAAGTCCGGCGAGGGTGCGGGGATACATCGCTCCCACCGCGCTGCCGGCCCAGACCATGAAGTTCGAGATCAGGAAGAACGAGGTCGACGTGGCGAGCGCGCCGGCGGCCACGCGCAGCACGCTGGGCTTTTGCAGGATACCCATGCCGATCAGGCAGACCGCGCCATACCAGAGCCATGTGCTCAGGTACGCGCTCGCGCGGAACGGATATTGATAGACGAAGACGGTGAGGTAGTAGTCGGTCGCGATGAGGGCCGCGAGCGCGGACGCGAGTTTCAGCGCGCTGCCGCGGGTGAATCCGCGCGCCTGTCCGGCTGCGCCCATTCTGGACCCGAAGAAGAGCAGGCCGCCGCCGACCGCGGTGAAGTTCCAGGCGGTGGCGTGAAAGGCGTGGGGAAGGATGCGGCTGAGCACGGCGAGCAGAAGAACGAAATAGGCGAGCATGGGAACCTCTAATCTGGAGTGTGGGCGCGAAGACCGCGCGGATGGAGAAAGCCTGTCATCAACGATTCTCAGTCTTCGCGGCCACGGGGTCAACTGTGGCGACCTGTACGTGCGATTTTCGGTATGGATCAGGCGATATCCGTCAGGCGGCATCCCTAGGCCAGGCCGGGGCCGCTGGACAGGAGCGAATGCAGGGTGACGTCGTCGAGGAAGTTGATCTCCAGGCGGATGGCGACGATCTGGCCGAGTTCGGCCGCCAGNNGCGATGATGGCGGCGTAGAGGTCGAGGATCGCGCGCAGTTGAATCTCGACGCGGAACTCCATGTTGGTGGGCGAGAGGGTTTTGCGCTCGAGAACCCATCCTCCGCAGTTGCTGAAGGCCGCAGTAAGGACGGGGAGCAGGCCGTTGCGCTGTTCATAGGTGAAGGCCTGGATGTCGAGTGATTGCATGGTGTCGGTCTGCCGCCGCGGCTTGGAGGAGGTTTGCCGCTGCTGTGTTCATCGGAGCGATGGTGCCGGCGCATGATGGCAACGCAGGTACGGGGGTCACGTGACCGGAAGGACAAGTGATAAGTGGTCAGTGGTAAGTGGTAAGCGAGGTAGGGGTACTCAAACCGACCACTGACCACTTACTTAGTCTTCCATCACCACGACGGCCAGCGCGACGTCCCGGCTGTGGGTGAGCGACAGGGAGGTTCTTGCCACGCCCAGTTTTTTGGCCCATTCGGCGGCGCGCCCGGTCAATTCGAGGCGGGGCTTTCCGCTGGGTTCGCGGGTGACTTCGAGTTCCAGCCAGCCAACCCCGTGGCTGATGCCGGTGCCGAGGGCCTTTGCGCCGGCCTCTTTGGCGGCGAAGCGCGCTGCGAAGCTCTCGGCGGCATTCTTTTTGCGTTGGCAGTACTCGATTTCGCGCGGGGTGAAGACGCGCACGAGGAAGCGGTCGCCAAAGCGGGCTATGCTCTGCTGGATGCGCGCGATCTCCATCAGATCCGTGCCTACGCCGACGACCATGGCAGCCTTTCCGAAACTCGGGTTCGAGTTTCTGCATCCATTCTCTTATACGGTCTCATAAACCGACGCAGGCGGAGTGCGGATCGGAGTGCGATTTGGGGGCAGGGATGGTACCCTCTCATCAAGCTCTGCCGCGGCGCGAGGTGTTGCATACGCTCAGGTTCCGCCCACAGGTTCGAGGAGGTTTATGCCCAGCCAGCAGGAGGTCCGATGGTCGCAATTGAAGGTCGGGGTGATCGTGCTGGTGTCGGCCGTAATTCTGACGACACTGTTGTTTCTGATGACCAGCGCGTCGGGGCTGGGAGTGTTCACGCACAAGCTGACAATAACCACCTATTTTGAGAACTCCGCCGGCCTGAAAGTGGGTGCGCCCGTGAACCTGCAGGGCGTCACGATCGGGACGGTGAAGACCATCACCGTGGTCACGGCGCCGGAACGCAAGTCGACGCCGGTGCAGGTGGTGATGAAGATCGACAGCAAATACCAATCCAGCCTGCACACCGACTCGACGGCGGCGCTGACCACGGTTGGCGTGCTGGGCGACACGGTCATCGACATCAACAGCCAGGTTGCGACCGGACCGATGTTGCAGGATGGCGATGAGTTGAAGACGCTGGAGACACCGAGCCTGACGGATGTGGTCAAGGCGAGCCAGGGTACGATCGAGAGCCTGAACGTCATTCTGGCCAAGCTGAACACGGTGGTCGACAACCTGCAATCCGGCAAGGGCTCGTTCGGCCAGTTGCTCACCAACCCCGAGCTCTATAACAAGTTCATTGCCACGATGGACGACGTACACAACGTCACCGCAAAGCTGAACAACAAGAACAACACGATCGGCAAGTTCTTGAACGACGATGCCGAGATGTACAACCGCACGAACGACACGATCGGCAAGTTCGACAGCATCGCAAGCGACCTTCAGAGCGGGAAAGGCTCTGCTGGCAAGATGCTGAAGGACGAGGCGATGTATGACAACGCCAACAAGACCCTGGCGCACATGAACTCGATTCTCGCCGATGCCGATGCCGGCAAGGGCGGCCTCGGCGTGATGCTGAAGGATCCGAAGTTTGCCAAGGATATGACGGACACTCTGGCGCAGGCGAACCAGATAGTGACTCAGATCAACCAGGGTAAGGGGACGATCGGCAAGTTGCTGAACGACGACACGACCAGCACCAACCTTAACAATCTGCTGACCGAAAGCACCAAGCTGGTGACGACGATCCGGCAGGACCCGAAGAAGTATCTGACCATCCACATGAAGATTTTCTAG
>PKWK01000096.1:26179-37593 GCA_003133205.1 Granulicella sp. | reverse complement strand
TGGATTACCTGGCGCGGCATCCAGGGCGGGTGTTCAGCCGCGACCACCTGCTGGACGCGGTGTGGGGGGACGCGCGATTCGTGACGCCGCGGTCGGTGGACGTGTACGTGCGCAGGATTCGGGAGAAGATCGAGGCAGACGCGGAGACGCCGAGGTATCTTAAGACGATGCGCGGCGCGGGGTACCGGTTCGAGATACCGAAGACCGCACCGGCCGGAGATTGATGGCGGAAGCAGGCGACAATGCGCGGGTGAGCGCCAGAATCTCGTTTGCGCTTTGGGTCTTCGCGATGATGCTGGCGGTGGTTGCTTCGGTGAGCCTGGCGGCGGCGGTCTTTGGCGGTAGCAGCCTGGCAATGTGGCTTAGCGGGATCGCCATGGCCTTTGTTTTTTCCGGTCTGGCACGCTGGCGGCTGCGCGCGAGTTTGCGGAAGTTGGAACGGGCGGTGCAGGCGCTCCCGGAGTTCGATCCTAGCTCGGCATCGCTTCCCAGGATGGGCGAGTTTGAGGATACGGTCCAGGCGCTGCACGGGGCGTCGCAGAGGTTGCAGCAAATGCTGAGCGGGGCGCAGGCCGAACGGCTGCAACTGGAGGCTCTGCTTGACTCCATGCAGGACGCGGTCGTCGCGGTGGACGCGGCGGGACGGATCCAGTGGACCAATCAGAGGATGCAGCGGCTGATTCCGGGGTCGTCGGTTCACAGCCAGGTGCGGGTGGGACACGCCCTGGTGCAGACCGTTCGCGATCCGGATGTGCTGGGGTGCGTGAAGGTCGCGCTCGAGGAACGGGTGGTGTGCGAGCGGCGGACGACGACGATGGTGCCAGGCAGGATCTTCGAGGTGAATGCGTCGCCGATGCCGGGCGGCGGGGCGGTAGCGGTGCTGCACGATATTACTCGGATCGAGCAGGTGGAACGGACGCAGCGCGATTTCGTGGCGAATGTCTCGCATGAGTTGCGCACTCCGCTGACTTCGATCACGGGATATGTGGAGACGCTGCTGGACCACGAAGTTCTGACTCCGGTGGCGGAGGAGTTTCTGACCACGATTCTGAAGAATGCGACGCGGATGAACCGGCTGACCGAGGACCTGTTGACGATGGCGCGGGTGGAATCGCAGGAGTCGGAGATGAATCCTGCTCCGGTGCGGGCCGACGTACTGGTTCACGACGCGGTGGAGGCGATGCGCGGCCTGGTGCAGGATGAAGAGGCAGAACTGGAGATCGGCGAGACGACGACGGCGGAGGTTTTTGCGGATACGGACTCGGTGATGCAGGTTCTGGGAAACCTGATCGAGAATGGGGTCAAGTACGGCAGGGCGCGCAACGCGGCGCAGAGCCGGGTGGTGGTGAGTGCGCGGGAGGTTTCCGGGGCCGGCGAGGATGGGTTGGGTGCGGTGGAGTTCAGCGTGCGGGACTTCGGGCCTGGGATTGCGTCGGAGCACCTGGGGCGGATCTTCGAGCGGTTTTACCGGGTGGACAAGGCGCGGTCGCGGGAGTCGGGCGGGACCGGGCTGGGGCTGGCGATTGCGCGGCATATGGTGGAGTCTCATGGGGGGACGATCCGGGCGGAGAGCGAGCTGAATGAGGGTTGTAATTTCCTGGTGACGCTACCGAAGGCGCACTGACGGCTAAACGTTATCCACTCTGTCATAAGGGTTTATTGGGCGATTCACAGATATGTAACCTTCCCGTAACACAGAGGCAGGAGACTGTTTAAGGCATATCAAGGGAAGCGTGAATGTCCGAAGCATCGAACCGTTCGATGCGCGGCGGTGCGAACCTTGGCACGAGGGAGAGACAAGTGAAAGTGAAACTGATTGCGGCGGTTATGGCGTTGATGGTGACGGGCGCGGCGAGCGCGCAGAAGATCACGGCGGCGGGAGCGACATTCCCCTATCCGATCTACAACAAATGGTTTACCGAGTATGCGAAGGCGCATCCGGGAGTCGAGATTAACTATCAGTCGCTTGGTTCGGGCGCAGGTATCAAGCAGGTTTCTGAGGGTACGGTGGACTTCGGCGCCAGCGATGGACCGATGAACGACCAGCAGCTTGCCGAGGCGAAGGTCAAGGTGATGCACGTCCCAACCGTGCTGGGCGCTGTGGTGCCGGTGTACAACATCCCCGGCGTCAGTAAGGATCTGAACTTCACCGGCGACGAAATCGCGGACATCTACCTGGGAAAGATTACCAAGTGGAATGATGCACGGCTGGTGAAGGACAACCCGGGTGCCAATTTGCCGGACAAGGCAATTCTTCCTGTGTATCGTTCGGACGGCAGTGGTACTACGTATATCTTCACGGACTACCTGTCGAAGATCAGTCCGGAATGGTCGAGCAAGGTTGGGAAGGCCACATCTGTCAAGTGGCCGGCCGGCATTGGGCAGAAGGGCAATGAGGGCGTGGCCGGGATGGTGCGGCAGACTCCGGGCTCGTTTGGCTACGTGGAACTGATCTATGCTCTCCAGAACAAGATGGCGTATGGTGCGGTGAAGAACCTGGCGGGCAAGTTCCTCCAGGGCTCTCCTGATGGGGTAACCGCAGCTGCGGCGGCGTCCGCCAAGACGATGCCGGCGGACTACCGGGTGTCGATCACGAACGCTCCGGGTGCAACCTCGTATCCTATATCGAGCTTCACCTGGCTGCTGATTCCCAAGCAGTTCGCCGATCCTGCGAAGGGCGCGGCAGTCAAAGGCTTCCTGACCTGGATGCTGGAGCATGGCGAGAGCGAGGCCACGGGGATGGGATATGCGCCTCTTCCTGTCCAGGTGCAGACTATGGTGAAGAAAACGATTACGACTGTCAAGTAGACTGTTTGTGCCGCGCGGCCTGCATTCCACAGGCCGCGCGGAGTTGTTAAGGCTATTCGCAGCAGCGCGCTTTGCAACGGGTGAGAATGCTCTGATCGCCCAGTTACAATCACCCGGAGTCTGGTAATCCGGAGTTCGCGGCCCGAGACGGGAATCAGGAAAGAGACGTGACTCCACCGCACATGACCATCGAGCGAGAACCGAATTCGTCCGCACCCGCGATGCCGCTGACGGCGGTGACGAACTTTGTCGGAGAGTCGGAGGCGTCCGGACCGGAGGGCGCGCCGTCGCCAATTCGCCTGTTTCTTAGGGCGCGCGGGAGCGGTGGCTTTGCGGACAAGACCTTTGCCGGCGTGATGCTATTGTGCGCGTTGAGCATCTTCGCCATCGTGCTGTTCATCCTGACGATTTTGATTCTTAAATCGAAGCTGAGTTTGGCGCAGTTCGGTTTTAGGTTTTTCATGCGCTCGGCGTGGGACCCGGTGGTGGGAGACTTTGGCGCGTTGCCGTTTATCTTTGGCACGCTGGCAACCTCGCTGCTGGCGTTGGCGATGGCGGTGCCGCTTGCCCTTGGGGTCGCGGTGTTTCTGACCGAACTCTGTCCGCATAAGCTGCGCGCTCCGATCTCGTTTCTTACGGAACTGCTGGCGGCGATTCCGAGCGTGGTGTATGGACTTTGGGCGGTGTTTGTGCTTGTACCGCTGATGCGCGACTCGCTTGGACCTTTGCTTTACAAGTATCTCGGCTGGACCGGCTTCTTCGAAGGGTACAACTTCGGCGTGGGGCTGCTGACGGCCAGCATTATTCTGGCGATCATGATCCTGCCGATTATCTCTTCGATTACGCGGGACATCATGCTGGCGGTGCCGACGTCGCAGCGCGAGGCGGTTCTGGCGCTGGGGGCAACGCGTTGGGAGATGATCCGGACGGGGGTGCTGCGGAACGCCCGCATCGGGATTGTGGGCGCGGTAATTCTTGGCCTGGGCCGTGCGCTGGGCGAGACGATAGCGGTGACCATGGTGATCGGCAACCATCCCGTTATTTCGAAGAGCTTGTTTGCGCCCGGGTACACGCTTGCCAGTGTGATTGCGAATGAGTTTTCCGAGGCAACCGGCGACTTGTACCTGAGTTCGCTGATTGAGATTGGCCTGGCGCTGTTTCTGGTGACGATCGTGGTGAATGCGATTGCGCGCGCGCTGGTATGGGCGGTGACACGCGGCACGCCGTTGAGGGTGCACTAGGATGAGCGCGAACCCTTTCCATACCCCGCCTCTGGCTGGTGACAATGGCCCGATGCGGCCTCCGATGAACATGCAGTCGAAGCGGATGCGTTTGAATTCGGCGCGGCGGTATGTGGTGAATCATCTGGTTACCGGGCTAGCGGTGCTGAGCACGCTCCTGGTGATTGCGCCGCTGGTGGCGATTCTGATTTACCTGATCTACAAAGGCGCGAGTTCTCTGAACCTCGCCTTCTTTACGCATATTCCGGCGCCGGTGGGTGAGCCGGGCGGAGGCATGGCAAACGCCATCGTGGGTTCGGGGATTGTGCTTGGTCTGGCGAGCCTGATGGGAATTCCCGTGGGGATTGCGGCGGGCGTATATCTTGCCGAGTTTGGCCGGGGCAGATTGCTGGCGACGGCGATACGGTTCACGGCCGATGTGCTGAATGGGGTGCCGTCGATCGTGATGGGCATTGCGATCTACTCGCTGATCGTCATGCAGCAGCATCATTTCTCGGCGTTTTCGGGTGGTGTCGCGCTGGCGATCATGATGGTGCCGACGATCGCGCGGACGACGGAAGAGATGCTGGCGACGGTGCCGCACGCGATCCGCGAGGCTGCATTGGGGCTGGGAGTGCCCAAGTGGCGGACGGTGCTGTCGGTGAGTCTGAAGACGGCCTCGCCGGGGATTATTACCGGCTGTATGCTGGCGTTTGCCCGAGTTGCGGGCGAGACGGCGCCGCTGCTGTTTACGGCGCTGGGCAACCAGTTCTGGAGCTACAAGCTGACCGAGCCGATAGCTGCGCTTCCGCTGCAGATTTATGTGTATGCCCTCTCGCCGTATGACGAGTGGCACAGGCTGGCGTGGGCCGGCTCGCTGGTGTTGATTGTGATGATTATGGTGGCAGTGTCGCTGGTGCGGATCTATGCGAGCCGCGGCATTATGAAGGGGGCGAGCTAAGTGGGAGTCGGCATCAATGTGGAGCACCTGAACGCGTGGTACGGGACGACGCACACGCTCCAGGACATCAACCTGAACATTCCGGCCAACCATGCGACGGCGCTGATTGGGCCGTCGGGCTGCGGCAAGAGCACGTTCGTGCGCTGCCTGAACCGGATGCACGAGACCAACCCGATTGCGCGCGCGACGGGCGTGGTGAAGATGGGCGATCTGGACATCTACAAGGATGCGAACCCGGTTGAGATCCGGCGACGCGTCGGGATGGTGTTTCAGCGGCCGAACCCGTTTCCGACGATGTCGATCTACGACAATGTGGCGAGCGGGCTGAAGCTGAATGGCTTTCGCAACCGCGCGATTCTGGACGAAACCGTAGAGCGTAGTCTGAAGTCGGCGGCGCTGTGGGAAGAGGTGAAGGACGACCTGAAGAAGAAGTCGGGCGCGAGCCTCTCCGGCGGACAGCAGCAGAGAATGTGCATCGCGCGTGCGCTGGCGGTCGATCCTGAGGTGTTGTTGATGGATGAGCCGGCGTCGGCGTTGGACCCGGTTTCGACCTCGAAGATCGAGGACCTGATCTTCCAGTTGAAGAGCCAATATACGATTGTGATTGTGACGCATAACATGCAGCAGGCAGCGCGCGTGGCGGAGAATACGGGATTCTTCCTGAACGGCAAGATGGTGGAGTTTGATTCGACGCATAAGATCTTTACGAATCCGAAGGACAAACGGACTGAGGATTACATCACTGGGAGGTTCGGTTGAAACATTTTTCCTGTTCCTTCGCATCGGACGGAGTTGAGGATGGCCGTTTTTCCTGGAGGAAAAACGGCGCGGACGTTCTTGCCTCCGCCGGAACCTACAGGAGAAATGTTTGATGGCGACCCGCATCAAGTTTCAGCAGAACCTCGACGATCTGAAAGAGCGGCTGCTGATCATGGCCGGGATGGCGGAACAGGCCATTCAGCGGTCCATCGAGGCGTACCGGATGCGCGACCTCTCGATCTGTGAGATGGTGTTCCAGTCCGAGCCGGTGATCAATCGCCTGGAGCGCGAGATCGATCAGATGGCTCTCGATCTGCTTGCGATGGAGCAGCCGATGGCGATCGACCTGCGCTTCATCCTGTCAGTGATCCGGATCAATGCGGACCTGGAGCGAGTAGGTGACCAGGCGGTGAACATCGCGGTAAGGGTGCGCGAGATGGGCGCGTTCGCGAACATCGACCTGCCGGTGGACATTCCCAAGCTGGCGTCGCTGGCGTCGGCGATGGTGCGCAAAGCGCTGCAGGCGTTCATTGAGGCGGACGCGGAACTGGCGCAGTCGGTGCTGACGCTGGACGACCAGGTGGACGAGATGAACGACGCGGCGTTCTACGCGCTGAGCACGCTGATCAAGGACAAGCCGGAGCTGACGCCGCAGAGCCTGAACGCGCTGATCATCGCACGAAATCTGGAGCGGGTAGGCGACCATGCGACCAACATCGCGGAGGACGTGATTTTCTGGGTGCGCGGCAAGGATGTGCGGCACGGCAGCGGTGCGGTTTAGTCGCTGGCTGATGATGCGGCATTCCACCAGATGAGGCGTGGAATCGTGGGGAAGTAGAGGGCGAGACGCACCTCGCCGGGCGATTTTGATCGCGCCGGGGCGAGAATGCGCGCGTAGGTTTCGAGCTGTGGGCCATACGTGGTGCGCTGGGCTGTGAGGAAATCGTCGAGACCGGTGGGACCGTGGGCCGTGGTCTTGTAATCGACGATCCAGAGAAAGTCTTCGCCGGGAGCGTGTGGCTCGGGGCCGGCGTGGAAGACGCGGTCGATACGAATTGAGGCTGGCCGGAGGGTAGTCTGGCTCGCGACGTTCTGGGGCTGAGGCCACGCAGTGATAGCGAATTCGCTGGCGCTACGCGATTGGGGTGCGAGCAGCCAGAGACCGTCGCGGTCGCGCAGGACGTTGTTCAGGGCTGCGCCGGTTTCGCGGGTGTAGCGTTCGACGGTGGCGCGCGGAAGGCCGTCGGCGCGCAGCATGGCGGCGATGCGCGGGGTCCACGAGGGAAGCTCGGCCAGGAGTGCGGCGGGTGCGCTGCGGTTGAGGATTCGGTCGGAGAGGGTCTCGAGGCAGGCGTGGACGACGTTGCCGAAGGAGCGGGCGGCGAACGAGCCTTCGGGGCGAGAGAACTGGGCATGGCTGGAACCTGCGTCGCTGTCGGGATCGCCGTAAGGCAGTCTATGCCTGCGTGAGGCGGCGAAGCGGGCGGCCGGCTCGAAGGTAAGAGGCACGCGTAGAAGCACGGGACGAGACGGGTCGGCCCCGGCGGCGAGGGCGAGGGCGGGGGGCTCGGCTGGGACCACCGCGGTCGCTTGGGCGAAGTGGCGTTCGGCGGCGGGCCATGCAGCGTCGAGAAGGCTGTCGTAGCGCGGATTGATCTCTCCCTTTGCGGAGATATCCGGAGCGGCGAATAAGTGGAGTTCCTCGCGGGCGCGGGTGCAGGCGACATAGAAGAGGCGCTTGCGTTCGGCAGCTTCGCGTTTGCTATGAATGCCGTTGAGCCAGCGGAAGAGCGGGTCAATGTCCTCGCCCTTGGCGGCGATGGGCGCGAGCATGATGTGTGCGGGCCGGTCGTCTGCATGGCCCTCTGATGGCACGGTGGCATCGGGCGAGTCGATCTCCGACCAGTTGAGCAGGCGGGGGTTGCTTCGGCCGGGGCTACGTTCCAGGGCGGGAACCAGAACGACGTCCCACTCGAGGCCCTTGGCTTTGTGGATGGTGAGAAGTTCGACGAAGGGAACTCCGGACGGGATGGGGTCGGGTTCGGCGTAGAGGCTTTGCAGGCGCTCCTTGAGGATCGCAGGGTCGATGCGGAGAGTTCCGGACTCGGCTTCGAGCGTGTCGAGGAGTTGGAAGAAGCGGCGCACGTTGGTGAGTTGGGCTGGACCGAGCAACGCATCGCCGCCGAGCGAGCGCCATGCGCGTTCGACGAGTTGGGCAGTGGTGAGGCGGGCGCGCTGGGCGGCGGCAGCCTGGAGGACGGTCCAGACGCGGGCCATGCGCTGGCATGATTCTTCAGACAGAAGGTGTCCGCGCTCGACCATGAGGCGCGGGATGGAGTGTTCCTTGAAGTCGGGATCATCGACTCCCGTGAGGGTGTGCAGGTCGGCGAGTGAGAGGCCACACCAGGGCGCGCGCAACACCGCAAGGGCGGCGACGCGGTCGGCGGGATGGAGCAGGGCGCGGGTGAGAGCGGTGAGGTCGAGGACTTCCTGGCGCTCGTTGAGAGTCTCGATATCGACCGCGCGGAAAGGGATGCGGGGGCTGCTCTTTCTGAGCCTGGTGACGATCTCGAGCAGATGGGTACGGCTGCGGACCAGGACGGCGATCTTCCAGGGTTCGGTGCGGTGCGGCGGGAGGGGTTCCGCAATCCAGTGACGGGCGATGCGAAGGATTTCGCGAGCATCGTGGTCAGCCTGCTGCCGGTGGACTTGAGCGGAGATCGGGATGGCCTCCGCGATCGACGACGCAACGGTCAAGGAGGGCGCCGCGGGAGCTATGGGATTGGCGTGCCAGCGGACGCCTTCCGCATGCGGCGAAGCTGGGAGGGTGGCTTGGGCGCGTGCGAACGGGAGGGCCTGAGAGTTCGTTTCGGATGTGTTCGGGCCAGGGAAGATAAGCTCGAAGTCGTCGTTGAACTGATCGACGAGGCTACGCTGGGAGCGGAAGTTTGCAGTGAGGCGGAGGAGGGTCAGGGGCAGTTCGCCGAGGCGACCGGTGTTCATGGCGCGGATGAAACGCTCGACCCGTGCCTGGCGGAAGAGGTAGATGGACTGGCGCGGGTCGCCGACCAGGAACACGGTCTGCGAGTGGCCGTCCCAGGATGCCGTGAGCAGTTCAAGCAGGTCGTACTGGCTGGTGGATGTGTCCTGCATCTCGTCGACGAGGAGGTGCTGGAGACGTGCGCCGAGCGCGGCGGCCAGGTCTTCGGCGCCGGAATCCTGGCCGAGGGCGTTGCGGGCGAGCAGGCCGAGTTCGGTGAAGTCGCACTGGTTGCGCTCGGCGAAGACGAATTGAAGTTCGACCAGGGCGCGACTGAGGACGCGGAAGAGCGATTTGGCGACGGCCCATTGGTTGGCGGGGTAGTGGGCGGGAGGAAGCGCGCGCACGTTGAGGAGTGCGTCGAGCAGGCCATCGCGGCGACTTAGCTGATCGATCAAGGCTTTTAGCCGGGCTTTGTGGTGGTGCTCGGGCTTGAAGCCCAGGTGATTAGCATTGAAGCCCTTGCGCCAGGAATCGCCGGAGGGCGTGAGGAGCAGGTGGATCAGCGCGAGCCAATGATCGAGGTGAGCGGTTACGGCCTCCGGCGGGCGGATGCAACCGGCGCAGATGGAGATAGGCGAAGGGTGGCCGTTATAGCCGTCGAGGTCGCCCAGTTCGGCAGCGAGTTCACTCAGGTCGGCGAGGACGTCAGCGGGGAAGACTTGTTCGAGCTGCGTGAGCGCGGTGCAGATGGCGTGGTCGAGCGCGAGTTCGAGGCGGGGCAGGACGTTGGCATCCAGCCAGGCGTCTTCAAGCTCGGGCTGGGTGAGCGGGATAAGGTCGCCCCACTGGTCGCGCAGGCTAAGCATGTTGGCGATCAACGACTCGCAGTTGGCTAGATTGCCGTCGCGGTGGAGGAGGAGATTGCGGAGGGCCGCTTCGAATGGAGCGTCGCCACTGCCGAGGAGAAGGAGCGTGCGGCGTGCGGCTTCGCGATGCAAAGGGCCGGCGTCGTCGGCGGGGGCAAGGCGGCCGCCGCTCCCGGAGAGGACGGGGAGGGTGCGGGCGATCTCAGCGCAGACGGAGTCGATGGTGCGGAGATTAAGGCGCTGCGGATGGTTGAGGAGGAACCAGCCGAGCTGCTGATCGCGGGCGAGGACGGCGAGGGCTAAGGCGCGGCTTTGGCGGTCGAAGTCACTCAATGTGGCGGAGCCGAGGTGAGCTGCTTCAAGATGCGCGAGGACGCGGTCGCGCAGTTCGGCGGCGGCCTTATTCGTGAAGGTGACGGCGAGGACCTGCTCGGGTGTGGTGACGGAGTCGTCGGTGAGCAGCTTGAGGAAACGCTGGATCAGCAGGCCGGTCTTGCCCGAACCGGCGGGGGCTTCGACGATGAAGGAGTGGCGGATGTCGAGGGCCTGTTGGCGGGCCTCCCCGTCGGGCGGTGGAGCGGGGTCGGGGTGCGGCGCCTGTGAGAGCAAGAGGGGGAAAGGCAGAAGATTAGCCAAAGTCCGCCTCTGTGCCTGCGAAGTCGGACAAGTCGGAATCGGAGTCAGAATCTTCGAGGGCTTCGGCGTCGAGTGCGGCGACCTCGAGGCGGCAGAGCAGGCGCTGCTCGCAATACTGGCATGTCTGCGGGTACTGTTTGGGTGAGACGCGGGCTTCGCCGGAGTGGAACTCGTGGGCAAGGGTGGTGAGGACTTCACGCCACTCGCTGACCTGGGTTTCCAGGCTATCTGTCTTGAGCCGAGTAAATTTGGGCAGGATGCCGTCTTGAGCCTGGTAGCCGTTGAGGTCCATGTATTTGCCGGGACGGACGCTGGCGAAAGCTACTGCGGCGAGATGTGGTGATTTGGAGACGACGGCGTAGAGGGGGAGTTGGGGAGCGTCGGGGCGGTTGCCCAGCCAGTCGGCGGGCTTGGCGGGACCGGTCTTGTAGTCGAGGATTATCTCGCCTGCGGATTCATCGCTGCCGGTGGCGTGGGCAACATCGACGCGGTCGACGCGGATGTCCAGGCGTAGCGGGCCGATGCGGACGTCCTGCAGCCTCTCTTCGCGCGACTTGACGGTGAAGGGAGAGCGTTTGTTGGCCTCGTAGTCAAGCCAGGGGCGTAGGAGATTGAGCAGGCGCTGTCGCTCCGCGTCGAGGTAGGCGCTCGGCCAACCGGGCTCGGGGCGGGAGTGGTGCTTGGCGAGCGCGGTGCCGATGGAGCGGGAGAGCAGATCGTCGCGTTCGACGCGAGGCATGTGCTTGAGGGCGGACTGCGTCTCGACCTCGGCCCAGAAAAGCTCCAGGACGGAGTGGACGAGGCTGCCACGCTCTGTGGGATCGAGGCCGAGCGCGGCGGGGTCGAGCGCGGAGGCGAAGAGGCGNNGCAGGCGGCCTGGGATTGAAGGATGCCCGCGCCGCCTAGCAGGACGCGGTCGGGTGGGGATGGGATGGGCGCGTCGTCGGAGAATGCGTCCAGAACGATGGGCGCCGGGAGTGGCTGTGCGGGAGCGATGTCGGAGGCTTGGCGAGGTTCCAACGCGAGGTGAGTGAGTACGGGAGACGGGCGCTGGTGGCTGTCGGCGGTGTCCCGCGCGTAGCTGAAGAGCACGGTGGGAGCGCTGGCGGCGATGCGCTCGGTGATGCGGCGGGCGTGAGCGGTGTCGCGTGCGGGGTCGGCGCCGGGCATGGCGAGTTCGC
>PKWK01000096.1:0-26127 GCA_003133205.1 Granulicella sp. | reverse complement strand
TGGCGATGCGCTCGAGCGCGGCTAGAGCATCCTTGAACGAGACGCGCGCGCTGTCGGAGGCGGAATCGAAGTCGAGGGTGGCGAGTTCGTCGAGGGCGCTCTCCCACTTGCGGCGGGTCTGGAATTCAATGCTGTCGAGATGACTTGGGAGAGCCCAGCCAGCGGCTTCGAGTAGCTCGTGGATGGTTGCGGCCCAGTCGGCGTTGGAGCGATTGCTGCTTGCGAGCTCTATCCTCCTGAAAAGAGGGCGAAGCGCGCGGAGGTGGTTGAGCAGAAGGGGCATGCTCGAGCCATGCTTCGAGCCGGCCACGATCTCATACAGGGAATCGAGCGCAATCTCGGGCTTGAGGAGATGTTCCTGGCGCAGCGTGAAGGCATCGAACTCGGCGCGAGCGAGGAGTTCGGCGGTTGAGGCTGGGCTGTCTGTGGCGAAGTAGGGCGAGAGCAGCAGGGCGCAGACTCCGTCGAGCGGGAGCGGGCCGATGGCCCAGTGCAGGATGTCGAGCGCGGTCGCGGCCATTGGGGTGTGCGCGAGCGGAATGCCAAGCGAGAACTCGTAGGGACTGGAGGCGGTGGACGCCGTGATGTCGTCGAGTTCCGGCGCGAGGATGTGGCGGAAGACGCGGTCGATTTCGGCGCGATCCGTCTCGATGGCGGGGACGATGACGGCGATGCTGGCGTTGGGTTGCTCGGTGAGGCGAGTGCGCAGCCAGTGGGCGCAGGCGGTGAGTTCGGCTTGCTCGTCGGGAGCGGCAGCGAGGGTGCGGCTGGGCGCGGGCGGAGGCTGATCGAACTCCTCGATGGGCGCGCCGGTGGTTTGGATTGCGTCGAGGAGGGCTGTTTGCGCCGGAGTTCTGGAGTCGAATCCGACGAGCAGGAATCCGGATCGAAGAGTGAGGTGGCCGGCGGCGACAGCGGCGCGGAGGGCTTCGGGAAGCTGTGCCTCGGTGAGGTAGCGGGATCGGGCGCAGCGGCGTTCGAACTCGCTGGCCCAGCGGGCGAAGGCGCGGGTGTCGGCGTTGCCTGGGTAGTTCTGGAGGCGGCTGCGACCGCGGTAGGCGTGCAGCAGTAGCCACGCGCCGGCGGCGGTCTCAGCGAGTGCGTCGATGGGGCGAAGGCTGGCGGTGGCGGCGTCTGACGCGATGCTCGCGCGCCAGAGGGTGTGCTCCTGCGTGGGGCTAAGGAGCAACTCGGAGGCGTGGCCTTCGAGCAGAAGGCGGTTCCACAGGCTTCCCAGCCAGGCATCCCATGCGAGGATCGCCGGAGGCTGCCAGTAGGTGACGCCGAGGGCGTGCTGTTGCAGATCGAAGGCGTGGTGCAAGGTGCGGGCGGCACGCTGGTTGGCGGTGAGGACGATGGAGCCGCGCTCCAGCGCCTGCTGAATCTGAGAGGGCAGCGCGGGAGGATCGTCCATACGCCTTTTATACGCTTCACGGGAGCGGAAAAAGCGGCGAGTCGGTAAGGCAGCGAAATAGCAAGTCAGCAAGTCAGCGAGTCAGCAGGTCGGCGGACTAGGCGCGGTTGGTGCGGCGGTCCGAAGTATGATTGGTGCAGGAGCGTGTGGTGATGCGATTCGTGTGGCGAGCGGTGGTTTGCCTGGTGTTGAGTGTGGTGTTTGTGGCTGGGTGCAAGGGGTCGGGCGGTGGTGCGTCTAATGCGTCTGGTGCTGGTGCGTCGGCGGCGGGCGAGTTGAAGACGTTTCCGATTCGCGGGAAGATCGTGAGCGTCGATGCGGCGAAGGGAAGTGTGATGTTGGACCATGAGGCGGTGCCGGGCTTCATGGAGGCAATGACGATGTCGTACAAGCTGAAGGATCCGACGGTTGCGAGCGAGCTGCATTCGGGCGATCGGATCACGGCGACGTTGCTGGTGCACAAGACCGCGGATGGGTTCGTAGATCCGCAACTCGACCAGATC
Source organism: Granulicella sp. (assembly GCA_003133205.1). Next base: position 24,210 of record PKWK01000096.1, on the reverse strand, counting down.
GTGGTGACGGCGCAGGCGCGGCCTGACTACAAGCCGGCGGTGCAGTATCACGTTCCGACGGCGGGCGATGCGGTGCCGGACTTCAAGCTGGTGAATCAGAACGGGCGGACGATTCATATGGCCCAGTTCAAGGGGAAGGTGGTGCTGCTGACGTTCATCTACACGCGCTGCCCGTTGGCGGACTTCTGTCCGCGCATGAACAAGAACTTCGCGGAGATCGACAACGCGCTGCAGGGCGATGCGAAGCTGTACGGCGAGACGCATCTTTTGAGCATCAGCTTCGATCCGAAGTTCGATACGCCGGCGATCCTGAAGAGCTATGGCGGAATCTACACGGGCGGCGCGAAGGAGAAGTTCGCGCATTGGGACTTTGCGGCTCCGCCGGAGGGTGAGTTGGAGGCGATGGAGCAGTTTTTCGACCTGGGGGTCACGCCCGGAGATGCGGGGACGCTGACGCACTCGCTCTCGACGGCGCTGATTGGGAAGGATGGCAAGGTGCGTGCGTGGTATCCGACGAATGAGTGGACGCCGGCGGAGGTTCTGGCGGCGGTGAAGAGCGCGGCCGCTGCGTGAGAAAGTTTTTTTCGCAGGGGGTATTTTGGACGTAAAATATTCCGAATCAACGGGTTAGCTGGTTGTGGTGTCGCCAAAATCATCATTCCATTGGAGTTACGTCTAAAATATTCAAACATAAGGACTTCTGCTCCTGACTTGTAAGGCGTTAAACTGCGAAACCCGGCACGGTGGCCGGGTTTTCTTATTTACTAACTACCTTAATTATAGCAGGTTGAGGTTAACTAATCGGCAACTATATCTCCTTTCGGATCATGGGGTTAGGACGTTTTTGGGCTTGACACGCGATTTTGCTGGGTTTTTTGCAATTGAATTATGCTGAGGGTAGACAACGGGGAGGATTTACAAGATGGCGAAAGTGACGATTGGGTTTGGGATTCTGTTGATTGCGGTTGGCGCGTGGGGATTTTTTGCGACGGGGAGCATTCATCCTACAGCGTTGATCCCGACTTACTTCGGGCTGGTGCTGGGGTGGTCGGGGATACTGGCGCATACGGAAGATGCCAAGCGCCGGATGCTGTGGATGCACGTCGCGGTGACGGCGGGGCTGCTTGGATTTCTGGGGGCGGGCGCGATGGTAATCGTGGAGAATGTGAAGGCCCATGGTGGGCCGCTGGCTCATCCCATCGCCGTGAAGGCCCAGGCGGCGATGGCGGTGATTTGCCTGGTGTTTGTGGGGCTGTGCGTGCGGTCGTTTATTGCGGCGCGGCGGGGCGGGAAGCTGGAGGTGTAGGGGACGGCTGGGACGCAACTGAGAATCGGGATCAGAGTTTCATTAGTATGCGCAGATTCCGCCATGCTGCAAAGAAGAGTAGAAGGAAGGCGAGGTCCGCCCAGGCCCATGGAATCCAGAGCAGGGGAATGCCGCCATGGAGTTGATACCAAAACACCAAACCGCAATAAGAAGCCTTCAATCCCATGCCAAATGGGATCCAGTCGTAGCGCCTATGAGGATCTCCCGCGATGCACAGAAACATGATGCCGAAAAGAATTAGCAGCAATGCCGGGAATTGAACGTACCCCATGTGATTTGGTGGCGTGACCCCGGCCCGCTGGAAGACCTCGGCGCCAAAGAGAAGAAATGCTGCTCCGAGAAGCAATTCATAGATCCCGGCGACGATGAATAAACGCTTGATCCACTTGACAGGCATGCTGATCTCTCCTCAAGTCATGGTGTCGCGATACGGCGCTTGGTTCGATAGTTTGCATAGAAGCGGGAACGGCGTTCTTTGGTGAATTCCTCGGATTGAATCCGGCCGGCAAGATTTCTGAGGCCGGCTTCGAGTTCGGCAACCGCCATTTTTGCGGGAATGACGCGGTTGCGCTCTACGAATCCAGGCAGTGTCAGTCCAAGGGGCGTGAGTTCCGGGTTATGTGCCCGTACCCCGCTCATGGCAATCAACCCAAGTCTCATGACCGCCTCCAGCCCAGCAAAACGGCGAGAATGCCTGTAGCAGCGGCCACGACCGGGATGGGAAACAGATGCCGGAACGGCTTCTTCCAGGCAGTCAGGAAGCAGCATATCGGCATGGTGACGGCAGCGACAATCAAACTGATCGACGCGATACTGAGGCTCCAACCGTGAAGGTTTAACGGGCCGGCAGTGACTCCGAAGATGAGGTTAAGGAAACCAAGGCCAAAAAATGAGATGTGGCCGAGCCGCGTCAATCGCCTTCGATGGGATGCGTATCCGCCCATCCAATCCTCGCGATGGAAGAATAATCCGACAATCGCGCCGGAAAGCACCCCGGCCAGCATGCCCAGCCAGCCGCCAACGAGATTCAGGACGAGCACGGGCCGCCTCCTTGGTTGGCGAGAGTATACAGGTGACTTGAATGCGTGGCGGGCTGAAAAGCTGGCGGGGTTGGGATGGTCGCTTCGGAGGAGCTGAATTGCGGGTACGCGGTTTGGGGAGGGTATGAGCCTTCGCACAGACAAATCCGGAGATTCTGAACTGCGCTCAGAATGACGGCCCGCAGAGTATTGACGGAGCGGCGGATATGACGGAGCGGAGGACAGGACGGTCAGCGCCAGTGTTTGAGTTGGGGCCAGATGGTTTGGAGGTTCCACTTGAATCCGTGGCAGTGGTAGATGGGGAGCCACTCGTCGGGGCGGGAGAGCGGATAGTCTGTGTTGCCGATGATTGAGTAGCTGGTGCACTTGGTTTGCATGTTGCGTTCGTTGCCCTCGCCCAGGACGATCAGGCTCTCGCCGGTATAGTCGCGCGGACCCCATAGCGAGTAGTTCTGGTGACCTCCGATGGACTTTGGCAGGCCGTAGCGGGGGCCGAAGAAGTCGATTGCGCCGGCGTCTCCGTAGTTGTTGGCGAAGATGGCGGTCTTCTGTTGCTCTTTGGGGGAGAGCGTGTGATAGTACGCAGCTACGCGCTGGGTCATCTCCTCCCATCCGAACATGTCGGCGTAGAGCTGGGGAAGAACTCCCTGCTGCGAGTGCTCGAACTTCTGCTGCTCGATGCCTAACGTGTGTTCGTAAGCGAGGAAGTGGGGGACGGTGAGAATGGGCAGGAGCGTTGGGGCGTAGATGCCTGCGATGGCGGCGATCCCCAGGGCGAGCGCAGGCTTGGCCCAGATCCAGAGGCGGCGTTGGGTGGCAGATTCCATCCACACTGCGCCTGCGGCGAAGATCATGGGGTAGACCGGTGCGAGGTAGTACATCTTGCCGTGAAGCAGCATCATCTCCGCTAGAAAGATGAGGTAGGCCCAGCCTAGTGCACGGTACTGTCGGCCGCGTTTTGAAAAGAAGAACAGGAGCGCAAAGGGCACGAGCAGGGCGGCGACGAAGCCTAGCATCTGGGCCTGGGCGAGGAGATAGGCGGGCGGAGAGAGGACGATGTCGCGGCCGCTTTGGCGGACGTTGTGCATGAGTTGGAGGAATGGAAACTGGTGCCGCCATTGCCATAGAAAGTTGGGCATCGCGATTGCGGTTGCGAGGGCGCAGCCGAACCAGAACCAGCGCTGGCGGAGGCTTTGACGGAGCGGAGTGAGGCACACGCCAAGGAGTATTCCTGTGAGCCAGAAGATGACGGCGTATTTGTTGAGGATGGTAATTCCTGCGAGCGCGCCGACGGCAAGCCAGAGAAATTCGCGGCCACCTTTGGCGATGCGTACGACGAGGAACGCAATCGCTGTCCACAGTATTTGGTCGAAGGCGTTCATGGTGAACAGGTGGGAGAGGGCGAGCGAGACTGGCGCCATCAGGGCCGCGAGGGAGGCAAGGAACATTGCCCAACGGCGGCCTCCCAAGTCGCGGGCAAGTAGGCCTGTGAGAAGGATGGTTGCGACGCCGGCAAGTGCGGGCAGCAAGCGCAAGGCCCAGAGCGATGTGCCTATGGTGTGCTGCAGGAGCCAGGCGATCCACGCGATGAGGGGGGGCTGATCGACGTAGCCCCAGGCGGGATGCTCTCCGCATGCGAGGTAGTAGAGTTCATCGCGGAAGTAACCGTAGCGCGGTCCGGCGATGAAGTAGAGAAGCAGGCGGACGGAGGCGACAGCCAGAATGATTGCTGTGCCGGATGTGAGGCGAGAGGGCGTTCGGGATTGTGTTGCGGTGACATCCGCAGTTGTGGGTGCGGTCATAGGAGTAAGTACGCGAGAAGCAGAGAATCGTTCTTGCAGGCTCAGGATATAGCTCTCGCTGCGTGGTGACTACTCGCAGGCTGGAGACGGCACTTTCGACGTGTTGCGCGCACAAGGTACACTGACGTTAGTATGTCTGCTTCGTTTGGATCGCACGGGATGGGTGGTGGAATGCCTTCGGGAGACCGGTCGAGCCGGGGGACCGGTCGAGCGGCGAGTGCCGATATGACGGCGCAGCGGCCTAAGCCGCCGTTGAAGAAGGTGCTTCCCGAAGTTTGGGCGCTGATGCGGCCGCGGAAATGGCTGATCGCGGGAAGTTTCTGCCTGATGGTGGTGAACCGCGCATGCAGCTTTGTGCTGCCGGTTTCGGCGGGTCCGTTTATCAACAATGTGATGATCGGGCACAACATGCACCTGCTGCCTTGGATCATTGGCCGAGTAGCAGGGGCGACTTTTGTGCAGGGCGTTACGTCGTACTCGCTGACGCAACTGCTTTCGACTGAAGGGCAGAAGCTGATCTCGCAGCTGCGGATGCAGGTGCAGTCGCATATTGGCCGGCTGCCGGTTTCGTTCTACGACGAGAACCGCACGGGCACGCTGGTGGCGCGCATCATGACGGACGTGGAAGGCGTGCGCAACCTGGTGGGCACGGGGCTGGTGGACTTTGTCGGCGGCATCCTGACGGCGGTGATTGCGTTCTTCCTGATGATCCACATCAACGCGCGGATGACGCTGCTGACGTTCTGCATTATGGCCCTGTTTGGATTGATTCTGCAGAAGGCGTTCAAGACCATCCGGCCGATCTTCCGTGAGCGGGCCAGGATCAATGCAGAAGTGACGGGGCGGCTGACCGAGTCGCTGGGCGGCGTGCGCGTGGTGAAGGGATATCACGCGGAAGAGAGCGAAGCGAAGGTGTTCGCGGGCGGCGTGAAGCGGCTGCTGGACAATGTGATCAGTTCGTTGTCGGCGCAGTCGCTTATGACGCTGTCGTCGACCATGGTGCTGGGAATGGTGGGCGGACTGATTATGTACGTGGGTGCGCACGAGAGTGCGGCGATACCGCAGCGGCTGAATACGGGCGATTACGTGAAGTTCACGATGCTGCTGGCGTTCATGATTGCTCCGATTGCGCAACTGGTGTCGATTGGGACGCAGTTGACGGAGGCGCTGGCGGGGCTGGATCGGACGACCGAGATACTGAATGTGCGGGAAGAAGACTCGGAGCCGGGACGGACGGAGAGCGCGGGGCCGATTCGCGGCGATGTTGCGTTTGACCATGTGGTGTTTGAGTACGAGACGGGCAAGCCAGTGCTGCACGGCGTCAGCTTCGATTCGAAACCGGGAAGCGTGACCGCGCTGGTGGGTTCGTCGGGCTCGGGTAAGTCGACGATCATCAGCCTGATCTGCGGGTTCCATACGGCGACGACGGGGCGAGTGCTGATCGACGGCGTGGACCTTGCGGCGATGCGGCTGAGCAGCTATCGCGAGCAGCTTGGAGTGGTGCTGCAGGAGACGTTCCTGTTCGATGGGACCATCCGGGAGAATGTGAAGTTCTCGCGGCCGGGGGCGACGGAAGAGCAGTTTCTGGAGGCCTGCCGGATTGCGCGGGTGGATGAGTTTGCGGAGCGGTTTCCGGAGGCCTACGACACGATTGTGGGCGAGCGCGGGGTGAAGCTTTCAGGCGGGCAGCGGCAGCGGCTCTCGATTGCGCGGGCGATTTTGGCGGACCCGCGGATTCTGATTCTGGATGAGGCGACGAGTTCGCTGGATTCGGAGTCGGAGGCGATGATCCAGGGTGGGCTGAATCACCTGATGCAAGGGCGGACGACGTTCGTGATCGCGCATCGGCTATCGACGATACGGCGGGCGGACCAGATCTTGGTGATCGAGGCCGGGTTGATCGTGGAGCGTGGGACCCATGAGTCGCTGTACCGGCTGGGCGGGCGGTACTACGACCTTTACACGCGGCAGCATGGGCTGGAGGCGAATCTGTTTCTGGCTCCGGGTGAGGGGGACAAGGTGGTGGAGGAAGAAGAGGAGACGGCGGCGGGGTAGGTAATGTATCGCATAAAGCTCGGACGGGTATTGTTCCTCGGAGAGCAGGACGGACCCTTCGAGCGCAAGTTGAAGTCAAGTTTGATAGAGGATTGCCTGTCGTTTCAGCCCTCCGTATCGGCAGCCTACCTCACTCGGGTTTCTTATCAAGAAACTCCTGGACAGAACGTGGCACTCTGTCTGCACGGCGGCAAAGAAAATGCTGCTGCAATCGTTGATTGCGTCGGTGCGATATTCCGAAAACACTTCCACACTACTCAGCATTTGGACATTCTCTTCCTCTCTACACAGCAACTTGAGGAAGCCGCCAAAGTAGCGAAGCCGTTTTATATGCTTCCTAAGCCTTGACCTCGACAACGCCGAGTTGGGTTAGGAGGAAGGCGTAGTCGAAGGCGATTTCTTTGAGGTAGTCGTAGCGGCCGGAGGCTCCGCCGTGACCCGCGTCCATGTTGATGTGGAGGAGGAGCGGGGTGGCGTTGGTCTTGAGGGTGCGGAGTTTGGCGACGTACTTGGCGGGCTCCCAGTACATGACTTGCGAGTCGTTGAGGCTGGTCTTGACCAGCATGGCGGGGATGGGGGGCTGATCGAAGCCTGAATCCGTGTCCCGGGGGCTAAAGCCCGAATTCGCGCCGGATTGATTGTCCGGACTAAAGTCCGGACCTATCTCAGAAGCAGGAGCGGAAGCAAGATCAGAAGCCAGGGCTGCTGCGGGTGTCTCAGAGGTAGGAGCTGCTGCGGGAGCTGATTTGGGTTTGAAGACGTCGAGGTTGTCGTAGGGCGAGTAGCTGAGCATGGTGCTAAAGGCTTCGGGCTGGTTGGGGTTGCCCCACTCTTCGTACTCGGCGACGGTGAGGGGCAGGGTGGCGTCGAGCATGGTGTTCATGAGGTCGACGAAGGGGACGTGGGAGAGGACGACGTGGAAGAGGTCGGGGCGCATGTTGACGACGGCTCCCATGAGCAGGCCGCCGGCGCTACCTCCTTCGATGGCGACGCGGTCGGGCGCGCCGAATTGTTTGGCGATGAGCTGCTCGGTGACGGCGATGAAGTCGGTGAAGGTGTTGCGCTTGACTTGCATCTTGCCGGCGTCGTGCCAGGTGTCGCCGAGTTCTCCACCACCGCGGACGTGGGCGTAGACCATGACGACGCCGCGGTCGAGCAGGGAGAGACGCGTGGGCGAGAAGCCGACGGGCAGCGGGTATCCGTAGGAGCCGTAGCCGTAGATGTAGAGCGGGTTCGTGCCATCGCGGTGGAAGGTGTCGCGGCGGTAGACGATGGAGGTGGGGACGGGGATTGTGCCGGTGGGCGATTTGGTGTCGGGCGCTTCGATCCAGACACGCTCGGAGGCGTAGAGCGCGGGGTCGAAGCCGCCGGGGACTTCCTGCTGCTTGAGGAGTTTGGATTCGCCGATGGGGGTTTCGGAGTCGGTGCGGGCGACGTTGTACTCGTAGACGGAGGGCGGTGAGACGAGGGATTGATAGCTGTAGCGGAAGACATCGGTGGTGAAGACGCGGTTGACGTGCGGGGCGGCGGAGTAGGTGGGTTCGGGGAAGGCTATGGCGATGGGTGGGGCGAGGGTTGGTGGCGCGGGCGACGCTGAACCCACCCTTTGCGATGAAGCCGCAAAGGATGGGCCACCCAATGTATAGGTGGATGGGGCACCCAACGTATCGGTGAAACGGAGGACTTCGAGGGTGGGCAGGCCGAGCTTGCGGCGCGCGACGACGGCGAAGGACTGGAAGAGGTCGAAGTCTTCGAGGGGATGCGCGGGATCGAGGGCGATGAGTTCGGCCCAGTGGTCGCGGCCGGGCGTGGCGGGCGGGGCGGTGACGACGCGGAAGTTCTTGCCGGCGTCGTTGGTGCGGATGTAGAAGAGGCCGTTGCGATGGTTGGGGTAATACTCCTGGTCGTCGAGACGCAGGGCGATGATTCGGAACTCGCCGGTAGGGTCGGTGGCGGCGAGGAAACGGTACTCGTTGGTAGTGTGGCTGCCGGCTTCGATCATGAGGTACTGGCCGTCGCGGGTTTTGCCGACGCCAATGTTGAAGCGTTCGTCGGGCTCGTGGAGGACGAGTGCGTCTTCCGCAGTGGGTGCGCCCACGGTGTGACGGAAGATGTGGTCCTGGCGCTTGGTGGTCTCGTCCTCGGTGGAGTAGAAGAGGGTGCGCGAGTCGGCGGCCCAGGCGAGCGAGCCGGCGCGCTCGGCGGTGTCGGGGAGGTCCTCTCCCGTGCGCAAGTCGCGTATGTGGAGGGTGTACTGGCGGAAGCCTGTGGGGTCGGTGGAGTAGGCGAGCAGGTTGCCGTCGTGGCTGAGGGCCATGGCTCCGAGGGCCATGAAGGGCTTGCCTTCTGCGAGCGCGTTCACGTCGAGGATGACCTGCTCGGGTTGGGTCGGGTCGAAGGGGAAATTGAGGTCGGGGTTGGCTGCGGGGCGGCGGCAGTGGATGGGGTATTGGCTGCCCTCGACGGTGCGGGTGGAGTAGAACCAGTCGCCGAGGCGGTAGGGCACGGATTCGTCGGTCTCCTTGATGTGGGAGAGCATCTCGGTGTAGAGCTTTGCCTGCAGGTCGGAGGTGGGAGCCATGAACGCGGCGGTGTAGGCATTCTCGGCTTCGAGATAGGCGATCAGTTCGGGCGAGTTCTTGTCGCGCATCCAGCGGAAGTCGTCCTGCAGGGTTACGCCATGGAGTGTGGTCGGCGTGGGATCGCGGCGGGCGATGGGCGGCTGGGCGGGCAGGTTCGATGGGTCGGAGACGCGGGCGATGGACATTCCTGGGTGGGACTCCTGAGTGGTTTGGACGTGGTTAATGAATGGATGGAACGTGGCGGAGGAAAGTATTGCCACTTCTAAGCCTATGGGGATAGGATAACGCTCCAGTGAAAGGAGTGCAGGGCGCGGGTTGCGTATCGGGCAACTCTCCATGCATTTCTTGCACCAAGATTAAGTGCGGCGTGAAGCATGTAGCAACGCCGTGATCGCTCGCGAGTGCGGCATCACCGGATGAAGGCCAGATTGAGGAGTTTCACCATGAATATGAAGCGCATATGGCTTGCGGCCTTTGGAGCGGCAGTTTTACTGGCGCCGTCGATTCTTGTCGGTCAGGTCGACCCAACCGCCAACTCTGCCCAGTACCCGCAATCCCCGCAAGGCATGAACCAGCCCGCCCCTGGCCAGACGGGTTCGAACCCGGCGACCGGCGCGCAAACAAACCAGACGAGCTCGATGCGGGACTCGCTTGGTGCTCCGGGGCAGACGGGACAGCAGATGCTGGACAAGCAATTCGTGCGCGCCGCGGCGGAGGGTGGCCTGGCGGATGTTAAGTTGGGGGCGCTTGCGGTCGAGAAGGGCGGGCCGGAGGTGAAAGAGCTGGCGCAGAAGATGGTGGACGACCATACCGCGATGAACAAGGACATGGCTGCCGTTGCGGACTCGCTGGGCGTGATGCTTCCGAAGAAGGTGAGCAAGGACGGGCAGAAGGAATACGACAAGCTGAACGGCCTCTCGGGCAAGGATTTCGACACGGAATACCTGAACTTTGCTGTGAAGGCGCACTGGCAAACCCTTCACAGCTTCTACACGGAGGCGTCTGCTGCGGCCGATCCAGAACTGGCGGCAGAGGTAGTGAAGACGATGGGGATCATGCATCAACATCTGGGGCTGATCTCGAAGACCGCAACTGCGACCGGAATTGCGCTTCCACCGCGCCCGCCGCGGCCCGCTCCGGCGACGGCATCGAAATAGCAGGGCAGCGAGTCAGCTAGTCAGCGCAATAAACAGGGGATGGGGGCCTTCGGGTCCCCTTGGAGGCAAAAGCCGGCAGCGTAGAGCGGCGTAGAATGGGGGGCAATGCTTCGAAGTGTGCGCTGGCTTTTGTTTGCCGTTCTGCTGGTAGTCCCTGCCCGATTGATCCATGCGGAGTCGGTGGCGGCGCTGCCAGCTCCAACTGGTTACGTTAATGATTTTGCGGGGGTTCTGACGCCGGAGACGCGGCAGAGCCTGGAAGACTTGTGCACGCAGGTCGACCACCAGGCACACGCACAGATCGCGGTGGTGACGGTCAAGTCGATGGACCCGGATAAGTCGGGAGCGATTCCGTCGATCGAGGAGTTCGCTACCGCTCTGGAAGATAAGTGGAAGGTGGGGAAGAAGGGGACGGACCGCGGCGTCCTGCTGATCGTGTCTCTGAATCCGAGGAAGTATCGGATCGAAGTCGGATATGGGCTGGAAGGGCTGCTGAACGACGCGAAGGTGGGAGATATCGGCCGGGATATGCAGCCGTTTCTTCACACCAACGACTACAACCAGGGGATTCCAATTGCGGTGCGTGAACTCGCGCAGGACATCGCGGCGGACGCTGGGGTAAACCTTGGACTGGATGCGAACGGCGGGGCACCGGTCCAGCAGTATCACTACGAAACTCAGCCTCAGGCCCAGATGAGCCCATTTGCGGTGTTTGTTATCGCCGGGATCGTGGTGGTGGTGATCGGAGTTTTGATCCTCACCGGACACATTGGGTTGCTGTTCTTCGTTTTGTTCAATCTGCTTGGTGGCGGAGGCCGCGGTGGTGGCGGCGGCTTTGGTGGAGGCGGAGGCGGCGAGGGCGGAGGCGGAGGCGGATTTGGCGGGTTTGGTGGAGGAAGCTCGGGCGGCGGAGGCGCTAGCGGGGACTTCTGAGAAGATAGGTTCGAGGTTCAAGGGAACGGAAACAGTGGCTGTGGCGTACATATTGATGGGGAAAGGTTTGCGACGATGAAGGCTTTGTGGGTTGTGCTGGGAGTGCTTGGGTTGATCGTGCTGGTGGCATTGTTTGCCGGCGGCAGCTATGTGAGCGCGAGGAATCAGATGGTCCAAAAGGACCAGGATGTGCAAAAGGCGTTCTCGGATATTGACGTGGACCTGCAGCGGCGAGGGGACCTGATCCCGAACCTGGTGGCGACGGTGAAGGGTTACGCGACCGTCGAGGAGACGGTGCTGACGAGCATTGCGAATGCGCGGGCGGGCCTGATGACGGCGCAGACGCCCAATGAGAAGCTGGCTGCCAACGATCGGCTGAATGTGGCGCTGCTGCCGTTGATGCGGATGCAGGAGAACTATCCGCAACTGAAGAGCAACGACCAGTTCATGCGGTTGCAGGATGAACTGGCGGGCACGGAGAACCGGATTGCGGTTGCGAGGACGCGATACAACGCGGCGATCGAGGACTACAACGTGTTCATCCAGCAGTTTCCGAATAACATCTGGGCGAACTTTGCCGGCTACCACCCGAAGACGGGGTACTATGCGGCCGACACGAGTTCGAAGACCGCGCCGAAGGTGGACTTCTCGAAGTAAACTGAGCGAGACACAGGAAACGGCCGCCGGATTTGATCCGGCGGCCGTTTCTGTTAATGCGAAATGGATTCGCGCTATTTGAAGGCGCTGACGGCAGAGGCTTCGTTGTCCCAGATGTCGAAGACGGTGTAGAGCTTGGTGATCTGGAGCAGGTCGTGGACCTTCTTGGTGAGGTTGAGCAGCTTGAGTTCGCCGCCCGCATTCCTGACCGAGGTGAAGGCGCTGACCAGTTCGCCGATGCCGGAGCTATCGATGTAGCTGATGCTTTCCAAGTTGAGCAGGATGTGCTTTGATCCCTTGGCGATCACGTCGTGAACGGTGTCGCGCAACGTGACACTGCCTTCCCCCAGGGTGATGCGGCCACTGAGGTCGAGTATGGTGACTCCGTCCACCTGGCGGGTTGCAACTTTCATGCTCATGACTATCTCTCCTTTTCGGACTAAGCCGGCGGTTGTGCCGGCGCACGGTGTTTGATGAGTGTGAGTTCAGTGCCGGGATGTAACTGGCGAAAGTGTACCTCATCCATAAAGGCTCTGATGAGAAAGATGCCCCTACCTGAGCCGCGGAGGATGTTTTCCGGGGCAAGCGGGTCGGGGAGGTTGCTGGGGTCGAGACCGGGGCCCTGGTCTGTGATACGAACGATCAAGGCGTCGGAATTGGCCTCGAAGGACGCGGTAATGTGCTTCACCGGGTTATAGGCGTTGCCGTGGAGAACAGCGTTGACAGCGGCCTCGCGCACCGCCATGGCGATGTTGGAGACGGTGTCTTGATCAAATCCAACGCGCCCGGCGAAGTCCTCCGCGGTTTTTTCCACCATGTCGACGCTCTCGATGGAGGAAGCGAGCGTGAATGAAGCACGGCTTGTTGTGGAATCGGGCAACCGGGTCCTTTGGCCGATCCCGACCTACAGGTGATGGCGGGCTTCGGTAATGATGGCAGTTTGCTTGCGGATTGCTCGAATGTCAAGACAGCGGGCGGATTTCCGGCCTTTGGGTGGTTGTCGATGTGGGTGACGGCTGGTTGCAAATCATTTCTAGTGAGGCGGCGGCGCGGTCGGCTGGGGTAGGATGCGGTAAGAGGTATGCCTTCGCGACCGGGGGCAGACTGGGTACGATGACGAAGACTGCAAATCAGATGACGAGTGTTTCCGCGCTGATGGGCGCGCCTGTGGAGGATGCGAGCGGGCGGACGCTGGGCCATGTGCGCGAGTTCGCGGTGTGTCCTCCTGACGACGCGAACCATGTGCTTGGACTGGTGGTGAAAGCGTCGGGTGCCGGGCGTTCGGACCGGATGTCGATGGCCGCGGTGACCGATCTGGAAATGACAGCGGCGGGCGGCCTTCGGATGCGTGGGCAGGCGAAACCCAAGTTGATGCCGAAGGAAGATTCGTATCTTTTGCTGGAACGCGACCTGCTCGACCAGCAGATTATCGATGTGCACGGGCACAAGGTGGTCCGGGTGAACGACGTGGAACTGGTGTGGGAGCCGGTGGCCGACGCGGGTGAGGAGTTGATGCCGGACGGGTCCGGCGGGCCTCTGGTGGGGCACGCGCTGTCGCTGCGCATCGCCGAGGTGGAGGTAGGGACGCGGGGCGCGGTACGCAGGTTGCTGAAGGGGCTTCCCACAGCGACGGTCGACCGAGTTTCGGCGCGGTTCCGGACGAGTGTGATCCCGTGGGACTTCGTCGATTTGATCGATCGGGATCCGGCGCGACGGGTGCGGCTGAAGATCGAGCAGGACAGGCTGGCGAAGATGCATCCGTCCGACCTGGCGGACATTCTGGAGGACCTCGCTCCGGCCGAGCGGCAGGCGCTGTTCACGTCGCTGGATGAAGGGATTGCGGCGGAGGCGCTCGAAGAGGTCGAACCGAAGATGCAGAAGGCATTGACGGATTCGCTCGACTCGGAGCACGTCGCCGGCATTGTGGAGGAGATGGATCCGGCGGCCGCGGCGGACTTTCTGGCCGAACTGACGGATGAGCGGTCGGAGGCGATCCTGGAGGAGATGGATCCCGAAGAGCGCCAGGATGTCGAGGACCTGCTGGAGTTCTCGGGGGATTCGGCGGCGGGCGAGATGACGAAGGACTATATCTCGCTGGGCAAGGGGGCGACGGTGGACGAGGCGGTTGCGGCGTTGAACGAGTTCGAAGGCGACCTCGAGACGCTGACGCACATCTTCCTGGTGGACGAGCACGAGGTGCTTCATGACGTTGTGCCGCTGGTGAAGGTGCTGCTGGCGCCGCGGGGAACCGGGGTGGCGGGCCTGTCCGATGGCCACATCGTCTCGTGTGACATAAATGCGAGTGGAAAGAAAGTGGCGGAGCTGTTCGATAAGTACAACCTGCGCGCTCTGCCGGTTTTGAACGCGGAGAAGAAACTTGCCGGCGTGATTTACGCAGAGCAGGTAATCGCGCAGTTGCGGACGAAGACTTGAAATGATTGGCAACGAATCCTACCCCTTGATTGAGCAGCCTGAGAAGCCAGGACCGGCTAACTCGAACCCGCCGGGCGGTGCTTCGGAGGATGCTGGGCGTCTGAAAATTTTGTACGCCTCGGGGCTGTCGCCGAACGATTCGTCGCTCTACCGGCTCTGGGCGCTGGAACGGCTTGGACATCGGGTTGTGCCGCTGAACGCTTTCGAGTACTTGCCCGGCAATGAACTGCTGGCCAAGATTACGTTTCGGTTGGCGGCGGGGGCATCGATCAATCGCCTGAACCGCGATCTGCTGCACATGGCCGAGCGCGAGAAGCCTGACCTGGTGTGGACGGACAAGCTGCTGGGGATGCAGCCCAAGACGCTGGAGCGGCTGCGTGCTATGGGCATTGCAACGGTCAGCTACATGATCGACAACCCCTTCGGCACGCGGCAGGATCCGGGCTGGCGGCTGTACATGAAGGACATTCCGTACTACGACCTGCATGTGGTGCAGCGCGACGCGAACATCGCGGACTACAAGAGCCGTGGCGCGCGCGATGTGATCAAGATTCAGACGGCGTATGAACCGACGATTCACTTTCCGCCGCCGGCCGGTTGGAGCGATGCGGATCGGGACCGGGAGGTGTCGTTTATCGGCACGCCGTATGACCAGCGAGGCAAGTTCCTTACGCGGTTGTGGCAGGAGTTCGGTGTGCCGGTGACGGTGTCGGGCGGGTTGGTGTGGAAGGAGCATCTGTCCGCGGAGGCGGTTGCGGCGATGTATCGCGGACATGGAGAGCTGTTCCGGGACGTGTATCGCGAAGGGATATGGAAGTCGAAGATCAACCTGAGCTTTCTCACCCATGCCAACCAGGATGAGTTCGCGCACAAGAGCTTTGAGATTGCGGCTTGCGAAGGGTTTCTCCTGGTCGAGCGGTCGGAGGGACATTTGCAGCGGTTCGTCGAAGATGAGGAGGCAGTATTCTTCTCGACGATTGAGGAGTGCGTGGAGAAGGTACGGCGCTATCTTCCGGATGAGACGGTGAGAAAGCGGATTGCGGCCGCGGGACGCGCACGGGCAGAGCGGAGCGGATATCACAACGACAGGCAGGTGGGGCTGATCGTCGAGCGTATGAGGTCGCTTCTTCCGCAAGTCAGGATTTTCGAATCCAACCCACACGGCGCTTGCGCGGGTTCGCCAGATGGCTAAAAGCCCGCATCTAATTTGACACGTTGAATGACCTATAAATTGATCTGCCGAAGGACCGGTATTCGGGCCGTTGGCGGGTTATGGTTGCAAGAGGGATTCTTGGGACTGGCGATGGAGACGATCGATCTGGGTAGGACAGGAAGACGGACGACACGCCTCGGCTTTGGGTGCTCGAGCCTGATGGGTGCGATGGGCCGCAAGGAGTCGGTTGCGATGCTCGAGGCCGCATTCGACGCGGGTGTGCGCCACTTCGATGTCGCGCCGATGTATGGGTTCGGGCAGGCGGAGAGTTGCGTGGGGGAGTTCCTCGGCCGGCATCGCGCCGATGTGACGGTGACGACGAAGTACGGCATTCCGCCGGCGAAACATCAGGGGTTGATTGGACTGGCGCGCTCGGTGGCGCGTCCGCTGGTGAAGGCGCTGCCCGGGTTGAAGCAGGGGCTGTCGAAGATGGCGGGCAGGGCGACTCAGCCTGCGGAAAAGGCCAGCTTCACGGCGGCCCAGGCGAAGGAGTCGCTGGATCGCAGCCTGGCGGAGTTGCGGACGGACCGCATCGATGTTTGGCTGCTGCATGAGATCACCGCGGATGATCTGCGGGATGAGGAGTTGCTGCGCCTGCTGGAGCATTCTGTTGCTGCGGGGACGATTGGGGCATTCGGTGTGGGTAGCGAGCGGGAAAAGATTGGAATGTTGCTGGCGGCGCGTCCTGAGTATTGCGGGACAGTGCAATTCGAGTGGTCGGTGCTGGATGCGCCTGTGCCTGCGATGAAGAGCTTTCGCATTCATCATCGGGCGCTGAGCGAGAACTTCCGCAGTCTCCGGGCATCGATCGAGCAGGATAAGGCGCGGGCAGTGCGATGGTCGGAGAAGGTGGGCGCTGATCTGGCGGACCGCGAGGTGCTGGCGTCGCTGATGTTAAAGGCCGCGCTGGTGGAGAATCCGGAGAGCGTGATTCTGTTTTCGTCAAAGAGCGCAGTACATATGCAGCACAACGTGAAGGTGGCGGGAGACGGGACGCTGGAGGCTCCGGCGCGCCGCTTGTACGAACTGGTGCAGTGCGAGATTGCGACGCAGGACCAACCGAAAGCGCGGGCGGCCGGATGAAGCTCTTCTGGAAGCAATGGCGAATCCGGATCATCTTGTTCCTCGCAGTGCTGGGGCCGGGGTTCATCACGGCCAACGTGGACAACGATTCCGGCGGCATCCTGACGTACTCGCAAGCGGGCGCACAGTACGGCTACACGCTGCTGTGGACGATTATCCCTATCACGCTGGCGCTGATCGTGGTGCAGGAGATGTGCGCGCGCATGGGCGTGGTGACGGGCAAGGGTCTGAGCGACCTGATCCGCGAAGAGTTTGGCCTGCGCATGACTTTCTTCATGATAATCATGCTGGTGATCGTGAACTACGGCAACGTGGTGGCGGAGTTCTCCGGCATCGCGGGATCAATGCAACTCTTCCACATTACCAAGTACGTGAGCGTGCCGGCTTGCGCGTTGCTGGTATGGCTGTTGGTGGTGAAGGGCGACTACAAGAGCGTGGAGAAGGTGTTTCTGGTCGCCAGCGTCTTCTATATCGCGTACATTGTCGCGGGTGTGCTGAGCCGGCCGGACTGGCACGAAGCGATGCGCGCGACCGTGGTACTTCCTGACCGCGGCGTGTGGAGCGACAAGAACTATATCTACATGACGATCGGCGTGATTGGGACGACGATCGCACCGTGGATGCAGTTCTATTTGCAGTCGTCGATTGTGGAGAAAGGTATCTCAATCAAGCAGTATAAGGCGTCGCGGCTGGATGTGATTGTGGGCTGCTTCTTCACCGACATAGTGGCGTGGTTCATCATCGTGGCGTGCGCGGCGACGCTCTATGTGCATGGCATGCGCGACATCGCGGTGCCGGCGGACGCGGCTGGCGCGATGAAGCCATTGGCTGGCGACTTCGCATTCATTCTGTTCGCGGCGGGACTGTTCAACGCGTCGCTGTTTGCGGCATCGATTCTGCCGCTCTCCACCGCGTACACGGTGTGCGAGGGGCTGGGCCTCGAGAGCGGAGTGGACAAGGGCTTCAAGGAGGCGCCGTTCTTCTACTGGTTCTACACGTCGCTGATCGTCCTGGGTGCGGGCGTGGTGCTGATTCCGAGCTTCCCGCTGGTGAAGGTAGTGATCCTGTCGCAGGTGCTGAACGGCGTGCTGCTGCCGGTGATCATGATCTTCATGCTGAAGCTGATCAATAAACACGAGCTGATGGGAAAGCACACCAACTCGCGGTGGTTCAATGCGGTGGCGTGGGCAACAGCCGTGATCGTGACCGGGCTTTCGCTGGTGATGATGTGGAACCAGATGACGGGTGGGTAGGGCGAGTTGCAGGTTGACAGTTGCAGGTTGTCAGTTGTGGCGGGAGCTAAGTTTTTTGTTGTCGGGCCGTGAGCTATGAGGCATGAGGTATGAGCGGTCAGCTCGCGTTATTGCTAGAGCAGCTTGCCTTCGGAGAGATCGCGGATGAGGCCGAGGTCGGCGGCGAGGAAGTCGTAGGTGGGCAGCGCGCTCAGGGACGACCAGCAGATTTCGTTGAAGATGCGGTTGTTGATCTCGCCGGTGAATTCCTTTACCGCGAAAAACTGGAGGTCGATGGTGCCTCCGTTGCGATACCTGTGCCGTATCTGCGCGATCCTGGGACCGATGACGGCGGCGATGCCGAGTTCCTCGTCGAGTTCGCGCGTGAGAGCCTGTTCGGCCGTTTCGCCGGCCTCGATCTTGCCGCCGGGAAACTCCCATTTGAGGCTCATCGGCTGGTCCGGCCTGCGCTGACAGACGAGCACTTCGGTCCCACCGTCCTGTGCGGCGGACTGGCGCAGAATCAGGGCCGCGACGACCAGCCGGAGAGGCGTGCCGTTTGCGTTGCCGTGTCCGTCCAGCCTGCGAATGCGCTCTTTCACGCGGGTGTCTGTCTCTCCAGCATCGAGTCTGCAAAGTCGACACGATACTTAACCTATTAGCTTAGACGAGCGAGCCGCGGCATTGCATGTAAACGGCGAACCGGGCGGCTACGAGGGGCGCTTCACAGCGACGGGAACACCCATGCCGTTGAGCTTGGTGCGGGCCTGGGCGGCCTCGGGGGAGTTGGGGAAGCGCTGGATAAGAGCGCGGAACTCGTTGATGCCGGCTTCGCGCTGCTTCATGGCCAACAGGGCCTGTCCTTTGTGCAGATGCGAGACCGGGATCTTGGGGTTGGAGGGATATTGATCGAGGACGTGGTCGTAGTCTTTGACGGCAGCGGCGAACTTGCCCAGGCGGTAGTCGATCTCGCCCATGTAGAAGAAGGAGTTTCCCGCGAGCGATTCACTGGGATAGGTGCTGGCGACTTGTTCGAACTCGGATGATGCGAGCGCGTATTTTGCGGCCATGTAATCGCGGAGTGCGGCGCTGTAGAGGGTTGCCACGGCAGGCGCACCAGCCGCGGAGGGGACAGTTGCCGGCGGTCCCTGGGGCGGTCCTTGAGTCAATGAAAATGGAACGTCGGCGGAGGGCTTGCCGGCATCCGCGATCGGAGCGGGCTGAGTCGCCGTCTGATCGGCGGACGGAACGCCTGTGGGGCCGTTGCCAGGAGTAGCCCCGGGAGTGGTGCCTGCGGGGGGAGCCATGTTTTGCAAGGTGGCGTTGATGGATTGCTGCTGGCCCTGGACAGACTGAAGCGCCTTCTCCATGCTGTTGAGGCGAGCCTTGACCTCATCGAGCGAGTCGTTGAGCGACTGCACCTGGCCGGAGACCTGGTCGAGCTTGCCGGTCGAGGCCTCTTGCTGGCTTTGCATCTGCTTTTGCAGTGCGTCGACAGCGGCCGACATCTTGTTGACTGAATCGGCGCTCTGCTGCACCAGGTCCTTGAGCACGCCCATGCGTTCGTCGTTGGACTGCTGGAGGCGAGCGACTGCTTCCTGCAACTGCTGCACCTGGGTCTGGAGCTGGACCATGTCCTTGTTGACGGCGAAGGCCGGGGTGGCAGCGAGAGCGAACGCAAGGATGGCGCAGGCCAATCGAGTCTGCTTGAGGACGCGGTATTCGATCATAAGGTTCATACCTCAGGTGGGGTTGGCCCGACCGCGATGCATGGGCAACTGCCCCGTGCAAAACGGCTAGCGGTCGAGCGAGAATTGGGCGCGCCGGTTCTGCTGCCAACAGGCCTCAGTTTCGTCGGTGCAGAACTGCTTTTCCTTGCCGAAGCTGACGACGCGGATGCGTGAGACTGCAACCCCGGCACTGACCAGCGCGGTCTTGGCGGAGTTGGCGCGGTTTTCACCGAGGGCGAGATTGTATTCGGCGGAGCCTCGATCGTCGCAGTAGCCGCCGATGACGATGCGGATGTTTGGATGAGCGACGAGGTAGGCGGCGGCCTTGGTGGCGGAAGTCTCGCCTTCCGGTCGCAGAGCGTAGCTGTCGTAGTCGAAGAAGATATCCGCGACGTTCTGGTGGAAGACCTCATCCGAACCCATGTTGCCCGACCCTTCTGCCCCGGCGGTTTCGCCGGGGACAGTGGGAGCGACTGCAACGCGGACGGTCACGCGGACGTTGGCTTCAACCGTGCCTCCATCGCCCTTGGCGACGAGGTGGAAGTTGGTGGAGGTGGACGGCGAGACGGTCTGCGTTCCGTTGACGTTAACCGGACCGATGCCGTCGATGGATACGGCAGTAGCGTCGGTGGTGCGCCAGTTGAGCACGACCGATTGGCCGAGATCAATGACGAGTGGATCGCCGCTGAGTGTTGCGGTGGGCGCGGGCGTCGGTGTCGATGATGTGGGTCCGAGGCTCGCAGGATTTGCGGGGCTCGATGTCTTGTGGCAACCGGTGACGGCTGCCATTGCGAATGCCAACAACAATGCGGTGCGAACCGACCTGGTCCGGATTGATTGTGGCTGAAAAATTTGTGTGTCGGTCATCGCTTCTCCTGCGTTTCAAAGACTGCGTCACTTCTTATGTTACTGAAAATCAACATTGCCGACGGAGGAGTTCCTTGCGAGGTACCACCGTCGTGACTACGAGAGGGCGCTATTTCCAACTCCAGTTTGGCATATCGGCGCCGGCGCCGGTGAGCGGGCGGCGCTGCGTGCCGTCGGGGAGCATGGTCCAGATCTTCGTGTGCTCGGCGCGACCGTCGGTGGAGTTGGCATAGACGATGTGCCGGCTGTCGGGTGACCAGGAGGGAAAGTCGCAGCGGCCACCGTCATGGGTGAGCTGCCACCATTTCTTGGTGGCGACCTCCATGATATAGATGTCCTGTCCGCCTGGTGCTCCGGGGCCGTATTTGCGGTCCCAGGCGAAGGCGATGAACTGTCCGTTGGGCGACCAGGAGGGCGAGGAAGCGTAGCCGCCGTCCGTCATCTGCTGCACCCCGGAGCCGTCGGTGTTCATGATGTAGAGCTGGGGCAGGCCGGTGCGTCCGCTGATGAAGGCCATCTCTCCGCCGGTCTTCGGGTTATAGGCTGGCGAGACGTTGCCTCCCCGCAGGTTGGTGACGCGCCGGGCGAGATTGCCGTTGGAGTCCGCGATCCAGACCTCGAACTGCCCACTGGGCGCGGCGGCGTAGGCGATCTCCTTGCCACTGGGCGCCCAGGCGGGCGATGTGGCACCGGTAGATCCGTTGGGGAATGCGACGTAGCGGCCAAGGATCAGCGAGTACATCTTGAGCTGGAAGCCGTATTTGCCGAGCGATGCGAAGGCGAGGCGCGTGTTGTCCGGCGAGACGCGCGGCGACATGACGTCGGTGCCGAGGTGGGTGATGGGATGCTGGTTGGCACCGTCGTAGTCCATCGCCCAGATATCTTTTTGATCTTTGCCGGAGATCTTGACGTAGTAGATGCTGGTCTCGGCGATGCCGGGTAATCCGCCGCCGAGGCGAAGAATGATCTCGTCGGCGAAGCGGTGAGCGATCTGACGGGCCGAGTCGTCGCTGGGCTCTTCGTTGTACTGCTTGGCGAGCACCTGCGGGTATTGGAGATTCTTGGCGTCGAAGAGGAAGCCGTTGGTGACCAGCCTACCGCCAACGACACCGAGCGAACCGAAGGCGACGAAGGCGGCGCTGGCGGGTGCGTTTGCGTAGGTTGGGAGTTGCATCTCCGAGGGCGTGCCGGGAGAGCCGGGCGGCATCAGGCTCTTGGAGACGATGTCGAAGATGCCGGCGCTCGCGAGGTCGGCATAGAGGGTTGCGTCGAAGGTCTTCTTGAACGCTGCGGTCTGCGCGTCGCCCGCGAGCGGCTTGAAGTCAGCGACAGCGATGCGGATAGTGCTGACGCCGCTGTTGATGCCTCCGGTTAGCTGGTCCTGCCCGACGGCGGGCTGCACGAGGAGCGCAACGGTCGCGAAGAGTGAAAGGACCAGAACAGCAACGGTGAGGCGAGATATTCGGGTAGGCTGGCGAGATGTGTGGGTCGTGCTATCCATTCTCTCTATGGTAGATGGTTGCGATGAATGTTTGGTTGTCGCGGGTCATCAAGGGCGCGGGGGAGGATCAAAGTAGTACGTGACGTTGACATAGCTGCCTTGGTACCCATCCGGCAGTGGGCCGAAGGTGTCGACATGGCGGACGGCGCTCAAAGAAGTTTGATCAAGGGTCGCGTCTCCGCTGGGTTGAGCGATACGAATATCCGTGGGCGTGCCGTCGCGTTCAACCCGGAAGGTGATGTAGACGCGGTGGCCCTGGGCCTGTGGGTCGAGCATTACGGAGTACCACTCGGACTCGAGCTTCCGCTTGATTTGCTCGTTGTAGTAGCCGAAGCGGGTGCCGAAGGAGGCGTCTTGCGTGGCGACGCTGAAGGTGCCCGCATGCGTCTGAGTGCTGCTCATTGGGATGCTGGCGGCGGATTGGCCGGTCTGCGCCTTGTTGGGGTCAACTTTGGTGGGCTGAGGATGGAGCGGCGGAGGAGGCGTGGCCTTGTCGGCGACCTTCGCGGGCTTGGTGGGTTTGGTGGGGTTAGTGGGAATTGGGATTGCGTCGGCTTTGGGAGCTTCGACGGCGTGGGGCGCGGGTACAACGGGCGCGAGTGAGGGTGTGTCGGTGGCGAGGACGTTGGTCTGATCGGCGACCGGCTTCGGAGGCAGCGGGAGCGCCGTGACCATGGTGGCCTGGATGGCGCCGGAGGTGGAGGTGGCGTCGCCCCAGGTCTGCCCGGAGTGGGCGAACCAGGCCCAGCCGACGAGAAGCGCGGCTACCGCGGCATGCAGCACGAAGGAGCCTGCGACTCCGCCGCCGAACTGGTCGCCGTTGCTGAAGCCACGAGTTTTGGTCTGGGTTGCCATGGGATGCGCGCGTTCGGGCGATTACCGTGTCGGAGCTTCGCCCGCTTGCTTGTACTCAAGCGGCTGGGTCACGATGCTGATATTGGTAATGCCCGCCTGTTTGACGGCGTCCATGACCGAAGCGAAAGCGCCGAAGGGTACTCGCCCGTCGGCCTGGACATAGATGGTGCGCTTGGCCGGGTCTCCCTTGCCGGCGCTGCGCAGTTGTTTGGTCAGATCGGTGAGGTTGATCGGCTTGTCCGGCCCTCCGGTCTGGAGGAAGACGTTCTGGTCCTTGTCGATGGTGACCACGGTGCGCTGCTCGGTGAGCTGGTTGACCGAGCGGGTGCGCGGGACGGCGACATTGATGCCCGATTGCAGCACGGGTGCGGTGACCATGAAGATGATCAGAAGCACCAGCACCACGTCGACCAGCGGCGTGATGTTGATGTCGGCCAGCGCGGTCTGGGTGCGAGTCTGGCCGCCGCTTCGGGTGGAGATGGCCATGATTTAAGAAATCTCTCCTTTTATGACGATCAAACGTAGCTCAGGCATGTCCCGATTCGTTCGTGGCATCGCGTTATGCCGGGCCTTCAGCCCTCGGATTCCATTGGACGGGCCCAACCTAGGCCTACGGCCTAGGCTGGTATATTGCGCGCCTTTGGCGCTCTCAATGCGGGCTTTCAAAATGTCCTCCGGCGAGGCTGAGCGATGAGCTCTTCGGGCGGCGGAGGTGCGACTACCGGCGGGGCGAGCATGGCGGCGTTCTCGATGGCGTTGAGCAACTCGCGGCCGAAGTCGTCCATGCGCGCGGCGAAGTCGCGGAGCTGCGCGGTGAGCTGGTTGTAGCCGACGACCGCGGGAATGGCGACGGCCAGTCCGGCGGCGGTGGTGATGAGGGCCTCGGAGATGCCCGGAGCGACGGCGCGAAGAGTTGCGGCTCCCGCAGTGCCGAGGCCGTGGAAGGCGTCGATGATGCCCATGACCGTGCCGAAGAGGCCGATGAAGGGCGAGATGGCGGCGATGGTGGCCAGCCATGTCATGCGCTGCTCCATGTTGGTGAGGGCTTCGGAGGACGCGGTCTGGGCGGCGCGCTCGAGTGCGGTGGGGTTGCGCGGCATGCCACGGCCTCCGCTCTGGCGCTGGTACTCGTCGTTGATCTCGGTGAAGACGGAGACCAGCGGGCTGGGCTGGAACTGGTCGGCGACGGTGGCGATCTCGGAGAGGCGGCCGGATTTGCGGAAGGCGCGGAGGAAGCCCTGGCTCTGCTTGCGCGCGGCGGAGAAGCGCCGCCACTTGGAGAACATGATCGCCCAGGAAAAGACGCTCGCGACGAGCAGGATGATCAGGACGCCGAAGGCTACCGGCCCCGAGTTGCGGACCATTTCGACGAGCGCGCTGCCGGGCGAGCCGACGGGTACGGACGGCGCGGAGGGGTCATCCTGAAAGAAAAACATGGCGAGGGCTAGCGGGGAGGCCAGATTGGACAAAATCATTACCCACTATTGTAAGGCGTTACGAGCGGGTAGTTGGAGAAGGGAACCGGAGAAGGTTCGCGGTTCGCGGTTGCGGCCGGTGCGGGCGGTTTGGACGGCTACGGCCTGGACGGCGGCGAGGATGATTGGCGAGAGGGTTGCTGGTTGCTGGTTGCTGGTTGGATTGCACGGTTGAGTGGTGAACTGCCTGGGAGAGCTCAGGGCGCGTTGTGGGATATCCCCGGGGGGTTGTGGCGCTTCGGGCTGAATGCGGGGGTTCTTCGCTTCG
>PKWK01000321.1 GCA_003133205.1 Granulicella sp. | reverse complement strand
TTTCTGCTCGATGTGCGGGCCGAAGTTCTGCAGCATGAACTGGTCGAGCAAGGTGGACAAGTTCAACGAGCAGGAACATGGGCTGAAGAAGCCGGATCTGACGCAGATTATGACGGATCAGATGGCGTTGCGCGGGTAAAGAGCAGCATGAAGGCTGACAGGCGTCGCGAAGAAAAGGCCCGGGGCTAAAGCCCCTGAATCCATCTGCCTAATTTGTGGGGCTGAAGCCCCACGCTAATCCGAACGGCGACGGCGAGGCGCTGTCCAACCGGCGAGGCGCTTTCCAATAGATGCAAGGGCGCGGGCTAAGCAAAACTGGGTCGCATCCGCCAGGGATGCGGCCCTTCGTTTTGCTGCAGCCGCTTTGTGTAGCCGGCGAACCTCGTGGGATTTTGTTGTGGACGCTGTGGTCTAAGCGCGCGCGGTGGACGATGAACCGGGCCGAGGCTTTACCTGGAGGGGCGCCTTGCGCTGCGAAGGATGATGCGATATCTCGATCTTGCTGAAGTTGAACGCCATGCCGGCTACGCCCTGAGGAATGCGGTGCGGCGATGGCAGGCAGCACAGGTCCGGTGTGGGTTCCAAGGCGCGGGCCTGGATCATAAAGAATCTCGCTCGTTCCGCCGGGAAGGCATGGTGATGACGGCGGGTGCAATGATCATTGCCAGAAAGACCAAGGCGAGAATCAGATCGCTAATCATGGGGTGCTCCGTGCGCCCACTTCGGGGCGCTTCCTAGAGCAATGATGGGGTGGATTCGCGACAGGGAGAATAGCACGTGTGGGCTATGGGATGGGTCGCAAGTTGTAGGTTTGGAAGGGGCGGATTGCTGGCTCTATTGTGGCGCTGAGTTAAGGGCGTTGGCGGCGCGGGTCAGGGCCTGGGCGAGCACGTCGAGTTGGGCCTGGGCTCGTTGGGTGTTGGCGGCGTCGATGGCTTCGTTCACGCCCGGGATCATCACTGCTTCGTAGCCGGTGAATTCGCCCGGCGCATAGATGCTGTGCCGGTACCACGGGCGGTGCGGCAGGCCTGCGGGGATGAGCAGCGCGCGCTCCACCGAGGCGAGCGAACGGTCGAGGGCAGCGGTGTCTTTCGGCGGCGTAAGTTGGCGCGTGCGAACAGCGCGGGCGGCGGAGGCGAACTGGTCGGCTGCGGACATCGCACTGGTGAAGTCGAGCTTGAGCCCTGCGGCCATTGATCGGCTGCGCGCCTGGTCCAGATAGCCGTGAATCTCGTGCGCGTAGACCTCGTAATCGAATGGGAGCACGTCCGCGTCGGCCATGTGCAGAATCTCCAGGCCGAAGAATCGCGCCTGCTGCTGGGTGTAGGCGAAGTCGGGGTCGGCGAAGCGAATGAACCAGTCGTAGTTGTCGTAGACGGTGTGATAGACGCTGAAGGGACCGTCGGAGCCGATGTCGGTGGACGGCACGCCATCATGCTGGAGAAAGGGTGTGTAGTCTGAGCCCGAGCCGAGATTGCCGAGATGCAATTCGTTGGCGGGGGACCGCCCGTCGGCGGCTGGGAGGGTGGAGTCGGCTGGGTGGCGGCGGCTGACGCCCTCGTCGTCATCCTTCTTCCATTGCTGGAAGACGGTACCGCCGGCGGGCGAAGGGACTTCCGTGGCGATCTGCCGCACGAACTGGCGCAGCGACGGCACTGCCGCGGCGTTGAAGACCGGACCCGACACGGCGACATCGATGTTGAAGTAGGCGACCGTGTGGTGGTCGGTTGGGTACTTGTTGGTGTCCTGCTGCTCCGCCCATTCGGTTGAGCCGATCATCCCTTCCTCTTCGCCGTCCCAGCTTCCGATGATGATGGTGCGGCGGGGTCTCCAGCCCTGCTGCAGCAGGACACCGAGGCCATGTACGGCCTCGAGCATGGCCGCGGTGCCGCTGCCGGGGTCGCCCGCGCCGTAGACCCAGGCGTCGCGATGGTTGCCTGCGATGACCCATTGGCTCGGGTCCGATGCGCCGGGGATTCTGCCGATGACGTCCCAGATGGTGCGCAGGCCGGTGTCCCTGGTCAGGCGCATGTGGACGCTGACTGGCCCGGTGCTGCTGCCGCCGAGGCGATAGGGGAAGCCCAGGCCGCCTTGCCAGTCGCGGGGCGCTGCGGGGCCGCCCAGGGCGCGCAGGATGGGGGCTGCATCTGCCGACGAGAGCGGATTGACCGGGATGCTGGGGAGGTCGTACTGCAACTTATCAGTGGGGATGCGCTCGGATGCGGGAAGCGTCGGAACCGATGCGACGCCGGGCGTGGTGGGGTCGCCGGGATAGATCGGCAGAAACTGCACGGAGCCGCGCTGTACCGCGGAGTCGGGTCGATTGGGACCGGCGGGATAGCGCGGCAACTCCCTGGACCCGTCGTCGGCGGGGTCGGAGTAGATGAGGACGCCGCTGGCTCCGTACTGTTGGGCGATGTATACCTTCACGCCGCGGTATTCGGCTCCATAGCGAACGAGTACGATCTTACCTTTGACGCTGACGCCGAGGTTGGCGAGGCATTGGAAGTCGGCGAGCCGGCCATAGTTGGCGTAGACCACCGGTGCGGTCACATCGGCTGCGGGCGACGAGTCGTTGAAGCCGGGCAGAACGCGGGGATCGTCCTGGAAGTGGTCGGCGACGCCGTCTGCCGCGGGTTCGACGTGCTCGCGGGTGGGGCCGCTGAAGAGCTTGCGGCCGGAGGTATCGAAGGCCTCGATGAGGATCGACGTTGGCTTGTTCATCAGCACGCTGTAGGGCACGATCTCGGTCTGAAGGCCGGCGGCCTTGAAGCGCGCGGCGACATAGAGCGCGGTGGCATAGTCTTCGGGCGAACTTGCCCAGTGGGGCGCGGAGGTGAGCGCCTTCAGGTGCTGCTGGGCGAGTTGGGGGTCAGGAACGGAGAGGAATTCCTGGTCCCATCTGGCTTGCTGGGTGAAGTCGCGGAAGCCGAAGACGTGGGCGGGAGGGGGCTGGGTGGGAGAGGACGGGACCGGGGGTTGCGCACGGGTCTGCAGAGTCTGTCCCGCGAAGAGAACGAATGCAGCGAGCGGGAGCAGGGATGCGAGAGGACGGGAGCTGATCAAATTCTTTGGCCTTTGGGTGGAATCAGCACAGGACTAGGCCACTGGCTGGGCGCAGAACTTGCAGCGTTTGGCGTCGAGCGGGATGTCGGAGAGGCATTCGCCACAGGTCTTGGTGGCTGGTGCGGCTTCGGGTTCGGGCTTGTTCATCCTGGCCATGAGATGGTTCAGCGGCAGCACCACGAACAAGTAGACGACGCCGGCGACGATCAGGAAGTTGAGGGTGGCGGTGAGGAACGGGCCGTAGTTGATGGGAGTGCCGTTGAGAATGAAGGCGAGTCTATCGAAGTTCGGCGTCTTTACGATGGCGGCAACAAACTGCATGATGATGCCCTTGGTGAATGCGGTTACCACCGCGCCGAAGGCTGTGCCGATGATGACGGCAACTGCGAGATCGACCACGTTGCCACGAAGGATGAAGTCGCGAAATCCCTTGAGCATGGAAGACTCCTTAATTGAAAACACAGGGGCTGAGTATACCGCAACTATCGTAAGTGGGGCGTTGGGTGGGTAGGCCGGACCGGAAGGGCAACGCGCACGTCCTAAAACAGATAGGGGAAGAAGAGGAAGAAAAGGATGAGGCAGACGGCCAGCATGTCCATGAAGAGGCAGAGCATGACTCCGGCGTGGTAGAGATTGCGGCGCGGTTGCATGCAGCGGAGGGTGTCGAAGGTGCCGAGGAGCGCCAGGCCGGCGGGGATGAGCAGGAGCAGCGTCGCGCGGCTGTGGGGGAATCCAGAGAGGCGAAACGAGGCGGCAAAGCTCCCCAGCACCAGCAGGCTGCCGCGGAGCAGCGACCGTCGGCGGAGATTGAAGACGGCGAAGGATGAAAGCGGTCGGGTCAAATGGGGCGCGCCTTCGGCTTATTCTATGAGACTGCTGCTGGTGGCGGGTGACTTGAGGCAAGGCTGGTTACTTCGATGTCAGGGACGGCGGGGGCGGGGTGGGAGGCGCAACGTTCCTGACCGCCGAGGTCGCGACTTCGACGGCTCCGTAGTGGTCGCGGTGGAGGTCGTGCACGGCGATGCGGAGGAAGTACTCGCCCTTGGCGGGGGTGCTGATCTCTACGTGGCGGAAGATGCCGTCGGCGAGCATCCGTTTGATCTGATCGAGGCTACCGGTGATGTGGACGGTATTGCCCACGGAGTTCACCGCGACGCCGTCGGAGTCAAACACAAAGATGATGAGTTCGAAGTCAGAATGGATGGTTCCGTCGGGCATGCGCAGGAAGGCGAAGTCTTTGGGGTCGATCAGATAGTTGACGCTGTAGCGCCGGTAGGGGCCGTGGGCCTTCGGGGCGGGCACGTTGCCCGGGGCTGGATCGGCCTCGGGCTGGGTTGCGGGCGTGATGGGAACGACTCCGACCTTGATGAGGATGTCGGTGGGGTCGGCGCGCCTCTCGCCATTGCCAGATGCATGGTGTCCGACGCCGTCGGGGCGTTGGCGGCTGTGGTGGCGGCATCGGGTTTGACGGCGGCGACGGTGCGGATTTTGTCCGGATCGTCAGCGTAATAGCCCTTACGGTAAGTGAGGCTAAGGCCCTGGCGGGCGAGTTGGATCTTGATCTTGCGCAGCTTGCCGTCGCGCTCGGAGTTGGTCGGGGTGTAGGTGAGGGTGTAGAAGTTGGAGCCTTCGTCGATGGCGTTGGCGACGGCTTTGGTGAGGTCATTGGTGTTGAGGAAGGCATGGCCGCCGGTGGCGTCGGCCATGGCAGTCATGGTCTGGTTTTCCTGGGCCGTGCTGTTGAAGAAATTTGCGCTGTCCTGATTCATCCTCGCGATGCCCTTGGCGCCGGTGTAGTTACGGGTGGTGGAGGCGTCGAAGGTGGGCGAGTTGGTGAGGCCGCGGGCGTCGACCGGGTAGACCGCGACCTGGCTGCGCGCGAGCAAGGCGACGGTCTCGCGGAACTCGTCTTCGGAACTGGCCATTACGGCGAACGGGTTGGTGAGCATGCCGCTGGCGTCGGGAAGGATGTTGACAGGAAAGGAGCCCGAGAACCAGATGAGGTTCTTGCGCCCGGGAATGCCGGAGAGATAGCGGGCGATCTGGTTCATCGCGTCGAGCGTGTACTTTGCACGAAGCTGTAACTGGAAGCTCTGATTCATTGCCTCGAACTCGCGGACATTGGCGACGAGGGTGGGATCGGCGTCCAGGTCTTCGAGGTTGTCGGCCGCACTGTTCTGGATTCCGCCGCCACCGACTTGATCGTCCAGAAGTGGCGAGCCTTTGTTGGGCGCTTTGGTCATCACGTTTTTCAGCATCTCGGGATCGCTGGTAAACCCCTGCAGGAGGACGAGACGCGTGGTGAGTCCGAAGATGGCGATGCGGGTGCCGGGCGGCGTGGACTTCAGGTAAGAGAGAATCTGTTGACGCACGTAGGCCTGGTCGCGCATGGGCGTGTTGAGCGCGTCGAGCAGGAGGATGTTAACTGCTCCATTGGCGGGCGCGGGGTTGTAATTGGTGAAGATGCCGAGCGGCAGCTTTGGCATAGGCGCGAACTTCGTTGCATCGGCTGGGGTTAGTGCTGTGTGCTCCTCGAAGTTTCTGACGACCTGCGGGGTATTGTTTTCGGTGAGCGTGAAATCGGTGGCTTTGAGTCCGTGAACCGGCTTATGACTGCTGCCGGTGACGACCACATCGACGACAACTAGTTGGGCGATGGCTTTGATCGTCTGGACTGGGGTGGTAGAGGATTGAGCCGGTGCGGGAGAGGATGGCGGAGGGGTGGGCGCGGCGGTCTGAGCGAAGGCAGGCGCTATGGCAGCGGCGAGGAGGAAGGTGAGGCGCGCGAGCAGACGGGTCATGAGATCTCCGATTGTGACCAGTGTAGTTGAGAGCCGCGACCGAAGGCTTACTTGGGACCCAGGGCGGGCGCTGTCCGCGCTGGGGGTGCGGCCGCGGCAACCGGTGCCAGTTTCGCGACTGACGCGACCGGAATTTCGACCGAATCTGGAGACCGACCGCTACGTGCGGATTGGGCTGGGATGGAAGGAACTGGGGGAAACTTGCCCGTCCCGGCTTGGGCGAAGCCAAATGCAGAGGTGGCGGCGACCAAAGCGAAGACGAGGAAGAATCGGGCGCGACGGAACATGGGGTGTCCCCTTTGGGGAACCAGTTTAGTCGAATATTCGACCCTGGACAGCAACTCTATCCGGTGTGGCGAAGAAGTGGACGAGGTCAGCTTATTCGTCGGCGCGCCTGCATTTATGCGGTGTCTGCATGGCGGCGCGGGCCTCGTTGATCGCGCCCTGGGTGTTGTCGTTGGTCTGGACTGCGAGGCGATACTCGTTGACGGCGCGCTCGCGCTGGCCGGTGCAGTCGAAGATGTAGCCGAGATGGATGTGGCTCCAGACCTCGGTCCAGCGCGGGTCGTCGTCGCCGCGGAGGGCGTCGCGGAAGGAGTTGGCGGCGGACTGGTAGTTACGCTGCGTGAAGAAGACCTCACCGATACGATATGCGGCGAGGGAGCTGGACTTGTTGGCGTCGAGGGCCTTCTGGTACTCGCCAAGCGCGCCGGTTAGGTCTCCCTGAATGACGAGTTGCTGGCCGCGCAGAACGGCGACACGGACGGCGAGATCGGGTGTGCTCTTGAGCAGCCAGTTTTCGGGGTCGATGGAGATGCGGCGCGGGCGGCCGAAGGTTTCGACGGTGTAGGGCGAGTCGGTTCCTGAGACATCGATGCGGCGGTCTTCAGTTTTGCCGTCGGTCTCGATGCGCAGCTCGACCGGCATGCGGAAGAGGTCGAGGTCCTCGTTGATGGAGCCGATGGTGCGGAAGCCTTTGTTGTTGCCGAGGCGGTAGACGGAGTATTTATCGGCGAACGCGGGCGCTCCGGTGCCGTCGAGCCACTGGGCAAAGAAGGCGGTGAGTTCGAGATGGCTCTGAGCGGTGGCGACCTCTTCGACCTGGGAGCTGCGGATGCCTTTGTCGGTGTATTGCGAGAGCAGGCCGCGGAGGAACTTCTGGAAGACGTCGTCACCCAGTTCCCAGCGCAGCATGTGGAAGACCATCGCACCCTTTTCCAGGGTCATGGACTGGAACTGCGGGGAGAAGGGATCGAGGCGGCCGAGCGTGGTGAGAGGCTCGGTGTCGTAGGCGAGGGCGCCGGCGGAGACGTCGCTGATGGCGGACTGGAAGGCAGTCTTGCCTGCGGAGTCTTCGAGGTACATCAACTCGCCATAGCGGGACATGCCGTTGGTGATCCAAGCGTCGTTGAGGGTTGCGGGTGAGACTTCGGAGCCCCACCACTGATGCGCGAGCGTGTTGGAGAGTAGGCGCTGAGAGTTGTGGTCGACGATGCGGTTGCCGGCGATCAGGGCCATCTCCGGAGCCCAGGCGGCGGGTACGGCGTCCTCTGGCAGCTCGACGATGTTGATGCGGCCGGATTCAGGCTGGCCGAAGACGCTGGTCATGTACTCGAACTCGCGGCCAGCGAGGGCGGCGAACTCGGAGGCGCCGGACTTGCGCTTCTCCGTGACGTAGGCGTGGATGTTGCTGATCCCGGAGGCAGTGATGGCCGGGAGGAATTTACCGGCTACGATGGAGCCGGGGAAGCCGGGTTTCGACCAGACGAAGCTGAACTCGTTTCGTCCGTCCGGCAACGTTTTCTTTGTGGTCGTCCCGCTACCGACTGCGGTTTCATCGGCGGGGACGCGGATGTGCATCTCGGCGGTGAAGCGGTCGGTGAAGAGACCGGTCATCGGGAACCAGCGGCCGGCGTAGAGCAGGATGCTGATGGGGTCGGCTACGGCGGCGAGTTTGATGCCTTCGACGGGGCTGGTCTCGGAGCCTACGAGCGCGCCGGAGTACTCGAAGTGGAAGGTGGTGGAGGAGCCTTTGGCGAGCGGGGCGAGCAGCGTGACGTGGACGGTGGAGTTGGTGGTGAGGCGCTCGGAGTTGAGTGCCGTGCCTTTGCTGTCCGTGAGTTTGGTGATGCCGAGGCCGTTGTTGAGCTCGAAGGTGGCGGAGGTGAGGTCTTCGAGGGCGGTGAAGGTGACGTCGGCGGTGGCGGTGAGCCGGTTGACGGCGGGGTCGAGATCGGCGGTGATGGCGTAGCCGGTGATGTTGAGCTGCGGGCGGGCGGGCGCGGCAGACGCGGACCGCCAGGCGGGAACCGAGAGGGCGCAGACGGCGAGGAACGCGGCGGCGAAGGTGCGGATGGCGGCGGCGATCCGGATTCGGCGGATGGTTCGTGGTCCGGTTTGGGAGGTGGGAGCCATGCGTTTGAGAATCCTCAGTTGCGGTTCAACCTTGAATGTAATGGTAAAGCTGTACGGGTGATTCTAGACGCTGCGTGTTGGACGCACGAATCTGGCAATTATCTCGCGTGGTGTGCCCATGAAGTTAGACGGTGTGGGTAGCGTTTCGGGCTACGTGGGCTGGAGCGGGTTGCAGGAGCGCTTCGGCGGCGTCGCAGACTCGGTGAATGGGGTTGGAGTCCGGGGTAGGGAGGAGCTTGGCGCGGGCTTCGGCGAGGTCGGCAATCATCTCGCGGCGGGCGGGAGTGTCGTCGAGCAGGGGGCGGAGGGCGGTGGCGAGGTTGGAGGCAGTAAAGCGGGCGTTGAGGAGTTCCGGGACGATGCGGCGGCCGGCGATGAGGTTGGGCATCGCGATCGGGAGGTTACCGTCGGCGTCGAGCATGGCGGGGATTTCGGCGGGGTAGCGGATCATGCGTTTGACGATGGCGAAGGTGAGCGCGGAGACGCGGTAGACGACGACGAAGGGATTGCCGATGGTGAGGGCCTGGACGGTGGCGGTGCCGCTGGCGACGATGGAGGCGCGGGCGTGGTGGAGGGCTTCGCGGGCGTCTCTCACAAAGGTCACACGGGGAGGATTGTCTTTGGCGAGATACAGGTCACCCATGTCGTATTGGATGGCCTTGAGCTGCTTCTCAGTGATGGTAGGAGCAATTGGAATTAGGAATTCGTAGTCGCCGGAAATCTCGTATGCGGCATCGATCATCGTTCGGAGATTGTTCTGGACTTCGGAGATGCGGCTGCCGGGCAAGAGGGCGATCCATGGCTTGAGCGGGTCCAATTCGTAACGAATATTGCCTAGCTCGATTCCAGGCGTCGCTTTCACTGGTCTACCGTCGTTTGGCCCTCCGCCGTAGAACCATTGGTCCTGCGAGATGCCCTTCGCTTGAGTAGCGTAGGCTTGGCGCGAGATGGTTGGTAGCGGAAGCGTGGCGAGGGGGTGACCGACGAACTCGGCGTCGACTCCTCGGGCGCGGTAGAACGGGGCTTCGAACGGGAAGATGACGAGCATGCGGTCGACGCGTTGCTGTACCCAGCGCAGGCGGCGGCGTTTCCACGCCCAGAGCTGCGGGCTGACGAACCAGAGGACGGGAACGCCGAGGCGGTGGAGGTGTTTGGCGAGGCGGAAGTTGACGTCGGGGAAGTCGATGAGGATGGCGAGGTTTGGGCGGTCGCGTTTGATGGCGGCGACGAGCGCGCGGTATTGCGAGTGGATGTAGGGCGCGTGGCGGAGGACTTCGGTGAGGCCCATGTGGGCGACGTCTTCGGCGCGGACGACGCGGTGCTGGCCGGCGGCCTCCATTCCGGTGCCGCCGAGGCCGGTGAAGATGGCGGCGGGGAGGCGAGTGTAGAGTTCGGCGATGATCTCGGCGCCGTAGTGGTCGCCGGAGGCTTCGCCGGCGGAGAGAAAGATGCGCGGGTTGGAGATGGTGGCGATGAAGATAAGTTTAGTCTCCCGATCGTGCGAGAGGTTGGATGCGGTTACGATAGAGGCGTTTGGAGGTGGATGTGGCGGCGAAGGCAAAGCGGTTTCGGGCGGTGCTGGAGCCGCTGGGCGACGGCCTGGGGTGGGTGGTGGCGTGGCTGCCGTTCGATGTGGCGGCGACATGGAAGACGATGGTGCGGCTGCGAGTGACGGTGGAAGTGGGCGGCGAAGTGTTTCGGACTTCACTGTTTGCGGGTACGCGGCGCGATGGCCATTTTGTGCTGGTGAACAAGAAGATGCAGCGAGCGGCTGGCGCTGGCGTGGGTGCGATGGTGGAGTTCGTGATCGCCCCGGATATGGAGCCGCGGGAGGCGGAGTTGCCGGATGAACTGGCGGTGCTTCTCGACGAAGAGCCGGAGTTGCGGGAGTGGTACGGCGAGCTGACCGAATACATGCGGCGCGAGATCGGTAAATGGGTGATGAGCGTGGCGAGCGACGAGGCTCGCATGCGGCGGGCGGAGCAGATGGCGGAGCGGCTGCTGGCGACGATGGAGGGCGAGCGGGAGCTTCCGCCGGTGATCGATGTGGCGTTTCGTGTGCGGCCAAAGGCGAGAGTTGGATGGGCGAAGATGACTCCGGCGCAGCGGCGCGGCGAGTTGATGGCGGTGTTTTATTACCGGACGGTGGAGGCGCGGCAGAAGCGGGTAGACAAGCTGTGCGATGCGGCGGAGAAGCGGGCGTAGATCATCGTTAGCTTGCGGCGGCATAAGCGAGGGCCTGGGCGGCGGCGAGGTTCGCGGTCAGAGCTTTTGGGAAGCCGTGGCGCTCTTCGAGCCAGGCTGGATCGTTCCAGAAGACGATGGTGTTGCCGGTCTCGGTTTCGGCGACGAGGATCTTGAGCGGGAGGTCGAGCGCGGTGCTGGGTGCTGCGACCATGAGCGGCGTTCCGTCTTTGGGGTTGCCGAAGATCAGCAGCTTAGTCGGGCGCATGGTGAGGCCGGCGGCGATGGCTTCGCCGGATTGGTCGATGAGGCAGAAGAGTTTGATGCCCTTCTCCTGTAAGAGCGCCTGCAGGCGGGCAACGGTTTCATCGACGGAATGTTTGCTGACGACGGTTTGAATGCCTTCGTGCATGGGCGAACCTCCTGGTGATTTGTTTGTTCTCGGTAGTTTGACCCGTTATGAGGCCATCCATTGGAGAGTTTTGGCGGAGAGGCGGTCGTAGGCGGTGACGGCCAGGCGGAGATGGTCCTCAGTGGTGTCTTCGATCTTGTTGTGGGAGATGCCGCGGAGGGATTGCACGAACATCATGACGGTGGGGATGCCGGCGCGGGAGACTTCGGCGGCGTCGTGGAGCGGGCCTGAGGGCAGGCTGAGAACGGTGGTGCCGGCGGGGACGGTGTCGGCGATCGCTTGCTGCGCGAGGGCGATGAGCGAGGGGTGGAAGGGGATGGGTTCGATGTTCCAGATGCGGGACCACTCGACGGTGCAGCGTTCTTGTTCCGCGAAACGGCGGCTCGCTTCCTGGGCTTCGCGGTACATGGTGGCGAGGATGGTGGGGTCGAGGTCGCGCTGATCGAGAGTGCACTCGCAACGGCCGACGACGGCGGTGACGATGCCGGGAAAGGTCTTGACGGAGCCCATGGTGCAGACGGAGTCGGAGTGGCGGGTGGCGATGGTGCGGATCTCGAGGGCGAGGCGTGCAGCGGCGGCGAGCGCGTCGCGGCGGTCGGCCATGGGGGTTGAGCCGGAGTGGGCCTCCTGGCCGTGGAAGGTGATGGCGTGGCGCTCGACACCCTTGGTGCCGAGGACGGCGGCGAGCGGGAGGCCGAGGCGTTCGAGGACGGGGCCCTGCTCGATGT
Source organism: Granulicella sp. (assembly GCA_003133205.1). The sequence goes on along the minus strand of PKWK01000321.1, from coordinate 19,618 downwards.
GGAGTTCGAGGTAGGCTGCGATGTTGTCGCGTTCGCACGCGGCGTCGCCGATCTTGGCTATATTTATGTGGTTGGCGGCGAGTGCGGCTTCGAGGGTGGTGCCGTCGCGGTCGGTGCGGGCGCGGTCGGCGGCGATGGTGTGGGTGCCGGCGAAGGCGGAGGAGCCGAAGAGGCTGCGGCCGAAGCGCGCGCCTTCCTCGTCGGCCCAGTCGACGACGCGGACGGTGAAGGGAGGGCGGCCGTTGGTGTCGCGGGCGATCGCGGTGAGGACTTCGAGCGCGGTGACGACGCCGAGCGCGCCGTCGAGCCAGCCGCCGTTGGGGACGGAGTCGAGATGGCTGCCGAGGACGAGGGACTTTGGCGATGCGCCGGGGAGGGTGACCCACACGTTGCCAGCGGCGTCGAGATGGCGGGTTACAGGGAGGCCTCTCAGTTTCGCGGCGAACCAGTCACGGGCCTGTTGCCACGTTGGGGTGAAGGCGATGCGCTGGGCACCGTTGGCGTCGGAGGTGAGGGCGGCTAGTTCGCGAAGATTGGCGATGACCTGGTTCGGATTGGCGGGCATGATGCGCTCCCGAGGAGATGAGGCTATCACTGCTGGACTGCTTGCCTGCATGGTACCCCTCCCCCTTGGGTATATATACTAAAATTATGGAAACAAGTGACTTGCAGATCGGTATATACCGATTGGTATATACTCTTGAGCTTGTCAGGCGTGAGATTCGGCGCTCTCCAGGTCCGGTCCGGGTCTCGTTGATGGGAGGCTCGGACACGACGCTGGGTGCTGCTTTATCCCTTCTTTAATTATACGGGCGGTGTCAAGCAATCTTGCGGGTTCCACGCATCCCGAGTTAGGTAACTCGTGGCAGCATCATGGCTTAGGATTTCTTATTCGCCTGGGCGGCTTCGCGGATCTTTTCGACGTCTGCCAAGTCTTGGTGGCGTCCCACGGCGAGCTTGTTCTTGATGAGATCGTCTCGCGAGATGACGTGGGCGAGAACCTGCCCGGCGAGAATTTCGTCAACACGCTCGGGCCATGCCTCATCGAAGTCCACGCCTTCGATGCCCTGGAGGATGTCGATCCGTGAGGGGGGGGACGCCCATCTGAAAGACCGATGTGGGCTTGTCGTTGAAGTCCTCGGCCGTCATGCCGGCGATGGGGGCGCCGAATTCCGTCAGGGCGCGAAAGACAGCGAGGCTGTTTTCGGGGTCAGCTTTGATGAAAATGTCGAGGTCTTTGGTGCCTCTGGGCTCGGCGTGGATGCCTACGGCATGACCGCCGACTACCAGATTACTTGACGCTGTGCGCATTGAAGAGTTCCAGGAGCTCTTTTTGATCTTTGAGCATGGACCCACGTCCTCTACTTGCGTGCGATGGGAGTACGTTCGAAGCGGACGATGGTCTTGTCCATGGGCTGTGCCTCGACGTCGATTCCTCTGGTCAGGTATGCATCGCGCACGATCTCGGCGACCGCTTCCATGCGCTCGGCGGCGGTGCGGCTTTGCCAGTAGCGGTAGGTTTCGGCCTGCTGCTCCTTGAAGTCGGTGACTCTGCGGATCGTCTTGTCCATGGTCTTATCGTCCCGTCGACGCTCATTTTATTGTAGTTGTTTTGCAGCCGATTGAGCGGTCAAACGGGGGCGACCAGAGAACAGACAAGGGCGAAATACGGGGATTCTGAGCTGCGCTCAGAATGACAAACAAAGGAGGCCATCAGGCGGTTGAGGGGACAGGGTCGGAGGTTGGAGTGGCGAGTTCCTGGTCGCGGTATTGGAGTTGGTAGAGCTTGTAGTAGAGGCCGCGCTGGGTGAGGAGTTGCTGGTGGGTGCCGCGCTCGCGGAGCTGGCCTTTGTGCATGACGAGGATGGTGTCTGCGCTCTGGACGGTGGAGAGGCGGTGGGCGATGAGAACGCTGGTGCGGCCGGTGATCATGCGCGAGAGGGCGAGGCGGACGCGGTGCTCGGTTTCGGTGTCGACCGAGCTGGTGGCCTCGTCGAGGATGAGGATGGCGGGTGCGTGGGCGAGGGCGCGGGCGAAGGCGATGAGCTGCTTCTGGCCGGTGGAGAGGGTGGCGCCGCGTTCGCGGACGGGCTCGTCGAAGCCGAGTGGGAGCGAGCGGATGAAGTCAGCGATATTTACCTCTTCGGCTGCGCCTGCGAGGGCCTCATCGGTGATCCAACTGGTGCCGAGGCGGATGTTGTCGGCGATGGTGCCGGTGAAGAGGAAGGGGTCCTGGAGAACGACTCCGAAGCGGCGGCGGAGGGTGGTGAGGTCCTGATCGCGGACGTCGACACCGTCGATGAGGATCTGGCCGTGCTGGATGTCGTAGAAGCGCATCATGAGCGAGATGATGGTGGTCTTGCCGGCGCCGGTGTGGCCTACGATGGCGGCGGCTTCTCCGGGGGAGACGGTGAAGGAGACGCCGCGGAGGATCCATTCGATGTTGGGGTCGGGAACCCAGGTCTCAGAAGCGAGACCTGGGGCACCCGCTTTTGTGGCGTGTTGGTCGTAGGTGAACCAGACGTTGCGGAACTCGATGGAGCCGGTGCCGTTGCCGGGGATGGGGTGCGCGGGCGAGACGATGGTGGGCTCGGTGTCGACGAGCTTGAAGACGCGCTCGCTGGCGGCCATGGCGGCTTGGAGGATGTTGTACTTCTCGCTGAGGTCCATGATTGGACGGAAGAAGCGCTGGGCGTACTGGATGAAGCCGATGAGGACGCCGATGGTGACGATGTTGCCGAAGATGCTCCAGTGGGTGACGTCGCCGTGCGGTGGAATTAGGTAGCGGTGGTGTGTGATCCAGGTGAGTGAGGTCGCGTTGAGGACCGCGGCGCCTCCACGCCAGAGGATTAGCGCGATAGCGCCGGAGCTGAGAAACTCGACGACGGGGTAGTACCAGGCGTAGGCGAAGATGGCGTCGGTCCATGCCCGCTTATTTTCGGCGTTGACGGCGGAGAAGTCGTTGAAGGCGCGGCGCTCGCGGTTGAAGAGCTGCACGATGGACATGCCGGAGACGTATTCCTGGGTGAAGGAGTTGATCTTGGCGGTGGCTGCGCGCTGGCGGCGATAGCTCTCGCGAACCTTGGCGCGGAAGATGCGGGTGACGAAGAGGATTGCGGGAATGACGGCGAGGGTGAGCAGCGCGAGCGGCCAGCTCTTGTAGAGCATGATGGCGATGATGAAGACCAGTGTGAAGACGTCTTCGAAGATGGCGAGGACGCCGGAGGTGAACATCTCGTTGAGCGCGTCGACGTCGGAGGTGAGACGCGTGACGAGGCGGCCGACGGGATTGCGATCGTAGAAGGAGGGGGACATGCGCTGCAGGTGGCGGAAGATCTGGCTGCGCATATCGAACATGACCTTCTGGCCGGTCCACTGCATCAGGTAGGTCTGCAGGAGTTCGAGCAGGAAGGTGAAGAGGAGCGCGCCGAGGTAGATGCCGGCGATGAGCGTGACGCCGCGCATGGGCGGGATGGGATAGCGGCTGAGTTCACGAGCGAGCCAGGGAAGCTGCTCGGGTGGTTTGGCCGCCATATAGGTGTCGACGGCGATCATGACGAGCAGCGGGCCAGCGCTGTCGCAGGCGGACTTGAGGATGGTGGCGACGGCGGAGATGGCGACCTGGAGCTTGTACGGGCGCAGATAGGTGAGCAGACGGCGCATGAGGCGCGAGTCGTAGGCCTTGCCGGCTACGTCGTCGTCATGCGCGGTCTTCGCCGCATTGGGAGCGGCTTGCTTCGGTTGCTTTGGATTTTTCTCGTCGGCCATCCGGGTGTCCTCATTTTAGATGGTTGCGGGGATGGATGGATTCGCGAAGGAGGAATCGAGGTTGCGTGCAAGAATTGAGTCTGGAGTGTTGATCTGGATGGGAAGTTCGCTGGGTGTGTACATCTCGGTGCCGTTCTGCAGGGCGAAGTGTACGTACTGCAACTTCGCTTCGGGGGTGTTTGGGGCGGGGCCGTCCGGGTCTGCGCGGATGGATAGGTATGTCGAGCGGGTGTGCGCGGAGATGCGCGGCGCGCGGGTCGCGGCGGAGCGGATTGGAGCGGATCTGCCGGGGCTGGTGGATACGGTCTTCTTCGGTGGGGGGACGCCGAGTTTGTTGAGCGCGGAGCAGATGCGGCGGCTGTTTGAGACGCTGCGGGGTGAGTTCGAGGTTGCGGCGGGTGCGGAGGTGACACTCGAGTGCGCGCCGGGGCAGTTGGGGGAGGAGACGCTCGGGGAGATGCTGCGGCAGGGGATGAACCGGGTGAGCTTTGGGGTGCAGTCGTTTGTGGATCGCGAGGCGGCGGGCGTGGGGAGGCTGCACACGCGGGAGATGTGCCTGGCGGAGATTCGGCGGATGAGGTCTGCTGGGATCGAAGACATCAATGTGGATTTGATTGTGGGGCTGCCGCAGCAGACGGCGGAGAGTTGGCGCGAGTCGGTGGAGGTGGCGCTGGCGAGCGGGGTTCCGCATCTGAGCATGTACATGCTGGAGGTGGATGAGGATTCGCGGCTGGGGCGGGAGATGCTGGCTTCGGGCGTGAGGTATGGGGCGGGGGACGTCGCTTCAGAGGATGAGACGGCGGAGTGGTATGGGGCTGCGTGCGAGTGGCTGGAAGCGGGTGGGGTAAGGCAGTATGAGATTTCGAATTTTGCGCGGGAAGGGCATCGGGCCGGCGTGAAGAGCGATCACAGATCGCGGCATAACGTGAAGTATTGGCGGCGGGAGCCTTATGTGGGGTTCGGGCTGGACGCGCATTCTATGCTGCGGAGTGGAGACGGCGCGGTGCGATGGGCGAACTCGGATGATTTGGAGCGGTTTTTGGGAGCGAGGTATGAGCTGCGAGGTATGAGTTATGAGGGAGACGGAGCGTTGGTGCAGCTTGCTTCCGAGGCGGATCGACAGGTCGATATCGTGGGTAGGGAGCAGGGATTTGAGGAGGCGATGTTTCTTGGATTGCGGATGAATGATGGAGTGGATTTGGAGGAGCTGCGGGCAGAGTTTGGCGAGGGGTTGATAGGGGATGCTGTTGCGGCGATGAGCGATGTGGAGGAGGCTGGGTTGGTGGTTGTTGAGAACGGAAGAGTGAGGCTGACTGCGCGTGGGCGGATGGCTTCGAATGAGGTTTTCAGCCGGTTGCTGGTGGGGGCTGCGGTGTAGGGATAAGGCTGCAAAGTGAGTAACCCCACGATAAACCCTTCACTTCGTTCAGGGTGATCATGGGGCACCCATTGTTTGAACGAGAGAATGAGGGAATGTGTTGGCGACGATGATTGATTTGCGGAGTGATACGGTTACGCGGCCTACGGCGAAGATGCGGGCGGCGATGGCGGCGGCTGAGGTTGGCGACGATGTGTATGGCGAAGACCCAACCGTGAATCGGCTGGAGGCGCGGGCGGCGGAGGTGTTCGGGCGCGAGGCGGCGCTGTTTGTGCCGACCGGGACGATGGGGAACCAGGTTGCGATCCGGCTGCACACGCAGCATGGGCAGGAGATTGTGTGCGAGGCGCGGGCGCATGTGCTGGATTGGGAGATGGGGATGACGGCGGCGTTCTCCGGCTGCACGCTGCGGACGGTGATGGCGGAGCGTGGGGTGCTGACGTGGGAGCAGGTGCGCGGGGTGATATTCCAGGACGTTCACTTTCATGCGTCGACGGGATTGATTTGTATCGAGAACACGCACATGTCGTCGGGCGGGACGGTGATGCCTGTTGCGACTGCGCGGGAGATCTGCGACGGGGCTCACGCAGTGGGGCTGCCGGTACATCTGGATGGTGCGCGAGTGTTCAACGCGGCGGCGGCGCTGGGCGTGAGCGTGCGGGAGTTGACGAGCGGATTCGATACCGTGATGTTCTGCTTGTCGAAGGGGCTGGGCGCGCCGGTCGGGTCGATGCTGGTGGGTAGCGCGGCGGCAATGGCGCGTGCGCGGATGATTCGCAAGGCGCTGGGCGGCGGAATGCGGCAGGCGGGTGTGCTGGCGGCGGCCGGGCTGGTGGCGTTGGAAGAGATGCCGGCGAGGCTGGGCGAGGATCATGCGAATGCGCGCCTGCTGGCGGAGGCCGTCGCGGCGCATGATGTGGCGGAGATCGATCTGGTTACTGTGCAGACGAATATGGTGGTCTTCAAGCTGCGCAGCGGCGGGGATGCGGCTGCGTTTTGCGCGGCGTTGAAGACGAAGGGTGTGCTGGCGGGCGGGCTGGGGCCGCGGGTGGTGCGGTTCGTCACGCATTTCGATGTGAGCAGGGAAGAGTGTGAACAGACGGCGAAGGTGGTTGGGGAGTTGCTGAAGGGGTGGGGTTCCGGTGCGTGAATCGGAGTGGGAAAGAGTCGAGGTAGGGCAGAGGAGATCGCGGGGTGTTAGTCGCCGCCGGGGGCGATGACGGGTTTGGAGGCGAGGAAGACGGAGGCGGTGGTTCCTCGGTCGGGGCCATCGATGCGGCTTTCGAGCTGAATCGTGCCGGCGTGTTTGCGGATGATGCCCTGCGAGACCCACAGGCCGAGGCCGGTGCCGCGTTCGCCCTTGGTGGTGAAGAAGGGCTGGAAGAGGTGGTCGCGGATCTCGGGGGAGATTCCGGGACCGTCATCGGTAATCTTGACGACGGCTCCGGCTTCCAGCCGATGGCCTGACGAATCGGGGCCCGCTTTCTGGGGGACGATTCGGATCGTGACAGCGCCTCCCTCAGCAGCCGCCTCGGCGGCGTTGGTGATGAGGTTGGTGAAGACCTGGCGGAGTTCCGCGGGGAATCCGTCGACGGTGATCTCGGGCGGGAGATCGGAGGAGACCCGGACGCCGAGGGTATTGAAGCGACCTTCCATGAGCAGCAGCAGATCGTCGAGCATGTCCTTCAGGCAGACGGGGACGGGCGCATTGGATTCGCGATAGAGGCTGAGCATGGCGCGGCTGATCTGGGTGACGCGCGCGAGTTCGCTTTGGGCGATTTCGAGGAAATGCCTGGCCTCTGCATCCCCGGGGTCCTGCTGCAATAGATAGAGGAGGTTCGCGACGGAGTCGAGAGGGTTGTGAATCTCGTGGGCTATCGTGGAGGCGAGACGTCCGGCGACCGCGAGCTTTTCGTTGGCGAGCAGCGCGGCGCGGGTTCGCCGCTCCATTGTGACATCGCGGAAGACTATGACGATGCCCGTGAGTTCGCCGGCTTCGTTGCGGATGGGGGCTCCGCTGTCGTCGATGGCGATTTCCGATCCGTCCTTGCGAATGAGCAGGGTGTGATTGGCGATGCCGACGATGCGATTGAGGCGCTGGACCTTGGTGACTGGATTTTCGACCGGCTGGCGGGTACCCTCGTTGACGATGGGGAAGACCTCATCGAGTGGTTGGTTGCGGGCCTGTGATTCGAGCCATCCGGTGAGTTCCTGTGCGACGGGGTTCATCAACTGGACTTTGCCGTCCTGGTCGCAAGTGATGACTCCATCGCCGATGGAGGCCAGGGTTGTGCGCAGGTGCTGCTCGGACTGGAAGAGTTCTTCGGTGCGGCGGCGCTGGAGGTCAAGCGATCTTTGGAAGGCGGCAGAGACGGCCTCCAGTCGGCTCCTGGTAAACATGCCGATGATAAGACCAACGCCCAGCGCGAGCACGATGAGGATGGTGAGGACATGGTGGCTCTGCTGCTGCCACGTCGCGATGCGATCGGTGCGCCGCTGTTCGGAAGCCTTCACGATTCCGTCCAGAAGGGAGCGCATGGTCTCCATCCTGGCCTTGCCGGTGAGGTTGATGTCGTCATCGTTTGCCCGGCCGCCGGCGGCGATGATGGCGATGAGGGGCTCGGCGAAGGACTGACGCCAGGTCTGTTGCTCCTGGTCGAACTGGTCGAGCTGTACCCTTTGTTGGGGCCCGAGGATAGAGCGAAGCTGCTGGACAGCCTGCTCCATGCGGGGCTCGGCATCGTGGTAAGGCTGAAGGAAGCGCGGGTCGAAGGTGACCTGGTACCCACGCAGGCCGGTCTCTTCGTCGACGACGAGCTTCTCAATCAGCGTGGTCAGGGCAATCCTTTGATCGGATTGCTCGATCAGGCCTACGGTGGTGTTGGATCCGTTCATTTGCCAGACGAGCACGCCTGCCAGGAACAGGCACGCGACGATCGGGAGAATCATGGCCTGCCGGAGGGTTTGTTTGAATCGCTTAAGCTCCAAACTTGTTCTTCCTTTGTCCCGGGCTGAGCCGGTCCGGCGTTCTTTTCCGGCTACCGAGGTTGAGATGCGGCTGGGAGGGAGAGCAGGTTGCCCAGTTTGTCGAGGAGTGCGGGCGCTCCTTCGCCCTTGGTCATGTAGACGTCTACCAACGAACTGACCTCGTCGGACAGGCCAACGTAGGCGGAAAGCAGGAGAATCGGAACTTCGGGCTTGGTCTGGCGCATCTTCTTCGCGACGTCGCCGCCATGCATTCCCGGCATGGCATAGTCGAGGACGACGGCATCGACGGGTTGGGTGGCGAACAGCTCGATGCCGGAGTGGCCGTCGGCGGCAGTGAGGACTTGGTAGCCGGCCCGTTCGAGAAGGATCTTCCGCACACGGAGACCGACGACCTCGTCGTCAACACAAAGAATTAGATGGGTCTTAGTTTCCATATCGATAGGAAATCTCCGCCCCCCCCGCAAGATAACTCAGTATACCTGCGCTGCAGGGGCTGCGGGGGCTGGAATGGAGCGAACGATTCATCGTACGTTAGCAAAAGAAAACACGAATGTGGGCTAAGCTAAGTGCGGCCTCGCCGGACGACTGATGAAGGACGAGGCGTTCGATTCCGGATGCCGAGGCCAGCCTCGAGGACGTAGACTTGTCAGCGGCAGGTGTAGACAGCGGCACGGCAAAGATTTGAAAAGCGGCAAGAGCGAGGGATTACGCATTGAGTCAGATTGTTTTCGTGCTGGAGGATGACGCCGACATCTCGCGGCTCGTTCAGTATCACCTGGAAGCGGCAGGGTTTACGGTGCGGCCGTATCTCACGATTGGCCAGATTGTGGCGGATGCGGAGCGGCAGCCGCCGGCGGTGTTTCTTCTGGACATCATGGTCCCGGGCGGCGACGGACTGGACCTTTGCCGGAGGCTGCGTAAGAACGCCGCGTTGAGCACGGTGCCGATCATCTTTCTGACGGCACGGGCCGCGGAGAACGATCGCGTGATGGGGCTGGAGCTGGGCGCGGACGACTACATTACGAAGCCCTTCGGGACACGCGAATTGGTGGCGAGGGTGAAGGCCGTGCTGCGGCGATTCGAGCGGCCGACGGCGCCTTCGGTGGTGAAATTCGAAAACGTCGAGATCGACGCGAACGCGATGCAATTGCGGGTCGATGGAGAGCTGGTGACGACGACCGCAACTGAGTTCCGGCTGCTGGATTACCTGGCGCGGCATCCGGGGCGGGTCTTCAGCCGCGACCAGTTGCTGGACGCGGTGTGGGGCGACGCGCGCTTTGTGACGCCGCGCTCGGTGGACGTGTATGTGCGCCGCATCCGCGAGAAGATCGAGGAGGACGCCGAGGAGCCGCGCTATCTTAAGACGATGCGCGGGGCGGGCTACCGGTTCGAGATTCCGAAGACGGCGCAGGCTGGGAATTAGCAGACCGGCGTTGCGTCTGGCATCGCGTTTGGGAAGGACAGGTGGGCGTGGGTCGAGCTTCGTTGGCGGGACTGATATTTCTGATGATGTTGACGATTGCATCGTCTGTCGAGCTGACGACGGTGATCGTTCCAGGGAACTGGTGGGCGGGGTGGGGCTGCGGCATCTCTCTGGCGACGGTCTTTGCGCTGGTCTATGGCTGGCGAGTACGGCGCGAGATGGAGAAGCTGAGCCATGCGGTGCGTACCCTTCCTGAGTTCGATGCGGCAAGGGCGAAGACATTTTTTACGGAGTGGGGAGATCCATACCAGGCGATCGAGAGCACTTCGCTGCATTTGCAGGGGGTGTTGAGCGGGGTGCAGGAGGAGCGGCGGGAGTTGGAGGCGCTGCTGGACTCGATGCAGGATGCGGTGGTTGCGGTGGATGTAGCAGGGCGGATTCAGTGGGCCAACCAGGCGATGCAGCGGCTGTTGGCGGGAGTGAGCGCGAGCAGGGCGACGGCGGCGAGTGCCGTGCGCGTGGGACATGCGCTGGTGCAGACGGTGCGCGATCCGGAGGTGCTGGCGTGCGTGAAGGCCGCGCTGGACGAGCGGGTGGTGTGCGAGCGGAGGACGACGTCACTGGCGCCGGGACGCATCTTCGAGGTGAATGCGTCGCCGATGCCGGCGGGCGGCGCGGTTGCGGTGCTGCACGACATCACGCGGATCGAAGAGGTGGAGCGGACGCAGCGGGACTTTGTGGCCAATGTGTCGCATGAGCTGCGGACTCCGCTGACCTCGATCAGCGGGTATGTGGAGACTCTGCTGGACCACGAGGAGTCGCTGAGCCCGGTGGCACGGGAGTTTCTGGGGACGATTCTGAAGAATGCGACTCGCATGAGCCGGTTGACCGAGGACCTGCTGACCATGGCTCGGGTGGATTCGCGCGAGGCCGTACTGCACCCCAGGCCGGTGCGCGCCGATGTGCTGGTGCGCGACGCGGTGGCGGCGATGAGCGGAATGGTACAGGACGCCGAGGCGGAGCTGGAGATCGGCGAGACGACCGGGGCGCAGGTCTTCGCGGACACCGACTCCATGGTGCAGGTGCTGGGCAACCTGATCGAGAACGGGATCAAGTACGGGCAGGCGAAGGATGCCCAGCGGAGCCGGGTGGTGGTCAGCGCGCGGGAGGTCTGGACGCTGGATGCAGACGGGCCGGGCGGGGATGAATCTGGTGCGGAGGGTGCGGGTGCGGTGGAGTTCAGCGTGCGGGACTTTGGGGCGGGGATTGCGTCGGAGCATCTGACACGCATCTTCGAGCGCTTCTACCGGGTGGACAAGGCGCGGAGCCGGGAGTCTGGCGGGACGGGGCTGGGGTTGGCGATCGCGCGGCACATGGTGGAGATGCAGGGCGGGACGATCCGGGCGGAGAGCGAGCTGGGCGCGGGGAGCGTTTTTCTGGTGAGGCTGCCGAGGGCGCGGAGTATTTCGGAATGAGAGAGTTGCGGGGAGTGGGATTGGTTACGCGGTGGCGCGCTGGGCGTTCGGCTGGATATTTTTAATTTCAGTTATGAGCTGTGAGGTATGAGCGGCGAGAAGTCATCCCTTGAGAGGAAACAAACAAAAGCGAAATGCGGAGATTCTGGCCTTCGACTTCGCTCAGGCCAGAATGACGGTTTCAGAAGGTTGTTTCTTTTGTCTTTTTTGGGGATGTAATCACCCCGTAACAATTAGGCATCACACTGGTTGGAGCACACAAGGATGCGTCAGAGCCTGCGAAGTAGGGCAGGTCAGGCTGGGCGCTCCAACTTCGAGGGGAGAACCAGTGAGACTGAACTTTATTGCGGCATGTTTGTTGGCGATGGTTGCGACCGGCGCGAGCGCGCAGAACATTACGGCGGCGGGAGCCACGTTTCCGTACCCGATCTACAACAAGTGGTTCACCGAGTACAACCAGCTGCATCCCAACGTGAAGATCAACTACCAGTCGATCGGGTCGGGCGGAGGCATCAAGCAGGTTTCGGAGGGCACGGTCGATTTCGGCGCCAGCGATGGGCCGATGAACGATCAGCAGTTGGCTGAGGCGAAGGTGAAGGTGATGCACATCCCGACCGTGTTGGGCTCGGACGTTCCGGTATACAACATCCCCGGCGTGAGCAAGGACCTGAACTTCACCGGAGACGAGATCGCGGACATTTACCTGGGCAAGATCACCAAGTGGAATGATCCCCGGCTGGTGAAGGACAACCCCGGCGCCAACCTGCCGGGCAAGCAGATTCTGCCTGTGTATCGCTCGGACGGGAGCGGGACGACGTATATCCTCACCGACTATCTATCCAAGGTGAGCCCTGACTGGCTGAGCAAGGTTGGGAAGGGTACGTCGGTAAAGTGGCCGGTCGGCATTGGTGCAAAGGGCAATGAGGGCGTGGCGGGAATGGTGCGCCAGGCGCCGAACTCGTTCGGCTATGTGGAGCTGATCTATGCGCTACAGAACAAGATGGCGTATGGCACGGTGAAGAATGCCGCGGGCAAATACATCAAGGCGACGACAGGCGGTGTTACGGCGGCAGCGTCTGGTGCAGCGAAGACCATGCCGGCGGACTATCGCGTGTCGATCACCAACGCTCCGGGTGCAACCTCATATCCGATCTCAAGCTTTACCTGGCTGCTGATTCCCAGGCAGTTCGCCGATCCGGCGAAGGGCGTGGCGGTCAAGGGATTTCTGACCTGGATGCTGGAGCATGGCGAGAGCGAGGCCTCCGGCATGGGCTATGCGCCGCTTCCCGTCCAGGTGCAGACGATGGTGAAGCGCACCATTACGACCATCAAGTAAACTGTGAGTGCCGCGCGGGCGCGATGGGTTTGCGGACGCGCGGCATGGTTTTTCGGCCTGGTGTGTCCTGCGAAGAGAACAAACGACTGCGGAATTCAGAGATTCTGAGCTGCGCTCGGAATGACGGCTGAACCATTGAAGATATATCGTGACACCATCGTCCATGTCCCTTGAGCTAGAACCGGAGCCTTCGTCGCCGCCGACTGCGCCTTCGACGCAGATGGATGCGACGCAGCTTCGTGCGCCGGCGATCGTGTCGTTTGTCGGGGCCGCGGAGCCGGCTGCGGCGGAGGGTCCACCGTCTGCGATCCGGCAGTACCTGAGCAAGCGCGGCAACGGCGGGTTGGCGGACAAGACCTTCGCGGCGGCGATGCTGGCGTGCGCGCTGAGCATCTTCGCGATCGTTCTGTTCATTCTGACGATTTTGATTCTGCGTTCCAGGCTGAGTCTGGCGCAGTTCGGCTTTGGCTTCTTCATGCGCTCGGCGTGGGACCCGGTCTCGGGGGACTTCGGCGCGCTGCCGTTCATCTTCGGCACGCTGGTCACGTCGCTGCTGGCGCTGGCGATGGCCGTGCCGCTGGCTTTGGGCGTGGCGATCTTTCTCTCGGAACTTTGCCCGCAGAGGCTGAGGGCTCCGATCTCGTTTCTGACTGAGCTGCTGGCGGCGATTCCCAGCGTGGTGTATGGGTTGTGGGCTGTGTTTGTGCTGGTGCCGATCATGCGCGACCAGTTGGGGCCGTTTCTCTATAAAACGCTGGGCTGGACGGGATTTTTCGAGGGTGCGAACTTCGGCGTGGGGATGCTGACGGCGAGCATCATTCTGGCGATCATGATTCTGCCCATCATCTCCTCGATCGCGCGCGATATCATGATGGCGGTTCCGACCTCGCAGCGCGAGGCGGTGCTGGCGCTGGGAGCCACGCGCTGGGAGATGATCCGCACCGGCGTTCTGCGCAACGCGCGCATCGGGATTGTGGGCGCGGTGATTCTCGGCCTGGGACGCGCGCTGGGCGAGACCATGGCCGTGACCATGGTGATCGGCAACCACCCGGAGATCTCGAAGAGCCTGTTTGCGCCGGGGTATACGCTGGCCAGCGTGATTGCCAACGAGTTCACCGAGGCGACCGGCGACATGTACCTGAGCGCGCTAATCGAGATTGGGTTGGCGCTGTTCATTGTGACGATTGTGGTGAATGCGATTGCGCGCGCGCTGGTCTGGGCGGTGACGCGCGGCGCGCCGGCGAGGACGATTTGACCATGAGCGCGAATCCAATTCAACTTCCCGAGACGAACGGCAATCCTCCAATGCGTCCGCCGACGGACTTTCAGACGCGGCGGATGCGGCTGAACTCGGCGCGGCGCTACGCGGTAAACCATCTGGTGACTGGACTTGCGGTGTTGAGCACGGTGCTGGTGATTGTGCCCCTGGTGGCGATCCTTGGATACCTGATCTACAAGGGCGCGAGTTCGCTGAACCTGGCCTTCTTCACGCACATCCCCGCGCCGGTGGGCGAGCCGGGCGGAGGCATGGCGAACGCCATGCTGGGCTCGGGAATTATTCTCGCGCTGGCCAGCTCGATGGGGATTCCGGTGGGCATCGCGGCGGGCGTCTATTTGGCGGAGTACGGGCGCGGACGAATGTTGGCGATGGCGGTGCGATTTACGGCGGACGTGCTGAACGGGATTCCGTCGATTGTGATGGGGATTGCTGCCTACTCGCTGATCGTGATGCGGCAGATGCATTTTTCGGCGTTCTCGGGCGGCGTTGCGCTGGCCATCATGATGGTGCCGACGATTACGCGCACGACCGAAGAGATGTTGATGACAGTACCGCACGCGATCCGCGAAGCGGCGCTGGGACTGGGCGTTCCCAAGTGGCGAACGGTGATGTCGGTGAGCCTGCGGACGGCGTCGCCGGGAATTATTACGGGGTGTATGCTGGCGTTTGCGCGCGTGGCGGGCGAGACGGCACCGCTGCTGTTTACGGCGTTCGGCAACCAGTTCTGGAGCTTCAAGCTGAATGAGCCGATTGCAGCGCTGCCGTTGCAGATCTATGTGTACGCCATCTCGCCCTACGACGAGTGGCACAGGCTGGCGTGGGCGGGAGCGCTGGTGTTGATTCTGATGATTATGGTGTCGGTGACGCTGGTGCGCATCTATGCGGCGCGCGGCACACTGAAGGGGGCAAGCTAAGTGGGAGTCGGCATCAATGTGGAGCACCTGAACGCGTGGTACGGAACGACGCACACGCTGCAGGACATCAACCTGAACATTCCCGCCAACCACGCGACGGCGCTGATTGGGCCGTCGGGCTGCGGCAAGAGTACGTTTGTGCGCTGCCTGAACCGGATGCACGAGACCAACCCGATTGCGCGCGCGACGGGCGTGGTGAAGATGGGCGATCTGGACATCTACAAGGACGCCTCGCCGGTGGACATCCGGCGACGCGTGGGTATGGTCTTCCAGCGGCCCAACCCATTTCCTACGATGTCGATCTACGACAACGTGGCGAGCGGGCTGAAGCTGAATGGGTTCCGCAACCGGGCGGTGCTGGACGAGACGGTGGAGCGCAGCCTGAAAGCCGCAGCGCTGTGGGAAGAGGTCAAGGACGAGCTGAAGAAGAAGTCGGGAGCGAGTTTGTCTGGCGGGCAACAGCAGAGGATGTGCATCGCGCGCGCGCTGGCGGTCGATCCCGAGGTGCTGCTGATGGATGAGCCGGCGTCGGCGCTGGACCCGGTTTCAACCTCGAAGATCGAGGACCTGATCTTCCAGTTGAAGAGCCGGTATACGATTGTGATTGTGACCCACAATATGCAGCAGGCGGCGCGCGTGGCGGAGAACACGGGTTTCTTTTTGAACGGCAAGATGGTGGAGTTCAACTCGACGGACAAGATCTTTACCATGCCTTCGGACAAGCGCACCGAGGACTACATCACGGGAAGGTTTGGCTGATGACGACGCGCATCAAGTTCCAGCAAAGCCTTGACGAACTGAAGGAACGGCTGCTGATGATGGCGGGCATGGCCGAGCAGGCGATCCAGCGCTCGATCGAGGCTTACCGCATGCGCGACCTCTCGATCTGCGAGCTGGTCTTCCGCGCGGAGCCGGCGATTAATCGGCTGGAGCGCGAGATCGACCAGATGGCTCTGGACCTGCTGGCGATGGAGCAGCCCATGGCCATCGACCTGCGGTTCATTCTGTCGGTGATCCGCATCAACGCGGACCTGGAACGCGTGGGCGACCAGGCGGTGAACATCGCGGTGCGAGTGCGCGAGATGGGCGCGTTCGCCAATATCGACCTGCCGGTGGACATTCCGCGGCTGGCGTCGCTGGCTTCGGCGATGGTGCGCAAGGCGCTGCAGGCGTTCATCGAGGCGGACGCGGAGCTGGCGCAGTCGGTGCTGACGCTGGACGACCAGGTGGACGAGATGAACGACGCGGCGTTCGATACGCTGAGCGCGCTGATCAAGGAGAAGCCGGAGCTGACGCCGCAGAGCCTGAACGCGCTGATCATCGCGCGCAACCTGGAGCGGGTGGGCGACCATGCGACGAATATCGCGGAGGACGTGATCTTCTGGGTGCGCGGGGCGGACGTGAGACACAAGAGCGGCGTGGCGTAGATCGCGCATCCCACTGATTGCGATAAGACTGCGATGCATGGGGCGTCCGTGCGTTTCGACTGCGGCGATGAGCTGTGCGCTGCGAGGCTTGCGCGGTCAGGTTGATTGCTCAAGCAGGTCGAGTGCGCCGCGGGATTTGAGGTCTTCGGCGACGCGCAGGCCGAGGGCGCGGGCGGTGATGCCGGCGGCGACTTCCATGGAGAGGCAGATCATGCGTTCGCCGTCGGGGGCGACGACCTGGGCCTGGATGTGCCAGGCGATGGGCGCGCCGGCGTCGGGGATGGGGTCCGCGACGTCGTGGATGGGGGCGCAGTGAACGCCGACGGGGAGCTGGCAGCCGCCGCCGAGGGCGTCGAGCACGACGCGTTCGGCCTCGACCGAGAAGCGGGTCTCGGGGTGGTCGAGCGTGGCGACGGCCTGGCGGATGCTGTCGTCGCGTGTGGGGCCGGAAGTGGATGGTCCGGTGGAGGGAGTATAGCCGGGCGCGCGGGTTTCGAGCGCGAGCGCTCCCTGGCCGGGGGCGGGGCAGATCTCTTCGATGGTGAAGCGCTGGCGGAGCCACTCGGTGCGGCCAAGGCGGTCGAGGCCGGCGGCGGCGAGGACGAGCGCGTTGCACTCACCGTCGGCGAGCTTGCGCAGGCGGGTGTCGATGTTGCCGCGCAGCTCGACGAAGCGGAGGTCGGGGCGCAGCGCGAGCAGCTGGGCGCGACGGCGTGGGCTGGTGGTGCCGACCAGGGCGCCGGTGGGCAGCGTGTGCAGCGCCTTCTGGCGCGGGCAGACGTAGGCGTCGCGGGGGTCGGCGCGCAGGGGGATGGCGGCCAGCGTGAAGCGCGGATCGAGCGCGGTGGGCAGGTCCTTGAGCGAGTGGACGGCGAGGTCGATGCGGCCTGCGGCGAGCGCCTCCTCGATCTCCTTGATGAAGATTCCCTTGCCGTCGGCCAGCGGCGCGAGGGAGGCGATGTTGTCTATGCCTGGGCCGCCGGAGGCCTCCGGCGGCTGAGCCAAGCGATCGCCGGTGGTGTGGATGATCTCGATCTCCACGGCGTGGCCTGCGGCGCGCAGTGCGTCGGCGATATGGTTGGCCTGCCAGAGTGCGAGTTGGGAACCTCGCGAGCCGATGCGGATGGTGTCGGTCATGTCACGTCCAGAATACGGGAAAATAGTTGCGAGTTGTAAGTTATGAGTTGTGCCTGGATGAGATGTGGATTACGGTGGCAGGGGAATCGACAGCCGGCGGTGAGCGGGCCGTAGAATTGAGGGCGGCAAGAAATTTGAATGTGGTTCAGGGGCGATTATGAGGATGAGGAGAGCTTTGCGGATGGCGATGGTGGCGTTGGCATGTACGGCGATGGCGGGCGCGGGCGGGATGAGTGCGGCGGCGCAGGCGGCGGCGTTTGGGCCGCAGAACCCGTTCTATGCGGAGAGCACGCTGCCGTATCACGCGCCGCCGTTCGACCGCATCAAGGATGCGGACTATCAGCCTGCGCTGGAGGCCGGGATGGCGGAGCAGATCAAGGAGGTCGAGGCGATTGCCAACAACCCTGCCGCGCCGACCTTCGAGAACACGCTGGTGGCGCTGGAGAAGAGCGGGCGGCTCTATACCCGCGCGGCGGAGACCTTCGACGGCGTGTTGCAGGCCAACTCGAACCCGACGCTGGAGAAGGTGGACGAGATCGAGTCGCCCAAGCGGGCCGCGCACCAGGACGCGATCTTCCTGAATGAGAAGCTGTTTGCGCGCGTGGCGGCGATCCATAAGCAGATCGACTCGCTGGGGCTGGATACAGAGTCGCGGCGGCTGGTGGATGTCTACTATAAGATGTTTGTGCATCTGGGCGCGAACCTTTCGCCAGAGGACAAGACGAAGCTCAAGAAGCTGAATGAGGAGGAGTCGACGCTGGAGAACAGCTTCCGGACGAAGCTGCTGGCGGCGACCAAGGCGGCGGCGTTTACCACCAAGGACAAGAGCGCTCTGAAGGGGTTGACGGACGCGCAAATGGAGGCTGCGGCGGAGGCAGCGAAGGGACGCAAGGTGCAGGGCTATGTGCTGCCGCTGCAGAACACGACGCAGCAGCCGGTGCTGGTGTCGCTGGAGGACCGCGCGACGCGGCAGGCAGTCTTCGAGGACTCGTGGAACCGCGCGGAACGGGGCGGCGCGAACGATACGCGGGCGACGATTGTGCGGCTGGCGCAACTGCGCGCCCAGAAGGCGAAGCTGTTGGGCTACGCGAACTTCGCGGCCTGGAACCTGGAGGACCAGATGGCGAAGACTCCAGAGGCAGCGGTGAATTTCATGGATGAGTTGGTTCCGGCTTCGACGGCGAACGCGGTGGCCGAGGGCAAGGAGATCCAGGCGGTGATTGATTCTCAGGCCGCGGGCGCCGTGCAGAAGGGCGGCTTCCAGTTGCAGCCGTGGGACTGGGACTTCTACTCCGAGCAGGTGCGCAAGGCGAAGTACGACATCGATGAGGCGCAGGTGAGGCCGTACTTCGAGCTGAACAATGTGTTACAGAACGGCGTCTTCTATGCGGCCAACCAGATGTATGGGCTGACCTTCAAGGAGCGCAAGGACATTCCCGTGTACAACCCGGACGTGCGCGTCTTCGAGGTCTTCGAGGCGAGCGGCAAGCCGCTGGCGCTGGCCTACTTCGACTACTTCAAGCGCGACAACAAGGGGGGCGGCGCGTGGATGAGCAACTTTGTGGACCAGTCGAAGCTGCTGGGCACGCTGCCGGTGATCTACAACGTGGCCAACTTTGCGAAGCCCGCGGCGGGCGAGCCGGCGCTGATCAGCTTCAGCGATGTGACGACGATGTTCCACGAGTTCGGCCACGGGCTGCATGGGATGTTCTCGAATGTGGAATATCCGCTGCTGTCGGGCACCAGCGTGCCGCGCGACTTCGTGGAGTTTCCCTCGCAGTTCAACGAGCATTGGGCGAGCTACCCGGCGGTCTTCGACCACTTCGCCAAGCACTACAAGACGGGCGCGCCGATGCCGGCGGAACTGGCCGCGAAGCTGCGCAAGGCGGAGAAGTTCAACCAGGGATACATGCTGACCGAGCTGCTTGCCGCCGCCGAGCTCGATATGCAGTGGCACACGATTGCGGCGACGGATTCGGTGACGGATTCGGTGACGGATTCGGACGCATTCGAGAAGGCGGCGCTGGAGCGGAAGAAGGTCGCGCTGGCGACGGTGCCTCCGCGCTACCGGTCAAGCTATTTCGCGCACATCTGGAGCACAGGCTACGCGGCGGGATACTACGCGTATCTGTGGAGCGAGATGCTGGACGACAACGCCTACCAGTGGTTCGAGGACAATGGCGGATTGACGCGCGCCAACGGGAATCGCTTCCGCCGGATGGTGCTGTCGAAGGGCTACACCGAGGAGCTGGGGAAGATGTACGCGACGTGGCTGGGCGGAGAGCCGACAGCCGGGCCGATGCTGAAAGAGCGCGGGCTGGTGGAGGATGCCGCCGGGAAGTAGGCTGAGGCGCGAGGGCGGCTATACCAAGACCGCAGTGCACGAGTGGGCCCACGCAAAACACTGGAAAAACTCCGACCAAAGAGACCAATACCTGCGTCCATGGAATGACTATTACAACCGTGAAAGACCCCATGGTAGCCTCAACTACA
>PKWK01000001.1 GCA_003133205.1 Granulicella sp. | reverse complement strand
CGAAGGTGAGGGATGTCGCGCTTGGCAAGACGATCGAGCAGAACGGAATCCCACTCGCGGCGGATGCCACTGACGATTGGGAGCGGAGCTTCTTCGGAATTGAGTCGTTGCGACACTTCTAATAGATCGACCTTCCTGTGGGAAACACCGGCTTGCTCTAGGACTTCCGTGAAGCGGCGCCTGCTTAAAGCTTTGTGTTTAAGAAAGTCATCATAGTTGTGGTTTGGATCTAGGTTATTGTTCTTACTTACGACTTCACTTAGAAGTGCGCGGAATAGCGGCATGACGCGAAATTCTTTTTTGGGGAAAAGGCGTTGAAGAAACTCAGCTAGTTTTCCAGTGCCGTGCGTGTCGTGGCCCTTAATAGGAAGGTCCGCCTTACGAAACTCAAGAAGTCCGTCAACCACTGGCTTTTCCGGCAGGCCAAGCTCTTTCTGCAAGGCTAGTACGATGGCGTCTTGCGTAGCAATATCCAACTCGGAGAATTTAGTCAATTCCTGGTCGTAATGGACCTTCCCGTCTGATTTCAAACGGACACTAACCGATGTGTTAGAGACGATGGCCAAAAGCCTTACTTCAGTCGGGAAGCGCACTTTAAGGTCGAAGAGCTTGCCCAGGATAGAAGGGAGAAGGCTTGGAGGGTTGCCCGCGCCCTTCTCTCGCTTCAATAGCGCCTGGACCGTATAGCGACCGGGATCCTTCGTCTTAATCTGATAACCGATAAGGATCGTCGGCTGGTCTTCAGAATCCAAAGTGGAGACGTCTTCATGATGATCAAAAATCACCACGTAGTCATTTCCGGATTCGTGAAGCTCCAAAAGGTGGCATAGAGCCCACGTCTGCTGGTACGTGAATCTGTCCGACGCCAAGGGGCCCGACAAATCCCGCGGTGGAGCTTGTATGAGGCGGCTCTTCAGATCCACTGATTTTCTCGCGATAGTGAACCGTACACTATAGCACCACTGACGATTCCAACTGAGCTTCTGGCACCTGAGATCCTGGCTTCGGACTGCACAGAAAAGAGGTACGAACGAAATGAAACTGACACTGGATCACACCCAGCGTCTGGACCTTCACGCGCTCATGAGCGCACAGCCTGCAGACGTGAGTTCTATTCGCGCGATCGGGCCGGTCCAGGACCGCATCGCACTCGACGCCGACGAGGAGAAGGCGGCCGAGGCGAGGCGCGAGACGGTGGCTGGCCAGAGCGTGGTGTGGAACCCTGGACAGCCCCTTCACCCTCAGCGAGGAAACGGATGCTTTCATGCTCGCGGAACCAACCATATGAAGGCGGCGCAGCAAGGGCGGCGGCGCTGTTACCTGCCGAGCGAAAGGCAACTGCAAGAACGGCTGCAAGTGTGGTCCACTCGCAGATCGGGGCGTGCAGTATTCGGCCAGAGCCGCCGGCCAGACAGCTAACGGCAGATCCCGGCAGACGAGGGCCGGTTCAGGATCTCGCGCAACTCCCCGATCACGCCACCCGGAAGTTGGGCTGAGGCAGTCAATCTTGACGGGAAACGACCGACCGCAGGAGTGCTGGTCGACACGGGCCTGAAGTCGCCATATGGGAAACTGAGCCGATCCCTCCCTTGACGTGCGGGTCCCGTCTTTTTGGTCTGCCCGCGCCAGTGAACTAAACCGCGTTGCGGTAATGGTACACGACTCGGCCTGTCCACACCCCGACAGGTAGCGTGGAGCGAGGCTCTTTGGAACACTGGATGTGGGTTTATCGCCAAATAGACCAGTCCAGTTTCACCAAAGGAGCCTCGCATGACACCACTACGTCAACGCATGATCGAAGACATGCGCATCCGCAACTTCGCCGCCACTACGCAGCGAAGCTATGTCCATTATGTCGCCCAGTTCGCCCAATATTTCCACCGCACGCCCGCCGAACTCGACCTCGAAGCCGTCCGCCAGTATCAACTCTTTCTGATCCAGGAGCGCAACCTCTCGCCGCAATCCGTCAATACCTTCGTCTCCGCGGTCCAGTTCCTGTACCTGGTCACGCTGGAGATGCCCTGGGATAAACACGACTTTACTCGCGCCCGCCTGGAGGAAAAGCTCCCCGTCGTCCCTGCTCCGCTGGAAGTCCAATACTTCCTCGAGCACGTCACCGGCATCAAACACCGCGCCATTCTGCTCATCTGTTACGGCGCTGGTCTCCGCATCTCCGAGGCCATCGCCCTCAAACCCTCCGATATCGACAGCCAGCGCATGCTCCTGCGCGTCGAGCACGGCAAGGGCGGCAAAGACCGTTACGCCATGCTTTCCCCCTGCCTGCTCGAAATCCTCCGCACCTACTTCCGCCTCTTCCGCCCCAGCCCCCCCTGGCTGTTTCCCTCCTGGCGTCCCCATAAGCACGTCACCGCCGGCGCCGTGCAGACCGCCTGCCACGAAGCCTGGAAGCGCAGCGGCCTCGGCAAGCACGTTTCTCCCCACACGCTCCGCCACGCCTTTGCCACCCACCTGTTGGAGAGCGGTGTCGATACCCGCGTCATCCAGGCCTTGCTCGGCCATACCCGCATCGATACCACCGCCCGCTACACCGCCGTCTCGCCGGCCACCATCGGCAAAACCGCCAGCCCGCTGGACCTGCTGCTCCATTCCTCCAAGCGCAAGCCAGCCAAACACTGATGCCCACGCCAACCCCGGAGTTGGCCGACATCTTTCGACAACACGGCCCCGCCTACCGGCAGACCCACTCGCTGCCCCTGCATCACCACCGCGTCATACAGGCCATCGAAGCCTGCCGCACTCCGCTGTTGGGCGGTGTCGTCGAATGGTGCGACCAGTGCCAATACACGCACACCCGGTATCGCTCCTGCCGCGACCGCCATTGTCCCAAGTGCCAGGGCGCGGCACGCGCCCAGTGGATCGAGCAGCGCACCGCCGAGTTGTTGCCCACCGATTACTTTCACGTGGTCTTCACCCTCCCCGCGCCCCTTGCTTCCATCGCCTTCTACAACCAACAGACCGTCTACGACATGCTCTTCCGCACCGTCGCCGAGACCCTGCTCACCGTTGCCGCCGATCCGCAACGCCTGGGGGTGGAAACCGGATTCTTCACCATCCTCCATACCTGGGGGCAGAACCTTCACTTTCATCCCCACCTGCATTGCGTCGTCCCCGGTGGCGGTTTCTCCCCAGACCATGACCGCTGGATCGCTGGCAGCCGTAAGTTCCTCCTGCCCGTCAAGGTTCTCAGCGCTCGCTTCCGCCGCCTCTTCCTGGATGCTCTTGCCATGGCTCATGCCAAAGGAGAACTCCAGTTCTTCGGCGACCTCGCACCGCTACGCGACCCCGGCGCTTTTGGCCGGTACCTAGC
>PKWK01000124.1 GCA_003133205.1 Granulicella sp. | reverse complement strand
ATCCTGCGCGCGATGGGAAGCAGCCGGTAAAGGAACTGCTCCCGGTCCTTGCGCTGCTCGGCACCACACCGCAGGAAAGGAAAGTCCATGAACCAGTCGGCGCAAATAGCAGGTGTCGCGATCCCATGTTCTTCCTTGAGTGCGTCGAACTGCTGCAACCCCGCATCGCTAAAGATCGGGTTCACATCGAGACCATAGGCATCGACGATCCACTCGATATAGTCGATGCCGGCAGCCACCGCATTAGGAAACTCATCGCGCCACCGCGCGCGCGGGAACGACTGAAAGCGACCCGCGTCAGGCGGCACCAGCCTGCCCTGCATGATGCCGAATTGGGTAGACGTCGGCGTGGAGGCCTCCGGGAGACTCATTCGGGCAACTGCGCGATGATCATATTCTCGGAGAACTCCTCACGGCTGAGGAACGGCCAGAGGTCTTCGAGAGGCTTCGAGACAAACGAGCCATCGGGACGCTGCGTCGAAGACAGGCGCGGCTGACGAGTCTCGTCCAGCACAATGTGAACATCGCAGACCACGGGCCCCGGGGTGTCGAGAACGCGACGGATATCTGCGGCAAGGTTGTCCTGCGAAGTGATGACGTCAGTGCGAATGCCGTACGCCTCGGCGACCTTGCGAAGATCCGGCAGCGTCTGCCCGGTAGCCTCGTCGCAACCGATAATGGTCTCTCCGAAGAAGACCTTTTGCGAGGCGCGGATGGAGCCGTAGCCTTCATTATTGAGCACAAAAAACTTAATCGGGAGGTTGAGGCGCCTCACCGTCTCAAGCTCTTGAATGTTGAACTGAAAGCCGCCATCGCCATCGACAACGATGGTTGGCCGGCTGCCTCCGCCCAGGCATGCGCCAATCGCCGCAGGGATACCGAAGCCCATCGACCCAAGGGCCGTAGTGTGGAAGATACGCTGGTGCTTCTTCACGCGGAATGCGAGCAGGAACAGCTCAATCCCTGTGCCGGAGCTGCCGGAGACGATGTAGGCGCCTTCGTTGAGAACACCCGACATGACCTCCGCGAAGTTGTAGACGCTGACCCGCCCAGAAACCTTATGCTCGGGCAGAACGAGCGGGTAGCGAGTCCGCCAGTCGGCACATCGCTGCTTCCACTCGGCGCGCGGCTTGCGTACAATCTTGTGCTGCTGGGCCAGCATCTCGCGCATGAAGTCACCAGCATCACAGCAGACCGGGGTGTGGATGACGCCGCCCATCTTGGCCAGCTCCGCAGGATCAATGTCGACCATCACCTTGTACGCCTCGCGAGCGAAGCCTGCCGGCGAGAACCCAGTAACAACGCGGTCCTGGCGCGCACCAATGGAGAGCAGGTAGTCGCAATTCTGGATCGCGAAGTTGGCGCCGCGCTGCGCAATCGTCCCGGGACGCCCGACGTACAGAGGATCGTCGTCCGCCATAAGGTCGATGGCAAGCCACGTGACCTCGGCCGGTATGTCGAGCGCGCGCAGTAGCTGCTCCATCTCCGCTTCGGCCCGGGACAGGCGAATGCCATTGCCGATCAGCAGCATGGGCCGCTCGGACTTATTGAGCGCATCGATCGCAGCGGACACAGCCTCCGCAATGTGCGGGTCGGCCGGCGCGCAAAGTTCGGCGGGATCAAAGCCACGCAACGTAGTCTCGTTGATCGGCGAGGCCTGCACGTCCAGCGGAATGTCGATCCACACCGGACCGGGCCGCCCATGAACCGCGAGGTAAAGCGCCTTTTCCATGTGATAGCGGATGTTGGTAGGTTCGAGCACCGTGACAGCGTACTTGGTGAGCGGCGTAACCACCGAAATGATGTCGACTTCCTGCACGCCGACCTGGCGCACGCCCATTGGCGTCCCATCGGGATGGAACATGCGATCCGAGCGCTTGACCTGGCCCGAGACGAAGAACGTCGGGGTGGAATCGAGCCACGCGCCGGCCAGTCCGGTGATGGCATTCGTGCCGCCCGGCCCGGTAGTCAGCAGCGCAAAGCCGAGATGGTTGGTCGCCTTGGAATAGTTCTCCGCGCCGATCGCGCAGGCCTGCTCATGCAGGTTGCAGATCGGGATGATGGTGGAGCGTCCGAGAGCTTCATTAAGGTGCATGGCGCCGCCGCCGACGACGAGGAACGCATGCTTGACGCCCTGATCGGCGAGAAACTGGATTACATAGTTGGAGAGTTTCATCGATTCCTATGATAACGGCTTGGCCCCGGTCTACTCAGGTGGGCGGAGTTGGAAGACGTCGCGACCGCGAAGCTTGCGGGCTGTGAGGATGGCGTCGGCGAAGCTGCGGACGGCGCCGTGGCCCCCAGGCAGCGGCGCGACGTACCCACGCTCCGCAACATACGCGAGCACCTCCGCAGCAGCGTCCGAGGGGCATGCGCACAGACCGGCGATCTCCATCGCGGAGAGATCGTTGACGTCGTCGCCGAAGAAGCACGCATGTTCGAGAGGCACGTCGAACTTCGCCGCGAACTCCCGCAGCGCCCCTGGCTTGTCGCGCGATCCCTTGGCGACGAACGGGATACACATCTTCTCGGCGTACCGGTCCACCAGCGGCGACGGCTCGCCGGAGATCAGCGCCATCCGGAGGCCAAGCCGCCGAAGCAGCGAGACGCCCATGATGTCGGCGAACGAAAAGCTCTTGGACTCCTCGCCGCCAGCAGCCCAGGTCAACGTGCCGTCCGTGAGAACGCCATCGACATCAAAGGCGATGGCTTGCAATGTGATGAGTTGTTGCGGGTCGAAGGGCATGGTCCCTTTCAGGATAATTCCTGCACTCAAGAGAACACCCCACCCAGCGGCGATAAAACTGTCGCGAAGGTGGGGCGCCCAAAACTGCGGCGGTTGAAGAAGCTAGACAGCAGCTCCGACTCGACGAAGCTTCTTCATGACGGGAATCTCTTCCTCGTACACGCGCTTGATCCCGTCGCCCATCGAATGCTCGCACAGCCGGATGTCGCGCACCAGGCGCGAAATGCCGTTGGGCTCAAGCGAAGCGGCCTGATCCGAGCCCCACATCGCGCGGTCCATCGTAATGTGCCGCTCAACACAGCAAGCGCCGAGAACGAACGCAGCAACGGAGGTCGGGATGCCGGTCTCGTGGCCCGAATAACCGACGGGAATTCCGTAGCGCTCAATCATGCTGGGTATTGCGCGCAGGTTGAGCTGCTCGTACTTCGCCGGGTAAGTGCTGGTGGTATGCATCAGGACAAGGTTGTCCTTGCCGAGCACGTCGACCGCGTGGTCGATCTCGGCGTAAGTACTCATGCCCGTGGAGGCGATGATCGGCTTGCCGGTCTCGCGAATATGCTGGAGCAGGTGGTCGTCCGTCAGCGAGGCCGAGGCAATCTTGTAAACCGGCGGATGAAACTGCTCAATGATGTCCACCGAACCCTCATCCCAGGGTGAGACGAACCAGTCAATCTTGATCGACTTGCAGAATTCATCGATGTGCGCGTAGTCCTCGACTCCGAATTCGAGACCGTGCTTCAGGTCGCCGTTGGTGGTTCCGAACGGATTCTCACGAGGCGTGGCCAGCTCTTTCTCCGTATAAACCACCTCAACGGTGCGCTTCTGGAACTTGACGGCATCGCAACCCGCGGCGACGGCGACACTGATCAGTCGCTTTGCGAGATCGACATTACCGTTATGGTTGATGCCGATTTCCGCAATGATGTAGCAGGGTTGCCCTGCACCCACAAGCCTGTTGCCAATCTTTACAGTCATTCAAATTACTCCTATTTGTCACCCAGTAATTGCGGACTCTGAAGTTGAGAGAAAGTACCGGCGTGCGGGCTTCATTGTTTCAGAGTAGCCAAGGATCCGTCCACCATAGGATGCGCCACGGAGCCATGGCGGCAACATGGCCGTGCGGTAAAAGAACAAACACTTTCGAGACGCTGCCGACTCGAGTCCGACCCTGATATTTGCCAGCTCGATCAGTCCGCTGAGGGCTTCGCCGCCCCATCCACAACCATCGCCGCCACCATCCCCCGCGTGGCCTCCAGCTTCAACCCCAGTTGCTCCTGCACCGCGGTAAATAGTGGCGGATTCGGCGCATCGTCCGGCGCCTTTTCCAACTCGCCTCCGTACTGGGTCTCATCCTGCGCCCAAACCAGGTCAAAGTCGTACTTCCCTGTCAGCCCCGTCCTGTTTCTCTCTTCTCCTCTGTGTTCTCTGTGATTCGCTTTNNCGGCTGGCTCGCCCTCTGGCTAACCTCAAAAGGAGCTCGGATCAGGGGTTATGCGTTAGACCCCGCAACCGAGCCCAATCTCTTCACCGTCGCCCGCATCGGACGCGCAATCGACGACATCCGCGGCGACATCCGCGACGGCGTCTCGCTGGAAGTCGCCATGCAATCCTTTGCGCCCGAAGTCGTCTTCCACATGGCCGCTCAGCCGCTCGTCCGCCTCTCCTATGACGACCCCATCGGCACCTACGAGACCAACGTCATCGGCACCGCACGCGTTCTGGACTCGGTCCGGCGCACCCGCTCGGTTCGAGCCGTCGTCTCTGTCACCACCGATAAATGCTACGAGAATAAGGAATGGATCTGGGGCTACCGCGAATCCGATCCGCTCGGCGGCTACGACCCCTACTCCAGTTCCAAGGCCTGCGCCGAGATCGTCT
>PKWK01000366.1 GCA_003133205.1 Granulicella sp. | reverse complement strand
CAGCTCCGGCCTGGGGAGAATCCGTAAAAGGGAAGTACTCCAGTG
This sequence comes from Granulicella sp., assembly GCA_003133205.1. Next base: position 11,015 of record PKWK01000366.1, on the reverse strand, counting down.
CCGGGATAAACCCGGCAAGGCAAAACAAATAGGATGAACATGAATACAAGTATCGATAGTGCAGGTATCGTCGCAGGGGCACTTGCGTTGGCTGGCGTTACATTGATGATGACTTCAACGGCCGCTGCCGCCCCGCCTCGGCCGCAGGGTCCATGTGACATCTACGCCAAAGCCGGCGACCCGTGCGTGGCCGCGCACAGCACCACACGGGCGATGTACGCCTTCTACAACGGCCCGCTCTACCAGGTGCTGCGCCAGTCGGACGGCAAGACCCTCGACATTGGTATCGTCCAGCCCTCAGGGTCCGATGCGGGCGGATACGCCAACGCGGCCGCACAGGACGCCTTCTGCGCCAACACCTATTGCTGGATCACGACCATCTACGACCAGTCGGGCAAGCACAACGATCTCACACAGGCGCCGCGCGGCGCATTCAGCGGTCCGGCCATGGGTGGCTTCAACAATCTCCCGCTCGCCGACATGGCCCCGATCACGATCACGGGCCACAAGGTCTACGGCGTCTTCATCGAGCCCGGCATGGGCATGCGCGAGGACGACCTGAAGGGTGTTGCGGTGGACGACCAGGCCGAAGGCCAGTATTGGGTCGTCAGCGGCAAGCACTTCAACGCCGGCTGCTGCTTCGACTACGGCAACTCCGAGATCGACAGCCACGATGATGACGCCGGCACCATGGAAACCGCCTATTTCGGCGACGCCACTCCCTGGTACCGCGGCAACCCTCCCGGCCCCTGGATCATGACCGACCAGGAGAACAATCTCGTGGGCTGCGTCAACAAGAACGATCGCTCCAAGCTTTGCAAGGAGTTGCCGAACATCATCTGGCGCTTCGTAACTGCCATGGCCAAAGGCGAACCGCATCATTGGACCACGCTGGGCGGCAACTCGCAGCAGGGCGCTCTGTCGGTTATGTTTGACGGACCGCGCGTCGATGCCAGCTACGACCCGATGCGGAAGCAGGGAGCGATTCTACTGGGCAACGGCGGCGATAACAGCAACGGCTCCCAGGGCACCTTCTACGAGGGGGCGGTGACAGCCGCGAACACCTTCCCGAGCGACGCCACCGACCAGCTCGTTCAGGCCAACATCGTGGCTGCCAGGTACGCCGTGCCGGCTGTGAGGCTGGCGCCGGCGTCTGCAGCGGCCACTCCGCCGGGACTGCAGACCTTCACGCCGGGGTCCTCGCAGGAGACCACAGCGACGTTCACGAATACAACCGATGCGCCCGCGACGAACGTCAGGCTCAGCCTCTCCGCCCCAGGCGGCTGGACCGCCGCCGCCTCCGGCAACAGCACGTTCCCTGAGCCGGTCGCGCCCGGCGCCAGCGTGAGCACGACCTTCAAGGTCACCTCGGGACAGGCCGCCTTCAACGGCGACCTGGTGGCGGACGTCTCGTGGACCAATGCGAGCGGCAAGCAGTCCGAAAGGATGGCGGAAAAAGCGCGCAACGTCTTCCCGATCAAGATCAACGAGTTCAGCTCCCACACCACGCAGCCCTTCATCGAGCTCTACAACGGCGGTTCCAGAGACGTCGACCTCTCTCACTGGACGGTGACCGAACACCCAGCGCAGCAGGCCATCTTCTCCTCGGTCGAGATTCCGGTGGGAACCAGGCTCGCACCCCATGGCTTCTACCTGCTTGGCCTCTCGAACTCCGGCCTTGCGGTTCCCGCGCGAGCAGGCGATACCGCCCTCTACGTTCGCAGCACAACCGGCATGCATACCGGCGATACCATCGCCGTCGACACCGGCTCCGGTATGGAAAGCCGCAAGATCGCAAACGTCGGAACGCCGGACAGCAACGCTACCACGCTGTGGGAACCGCTGCCCGAAGGTCCGGTCATCACGATCCCCGCTGGCTCCAACAACGTGCCCGTTACCAGCACTGCCGGCTTCGAAGTCGGCCAGAAGATCACCCTTGGCTATGGGGCTACCTATCCCGCCGTCGCGCGCAGCACGGAGCGGTATGAGGTCGCAACGGTCACCGCGGTGGGCAAGCCAGGCACGCAGGCCCTGCTGGGAGCAGACGCGCCCGCCGGTTCCACCAACATCAAGGTGACCTCCGTCGCCAACATCTCGACCGGCGACAAGATCCGCCTCGACGTCGACAGCGTCGGCCACGGCATCGAGACCGTGACCGTAAAGAGCGTCGGTACGCAGGCGATCCGTTCGGGCCTGCTTGCGGATGCAGGTGCGGGCGCGACCCACATCAAGGTTCGCAGCGTGAACGGCTTCGCCGTAGGCGATCGTCTCATCATCGGCACCCCGGCGAACTGGAAGACAGTGACCATCACAGCCGTGGGCACTCCGGGGCCAGCCGGCAGCGGGGTGGACTTTACACCCGCCCTCACGGAAGCGCATTCCAGTGGCGAGGACGTGATGGACCCCGGAACCGGTCTCGAGTTGACCGCTCCGCTCAAGTTCCACCACTCTGCCAACCTTCCCTTCAACGACCGCGGAACGGGGATCACCTTCGAGCCGGCGACGGCGTTTGCCCACTCGAGCAACGAGCCCATCCAGGCGCTGGGCACCGGGATCACGCTGGACGCCGCGCTGACCAGAGACCACGCCATCGATGCCGTGGTGCATGACGCCGCCGTTACCACCGCCGGCTACCAGGGATCGCCCGCTCCCAACCAGTGGTTCGGCGGTCCGGCCCTCTCGCCCAGCGCCGGCAATATTGTGTTGCGTGATGCCGCTGGCCTGGTGGTCGACAGCCTCAACTACGGACTCGTCGTGGATCCATGGGCCGCGGAGGGTTACCAGGGCGGAGGCGGATCCGGCGAGAGCGGCTGCCGTGCATCGTCGCCCGGCTCAGGCGGTGGCGGCTTCGGGCGGTTTGCGATGGCCGTCAGCGAACCCTACAAGAGCGCGGGCCGTTATCCGGATGGTGCGGATATGGACAGCAACTGCGCCGACTTCCAGACCCAGGCTGCGGCCACTTTGGCAGCGGCCTCGACTGCGGGCGCGTCCAACATCAAAGTTGTGAGCGTGGAGCGCTTCAATGCCGGCGAGAAGATCCTGATTGACTCCGGTGCGAATCAGGAGACCGCTGTGATCGCAACGGTGGGCACGCCAGGGGCCACGACCATCGAGTCCCCTGTTGCCGCGGGAGCCACTCTAATCTCCGTCGCCAACGCGTTCGGCTTCCGGCCGGGCCAGACCATCGCCATCGACGATGGCGCAAAGGCCGAGACGGCGGTGGTCGCCGCCGGCGGCAGGAGAGGCGCATCGGCAATCACCATCGCTGAGCCGCTGAAGTTTGCCCACGCTGCCGGCATGCAGGTCGCCGGCACCGGCATCACGCTGACCTCCGCCCTCAGCCGCGCACACGCCAGCGGGGCGCAGATCGCCGACCATATTCCCACGCCCGGTGCTACTAACCAATATCAAAGCAGACCTCATTGAGAGCGTATGTTTACCGGTTAGAGGGTTTGAGAGATTTGGTTTGAGCCCTCGACATTTATGGCGGGGTCGTCGGCCAAAACAATCAGGAGACACCGAAATGAGAGCCATCACGACGGCAGCCCTTATCCTTTCCTTCGCATCCGTCGCTCCGGCGCAGCAGCCGAGTTCCAACCCGGACCGGCTCATCGTCAATATCGACACCCAGAAGACCATGCCCCCGGTATCGAAGTACGAATACGGCATGTTCACCGAGCACATCCGTGACAGTATGTACCGCGCCGTCTGGACTGAGATGCTCGACGACCGGAAATTCTATTTCCCGATCACATCGGCGCCCGATCCTGCTCCTCGTCCGCAGCAGGGCGGAGGCGGCGCCCCGCGCGCCGCGGCCCAGCGGCGCTGGCGGCCGGTGGGGCCCGATGACGCCGTCACGATGGACAAGCAGCAGCCCTTCGTCGGCGATCAGAGCCCGCGCATCGCACTCGATGCTTCAACGCCTCACGGCATCCGCCAGTCCGGCCTACAACTGGCGAACGGCAAGAAATACACTGGCCGCGTCGTTCTGCGCGGCGCCGCCGGAGCGCATGTCACAGTTGCGCTCGTGTGGGGCCGGGGCGACGCCGACCGCCAGGTCATCACGGTGCCGGTCAGCCAAGCCTATAAAACCGTCCCGCTGAACTTCTCCGCCCCCACCGATACGGCGGATGCCGCTCTGGAGATTACCGGTACGGGTTCGGGCGACTTCCACATCGGCGCGGTCTCGGTTATGCCGGCCGACAACATCGACGGCTTCCGGCCCGACGTCATCGCCCTCTTCCGCCAGATCAACATGGGCTTCTGGCGCTACGGCGGCAACTACACCTCCAACCTCGTCTGGTACCACACCATCGGCGACCCGGATAAGCGTCCGCCGGACTGGGACAATGCCTGGGGCGCCATGCAGCCCAACGACCTGGGCATGGACGAGTTCATGACCTTCTGCCGGCTCATCGGCGTGGAGGCATACATCAGCGTGAACGCCGGGCTGGGCGACTCGCATTCCGCCGCCGAACAGGTCGAGTACATGAACGGCCCTGTCAGCACGCCCATGGGTGCGCTACGCGCGAAGAATGGACACCCAGAGCCCTACCACATCAAGTTCTGGAACATCGGCAACGAGCCATGGGGCTCCTGGCAGATCGGGCGCACAGATACCAAGTACTTCATGCAGAAACACAACGAATTCGCCAAGGCCATGCGCGAGGTCGATCCGTCGATCGTTCTCATCGCATCCGGCCGCATGCTGCAGGACGATGGTCTGCACGGCGACGACCGCAAGTATGTGGGAAATCTGCAGCCGATCTATGGATCGCCCGCGGACTGGACCGGCAACTTCCTCTCGAAGACTTGGGGCAACTTCGACGGCATCGCCGAGCACTGGTACTCCCACCCCGGCCGCCGGTACGATACGGCAAAGCTCCAGACGCTGGCGCCGGAGGCGAGTGATGATGACGCTTACCGTCAAGGCCGACCAGACGCTGCTGGAGTCGGCGCGCTCGGCAGGCAATGTGGTTCTCAATAAAGCGCTGGAGTGGGAGGGCTACCAGCAGCGCTTCCCGGCGATGCTCGACAAGCACATCTTCCTGTCCATTGATGAGTATGCCTTCTCGGGCGGAGGCGGCGGCCGCGGCGCCAGCCTCGGCGGTGCGCTGGAATACGGCATGATCTTCAATGAAATGCTGCGCCACACCGACTTCCTCACCATGGCCGCGCACACTACCGGCGCCGCCATGCTGGACATCACCCGCACCGGATCGACCTTCAGCACCACAGGGTTAGTCTTCAAGCTCTACAGCAACCACTTCGTCGGCGCGATCCCCGTTGCCCTCTCCGGAAACTCGCCGCAACCGCCCATCCAGTTCCCCGGCGGAGATCAGCCCACGGTCAACTCCGGCACTCCCACCTATCCCCTGGACATGGTGGCCGCGCTTAGCCCGGACCGCAAATCGCTCCTCCTTTCCGTGGTGAACGCCACCGACTCGCAGCAGACCTTTAACCTGAACGTCGCAGGCATGCATCCCACCGGCTCTGCCACGCTGTGGGTGATGACAGGCCCTGGTCCGGACGCCTCCAACCACGTGGGCCAGCCGCCGCAGGTGGACATCAAGCAGATTTCTGTGGCAGTCGAGAAAACGTTTTCCGTCGCGCCCCTCACCATTAACCTGTACCAATTCCCGCTCGCTAATTGAGGGCCGAGCAGCAAGCGATGAAAGGAAAGTTGGCACCGATGAAACTCAGGGGATTTTTGGTTCTGGTAGCACTCACAGGGTCTTTTCAGGCAATGGGTGTTGTCGCGGCAGCGCAGCGACCTCCGCGCGCGGCTCAGCCAGCAGGACCGCCGCCGCTTGTCAGCACCATCTTCGCCGACAACATGGTCTTGCAGCGTAACAAGCAAGACGCGATCTGGGGATGGTCCGATCCGGGCGACCAGGTGAAGGTGGAGATCGCCGGGCACACCGCAACCGCGGTCGCGGGCGCGGACCACCGCTGGCAGGTGAAGATCGATCCGCCGGCCGCCGGAGGCCCCTACACGATGACGGTCACCGGCAAACAGACGGTGACGCTGAAGAACGTTATGGTGGGTGATGTTTGGTTATGCAGCGGCCAGTCCAACATGCAGTTTGGCCTGCGCCAGGCGAAGACCGGCGCTGAGGACGCTAAAACCGCGGACCTTCCCCAGATTCGCTTCTTCACGGTCGGCCAGCGCTCTCCCTATCACCCGGCCGACACAGTCAGCGGCTCCTGGAACGTCGTCACCCCCGACACCGCCGGCCGCGTCGCCGCCGTCGCGTTCTACTTCGCCCGCCGCGTCCAGCAAGAGACGCACATTCCTATCGGCCTCATCATCAGCGCAGTCGGCGGAACACCGGCCGAGTCCTGGACCAGCATAGCGGGCCTTCAGCCGCTGCACGACTTCGATCCGGTGATCACCGAGTACAACCGCATCGTCGCCGAAAATAAGGGCCCTGAGTACGGCAACTTCGTCATGCACTGGTATGACGACTACGACATCGGCATGAAGGAGCACTGGGCCGCGCCGGACTACGACGACTCCAGTTGGAAGCAGGTCACCATTCCCGGCGGCTTCGCCGAGCTCGGCGTGCCCGACACTCCTGCACTGGTCTACTTCCGCAAAACGTTCGACGTTCCCGACCCCGTCCCCACCGGCCGCAACATGGTCCAGCTCGGCATCATCGAGAAAATGGACACCGTCTACATCAACGGTCAGGAGATCGGCGGGAGCGCTTGGGTCGAAAACCCGCGACGCTATTCCATCCGGCCCGGAATGCTGCATCCAGGCAAGAACGTCATCACCATCCGCGTGCTCAGGACAATCCCCAACGGCGGCTTTGAGAGCAAGCCCGAAGAGCTGAGCATGACCATCGGCGACAAGACCATCCCGCTCGCAGGCGCCTGGAACGCAAAGCTTAGCGTCGATGGCCGGCCGCCGCAGCCGCTGCCGCTCCGCTATCAGAACTGGCCGGAAATGCCCGCCGTCCTCCACGCCGGCATGATTCAGCCCATCGCGCCCCTCTCCATCGCTGGCGCCATCTGGTACCAGGGCGAAGAGAACTCGCCCCGCGGCTACCAGTATCGCAAGGTGCTGGCGGCCATGATCGGCGACTGGCGAAACACCTTCCAGCAGGGCAACTTCCCCTTCATCGTCGTGCAACTGCCGGCCTATCTGCCGCATATCAACACACCCACGGACGACGACTGGTCCGACTTGCGTGAGTCGCAGGCCGTCGTCGCCCAGACAGTTCCCAACACCTGCCTCGCCGTCACCATCGATACCGGCGACCCCAACACGATTCATCCGACGGACAAGGAGCCCGCTGGCGACCGCATCGCGCGCTGCGCTCTGGCCAACTACTACGGCGACAAGAAGATCGTTTTCCAGGGGCCGACCCTGGCTAAGGTGGACCGACGCAAGGGAGAGATCCGGCTGAAGTTCGCCCACGCCGACGGCGGCCTCGCCATGAAGGGCGGCGACAAAATGGGCGAGTTCTCCATAGCCGGCGACGACCAGAAGTTCGTCTGGGCGAGTGCCCGGATTGAAGGCGATACCGTCATTGTCTCCTCGCCCGACGTTCCGAACCCCAAAGAAGTGCGCTACGCCTGGCAATCGAACCCGCAGGCGACGTTGTTCAACGGAGCCGGGCTGCCTGCCGGACCCTTCCGCACGGACCACTGGAAGCTGGAGACAGAATCCGCACGGCCCTACTAAGTCCAGCCGGCCGCAGGACAAAGACAGATGACGTATCCAATGGAGAAGCAAATGAAATCCGATAATCGAAGTGGAAAGCTCTTGAATCGCCGCGAGGCGCTGTTTCTTTCGGCAACGGCGGGCGTGGGCCTTGCGACGGGTCGGCCCGCGCTCGCGTCCGACAGTATCAAGACAGGAGTGCACCAGGAGCCCGGCGGCTGCTCGACCCCCCGCTCGGCGATTGCCAACACGCAATACGGCAAAGTGCGCGGATTCCTCGACGGTGGTGTTTTCACATTCAAGGGTGTTCCCTACGGCCAGACCACAGCCGGAGAGAACCGCTGGCTCCCGGCCCAGCCGCTCAAGCCGTGGACGGACGAATTTCCTGCGCTGGTCTATGGGGCGAACTGCCCGCAAAATCTCCACACCTGGACCGGCTCTGAGCAGACCTTCATCCAGGATTGGGATGACGGCTGGCAAAGTGAGGACATGCTCAAGTTGAACATCTGGACACCGAGCCTGACCGGCAAGCGTCCCGTGATGTTTTACATTCACGGCGGCGGGTTCACCTTCGGTTCCTCGTATGAGCTGCCCTCGCACGAAGGCGCGCAGATGGCCCGGCGCCACGATGTCGTGCAGATCTCGGTCAATCACCGCCTCAATATCCTGGGTTTCCTGGATGTCGCGGAGATCGGCGGATCCGCCTATGAAGACTCCGTGAACGTCGGCATGACCGATCTGGTGGCTGCGCTTCGCTGGGTTCACGAGAACATCGAGAACTTCGGCGGCGATCCCGATCGGGTTATGATCTACGGCCAATCCGGCGGCGGATCCAAAGTGACGACGTTGATGGGCATGCCCTCGGCTGCCGGCCTCATCCATCGCGCCTCGGCCCAATCGGGCGGCGGCGGCAACATTCCCACCCGGGAGCAGCAAAGGGAAGTCTCCCGGCAGTTGATGAAGGACCTCGGACTCGCGCCGAACGACATCGGATCGCTGCAGAAGATGGAGTGGGCTAAGCTCAATGCCGCCGGCAACGCAGCCGTTGCCAAAGTCAATCCGCGAGGAGCGCCTGGGGCACCGGGACCGGGAGCCCCCGGGACGCCGCGCGCGGGTTGGGGACCGTCCGTCGATGGCAAGGTGATCAACATGCGCTCCTTCTTCGACGCGGCTCCGGAAATCTCCAAGGATGTGCCCATGCTCGTCGGCTCGGTCTCCGAAGAAGGCAATCGCATGTCCTCCCACCCTACGGAAGAAGAGTGGCATGCAGGTCTGGCGAGGGCCTATGGCGACGAGAAGGCGACCGCCATCATCACCACACTGAAGAAGTCCTATCCGAACAAGAAGATCCAGACTTTGTCCTACATGTGCGGCGGCGCCGGCGGGCTGAACGGCCTCTCCATGCGCAACAATGTTGTGAAGATGGCCAAGCTGAAGCACGAGCTTAAGGCCGCACCCGCCTATGCGTATTACTTCACCTGGCAGACCCCCATCCTCGACGGCTTGCCCGGCGCGTGGCATACGGCTGAACTTCAATTCTGCTTCGACAACGCCAAGCGCTGCGAGCAAGGGACAGGCAACACACCCGAGGCCCAGGCGCTGGCGAAGAAGATGGCTTCCGCATGGGCGACTTTCGCCGCAACCGGAAAGCCAAGCACTCCCGGCGTGGCGTGGGCGCCAACCGACCCTGAAACCAACAAGACGATGGTCTGGGATAACCAATGCCGCATGGTGGACGATCCCGAAGGAGAAGCTCGCAAGATCATTCTGAGTTGATCCGCCGCCACCTCCGCCGCCGATGGGCGGGATCGTCGAGTCTTGGCCCGGCGTATTGCCACTCAATTATCCCTGTGACCTTGAAAGGAGATTTATCGTGAAAAGAATTGTGACCCTGCTGGCACTTGTGGCTTCTGGGATCTGCTGCGCGCAACCGCCAGCCGACTGCAAGCCATCGTCGCTGAATATTCCCGGGGCTCCATACCCCTGCGTCTTCCCCGACCATCGCGCCATCTTCCGTGTGGATGCATCCGACGCCCAGAAAGTTCGTGTCCGCGTTGGCTCTGGTTTTGACCTGGCGAAGCAGGCGGACGGGCTGTGGTATGCGACCACTACCCCGCTTGTCGAAGGGTTCCACTACTATCTGCTGCAAATCGACGGCGCGACCGTCTCCGATCCTGCGACCGGCACCTACTTCGGCGGCGGATCTTGGAGCAGCGCCGTCGAAATTCCGGCAGCGGACGCCGATTTCTATAGCCACAAGGATGTGCCGCACGGACTGGTGCGTGATGAGTGGTACTTCTCCACCGTGACGCAGAACTGGAGGCGCGCGATGATCTACACGCCTCCCGGGTATGACACCAACGCGAAGATGCGTTACCCGGTCCTGTATCTCCTCCACGGCTGGGGCGAGAACGAGATCGGCTGGACCTTCCAGGGCCATGTGGATCAGATCGTGGACACCCTGATCGCCACGAGCAAGGCCAAGCCCATGATCATCGTGATGGACAACCTCAACGCCGTGAAGCCGGGTGAGGACGGATCGATTTACAACGCGCGAGGCGTGCTCACCCAGGCTGTTCCGCAGGCGCGGTCAGCCCAGATGGGCGCGCCCGGAGTACCGGGAGTCGCGATTGGAAGCGCTCCTCGTCCGGGAGGCGGACCGCCCGCCGGTGGACCTCCGGCTGGTGCACCCGGAGGCGCGGCGGCAGCCCGTCCCGGCGGCATGCGGGGGCTCACCAGCGCAACCTTCTCCGAGATGATGTTCACAGATTTGATCCCGATGGTCGAGAAAAACTACCGCGTCGCTCCGGGCCGCGAAAACCGCGCCATGGCCGGCCTGTCGATGGGCGGCATGCAAACCTTCACGACGGGCCTGCAGAACCTCGACAAATTCGCCTACCTGGGTGGATTCAGCGGCAGTTGCGGCGGACGGGGCACGTTTGATCCGAAGACCAGTTGCAGCGCCGCTTTTGCGGATCCGGCAGCCTTCAACAAGAAGGTCAAGCTGCTGTTTCTGTCCACGGGCTCCGTAGAAGGTCCGGGCGTAAAGAGCTTCAGCGATGCGCTTACCCAGGCGGGGATTCACAACGTGTACTTCGAGTCTCCCGGCACCGCACATGAATGGCTGTCCTGGCGGCGAGCCTTACAGAACTTCGCACCAAGACTCTTTCGATAGCGAGCGACAGCCTAGGGGGTGTCATCAAATTGGCTATATGCGTGAGCTTGAGCAGATTTTAGCTTGAGAGGATGACTGTAAGGCGTTACGGGTTGCGGGACGATCAGTGGGAGCGGATCAAGGATCTATTGCCGGGTCGGATTGGTTGTGTGGGTCGTGCAGCGCGCG
>PKWK01000277.1 GCA_003133205.1 Granulicella sp. | reverse complement strand
TGTTTCAATGGGGCCAGTGGGGCTATCCGGAACACGGAGATCGTAAGCCCTGGCCGAAGATGATCGATGACTTCGACGTCGAGAAGTTCGCTGACATGGTGCAAAGCACTGGCGCCGGCTACGTGATCTGGTCGCCCGTGTGGCGCACTTTCTATTTCCCGGCGCCAATTCAGTCTATCGAGCAGGTCATGCCGGGACACACCTCGAAGCGCGACCTGATTGGCGACCTGGCCGACGCGCTAAATCGGCGCGGCATTAAATTCGTGCTTTACTTCAACGGCTCCGCCCTCACCAGCTTCCGCGGGGCTGATCCTAACCAGGTCGGAGCCGATGCGCAATTCCGAAAGAAGTGGATTGCCATTACTACTGAGGTCGGCGAGCGATACGGCAACCGCGTTGCCGGATGGTTCATCGATGAGGGATGGTATCCCTCGCCGTTTGAGGAAGAGAACAGGGCGTTGAAAGCAGGTTATCCCGGCAGATTTGTCTCGTTTAATGATTGGATCCGCCCGCGGACGACGGATTTTCAAGATGTCCAGTTCGGTGAAGGTTTCAACGGCCTCAACAATGGTGCCGGCAGGCTCTTCCCGGATGGGCCCCCAGTCGGCGGCGATGGTGTTTATGTTGAGGGTCCGCACAAAGGCTTGCAGGCGCATGGCATGTTCGTACTCGACGGCCCGGATTGGGGCATTTGGCACCCTGACACCACGATTGCTAAACCAAATCTCACACCCGAGCAAATTGTCGAGATGGCGAAGGGTGCTAAAGCCCATCACGTGGCGCTTAGTTTCAATCTCCTCATGTACGAGGACGGAACCGTGTCGCCAGCTTCCCTTGACGCCGTCAAGCTATTCGGCAAGACAATACGTGGAGACTAACCGGGAAGGCCTGGGATGCAGCCCAAACACGCGGAATTCTCCGAAGAATGCATTTGGCCTCGGTCCCGCACAAAACAACCAGCTGCGCGAGGCGCTCAGGGTGCGGTTCTAAGGGGGACATAATCCTTGAAGCGCTGATTCTTCAACTCGGGTTACGTCGTCGTTGTTGGAAATATCTGTTGGGAGGACAAGATCATGAACAAGATTACCGAAGTCGGGAATGAAGCCTCTCAAAGTGTCGCTGAGCTGGAGTCTCCGGCGCGGCGCCTCTTCGTGAAAGGAATAGCCGGCCTAGGTGCCACGCTGTCCTCTTCCTCGCTTTTATGTGCGGCCACTTCTGCTCAGGGCAAGGCCCGTGAAGCGGCTGCCCCTGGTAACCAGGCCCCAGCGGCTCAAAGTGCGTGGGGGCCTTTTGCACCATCGAACAGTGCAGGCCACTACCTGCAGATCGAATATCCGCCCTCAACAACTGCAGGGGAGTTGCAGATTGGGGTTACGCATACGCTTTGGATCCCGGAGGGTATCCAGGCCGTGCGGGCTGTGATCGTCCATCAGCACGGAGCTGGTATTCCGGCGGCTCAGGCCGGAGCAACTTCCGCTTACGATTTGCACTGGCAGGCTCTGGCAAAAAAGTGGGACTGCGTGCTTCTTGGGCCCTCCTATCGCGTGCTCAACGACGCGATCGACCTGACTCCGGGAGGCGCAGAACGGTGGTTCGACCCAAGACTCGGTTCTGACCGTGTCTTCCTCCGGGCTCTCGACGAATTTGCGGCAAAGTCCGGTTACGCTGAGATTGCTACCGTCCCGTGGTGCCTGTGGGGACATTCGGGAGGCGGGATATGGGCCAATGGGATGAGCATGCTCCATCCCGACCGAGTGCTTGCCGCTTTCCTTCGTTCCGGTACATCAGCGATGTTTCGTCCCAAACATGAGTTCGCCCAGCCCACAGTTCCGCCTGCAACCTATGAGATTCCCACGATGGTTAACGTTGGCGTAGGAGAAAAGGGAAACATCCCCTGGGACGGCTCTATAGCCACCTTTGAAGAGTATCGAGCCCAGGCAGCTCCCATTGGGCTCGCTCCTGATCCGCGTACAGGCCACTGGTGTGGGGATTCCCGGTACCTTGCGATCTCGTTTTTTGACGCTTGCCTGCACATGCGCTTGTCACAATGGACCAAAATTCTAAAGCCGGTAGACCTGAGTTCCACATGGCTGGCGGCCCCTTTCAGCGATACAGCCGTCCCTGCGGCAGAATATAAGGGTGATCCGCAAAAAGCTGTATGGCTGCCGAACGCTGCCGTCGCAAAGATATGGATGGAATACGTCAGGAGTGGAACCGTAGCCGACTCGAGCACTCCGCCTGCTCCCGTTAAAGTGCGGGTGAAGGCTGATGCGAATCACGGCAATGAGGTCACATGGGACACCGAGGTCGATATGGTCAGCGGGCTCGGCGGCTTTATCGTCCTTCGGGATGGGCACGGAATTGCAAGACTCCCGACACAACCGCCAGAATCGGTTTATGGTCGCCCGCTCTTCCAGGGATTGTCGTTTCACGATACGCCCATCGCGCCAATTCCCCAGATGACGTACGTGGATACTTCAGTCAAGGCCGGCGTCAAGCATGCCTATACTGTGATTGCCCTGAGTAGTGCGGGCGTGCCTTCGGTACCCTCCTTGCCAGCAACCATAGCTTGAACGAGGAACCTCAGATAGCAGGAAGGTAGTTCGCTTGTGGCCCCTGACACCCAGCTGGTGTCGATTCCCATCGTGAACGAGAACGGCGTAGAAGTGGGCAGGAAGAATCATGATCGAAGGCGTAGTTGAGCCTGTGCATGAGGGGTGCGCCGGACTCTTTCCGCAAGGACGCATCCACATGTTGCAAGAATGCCGGAGTGGAATGAGCGCCATGAATGGAGTCAGATTTCCCTACCCGTTGTCTCCGCTCCATTTCGCCGTGGGGAAATGGACGACATTCG
>PKWK01000020.1:736-2968 GCA_003133205.1 Granulicella sp. | reverse complement strand
TATATCTCAACTGATTGCCAATATTCTTGAAGCCTGGAGTCGGAGGAAGGGTTACCTGAAAATAGGGTTGGGCATCGAGGACATTGTTCCGCAGAAATTCATACGCAGAGCCGTGGAATTTGTTTGTGCCCGACTTTAGCGCGACGTTGACACCAGAAGTACCGCTTTCGGACGCCGACTGGATCTGCGTGACGGCTCGAAATTCCTGCACCGCATCGACGCTCGGAACCAAAAACGCGCCGGCAAGATTCTGTTCGTTCACCTCGATTCCGCTTATGCGGAACACAGTGAAACCTGCGCGCCCACCAGAAATCGCAGGACGGGTAGTTGTATTTGCGGAACCAGTAGCTCCCGTTGCGACCCCCGATGCCGCTACATTACTTTGGGCGCCTGCCGTCAAGGTAACCAGGCTGTAGACGTCCCGGCCGTTCAAGGGAATTTCGGTGATTTGGCTGGACTCCACTAGTTGGCCGATGTCCGAAGTTTCGGCCTGGAGCAGCGGAGCGGTTGCGCCCACTACAACTTCAGTAGTTACTCCTCCTGGAAATAACGTCGCGTCTTCGCGAAGGGTAGTGGCGACATGGATTTCGACTTTCGTTACATCCAGTGACTGAAACGATGGTGCGCTGAAGTTGATGGTGTACACGCCAACAGCCAAGTTGGGAAAAGTATAGTTTCCCCTCGCATCCGTCACCGTGTGGTCCAATATGCCTGTCAGGACATTGGTGGCCACCACCTTCGTGTTTTGCATCACCGCGCACTCTCATCGTAGACGGTGCCAACCAGCGCACCTGTAGTCCGTTGGCCATACGAATACGCGGACAGCGTGATGACCGCAATCAGCAGATAAAAACACTTGCTCCGAAGTAGCCTCATAAAATGCGTCTCCACCTTCATGTAGCCAACTGCTTTGTCATTCATTGGGCGCCTGGGAGGCCAGCGAATACGCATCCTTGATGCCTCCACAGCAGTTCAGCGGCTGCAACAGCGCCCACACGATCCAATTTGAACTCGCACACGGTCTGTCAGATTCACAGGTATCGAAACCTTTCGAGGCGGATCATTAAACTTTCTACACTCGACGTGCAACTTTGTCAAGGCCTTTATTCCGCTCCGCATATCCGAGGATCATTAATCTCATTATCACATTTAGTTTCTATAGTATACGTAACGCGACCACAAATATCGTGGAGAATACAGCTTTGGGAAATACTCGATTGAAATTCCTCCTTAACAGCCCGTGGTTAAAGTCAGGTTCTTATGCAATACAAATACGAGTTCAAATCGTCTAACGAGTATGGCGATGGGCAAGCGAGAAGACCAGCAAAAGCAGGAGCCTTTATGGATTGCGCACACGGAATTGGCTGCGGCTCCGGGGCATCCGTTTTATGAAAAACTGAACGAATTGTTGGATGCCGAGCGCTTCGATACCTTTGTCGAAGGATTGAGCGCCAAGTTTTATGCGCCGCAGTTCGGCCGCCCATCGCTTCTGCCCGNNAGTCAGGTTCTTATGCAATACAGAGCCGGTACCGCAAATTCGGACAAGGGTTTAAGTGGAAGTTCTGCTCGCCCGCAGCCTTAAGATGGCTGTGAAGAGGAGAACGGATGAGCAGACGTCCCCGCAGGAACCACACAGCGTCGTTCAAGGCGAAGGTGGCCTTGGCCGCGATCAAGGGTGAGAAGACGCTGGCCGAGTTGGCCGAGCAGTTCGACATCCATCCCAACCAGATTACGCAGTGGAAGAGCCAGTTGCAGGATGGCGCCGCAGGCGTCTTCGGCGAGGCCAGAGCGGAGCAGACCGCGCCGGTCGACCTCAAAGCGCTGCACGCCAAGATCGGCGAGCTGACGCTGGAGAACGATTTTTAGAAGGGGCGCTCACCAAGGCGGGATTGCTGAGCGTAAAGCGATGATCGACCCGGAGCACGATCTTCCCATCCAGAAACAGGCTGAAGTGCTTGCGATCAGCCGCAGCAGCGTCTACTACCAGCCGCGGCCGGTCTCGGAGCCGGACCTCTGGCTGATGCGGCGCATCGATGAGCTGCACTTGAATTACCCGTTNNCCAGACCACTCGACTCTGTCACGGACTCGCAGGCTGATCGATCTGGAAACGCACCAGCAAGTCTTTGCCTGGGTGCTGGGCTTGCTGGCCGACCGCGGATTGTTAGAGGGCAAGCGAATCGGTATCGATGCCACCACGCTGGAGGCCAACGCGGCGATGCGCTCGATTGTGC
>PKWK01000020.1:0-700 GCA_003133205.1 Granulicella sp. | reverse complement strand
GAACACGCCGTCGATCTGGACTCTGGCGCGGTGGTGGCGGTGACCTTGCAAGCCGCCGACAAGGGCGATACCGCGACGATGGATGAGACGTTGATCGAGGCTGGGATGGCGGTGGCCGAGTTGGCGGTGCATGAGGCCGAGTCGCATTCTGAAGAGAGGAAGGTCAACATCCACGGTATCGAAGAGCTGGTTGCGGACAAGGGCTATCTGAGTGGCGCGGTACTCAAACGGGTGAAGAGTTACGGGGTGCGCAGTTACATTCCGGAGAGGCGGCAGAAGGGCAAGCGCCGCTGGCAGGGCAAGGCTGAAGAACAACAGGCGGTCTATGACAACCGGCGGCGAGTGCGAGGCGATTACGGCAAGAAGCTATTGAAACGACGCGGTGAACTGGTGGAACGAAGCTTTGCCCATTGCTACGAAACGGGCGGGATGCGGCGCTGCCACCTGCGCGGACGAGAGAACATCCTCAAGCGGCAGTTGGCTCACGTGAGCGCTTTCAACTTGAGCCTGGTCATGCGCAAACTGCTGGGCGCGGGCACCCCGCGGGAACTGAAAAACCGCGCAACACTGCTCGTTTTACGCCTTTTCTTGTTGTGCGCCTGCCAGAATCGCCCCAACAGCGTGGCTGAACCCCGAATGCTCCCGGCTCTAGCCTTGACCGGAACCGATCGCTCCATAAAACCCAGATGCCGGACCTTCT
>PKWK01000130.1 GCA_003133205.1 Granulicella sp. | reverse complement strand
TTGAAATGCGATTGCCCTGCCCCATGGTCTTCTTGCCCTCGACGCGGAAAGGCTCCTTCAGCGTGGACAGGTCGAACCAGCCCTCCTTCTCCTTCCGCTCGCCGACGATGCGCGCGCAGTCGGAGATCAGTCCATCCACCAGCGTCATGTGCGCGCCGTAAGCGATGCACTCGACCTGGTTCGCCAGCGGCACGTCCTTCGGCATGAAGACATGCGCCTCGATTCCGGCGGCAGCGGCATAAGCGGCGACGGCGCCACCCGCATTTCCCGCGGATGGGACCGCGACCTTCTTGATCCCATAGTGGCGTGCCATGGTGATGGCCAACGCCAGCCCACGCGCCTTGAAGGTGCCGGTTGGATTGGCGCCCTCCTCTTTCAGGAAGACGTTCTCGTAGCGGCGGCTGGGCAGCATCGGCGTCCAACCCTCGCCCAGCGTGACCGGCTCAACCGAAGGCAATAACGAACGATAGCGCCACATGCCCGACCAGGCACGATCCTCGCTCGCCGTGCCGATTGCATCGCGTTGTGCAATGCCCTTCGCCGAGGCGAGGTCGTATCGGACGTAAAGCGTTCCGGCACATTTCGGGCAAACGGTTTGCGGAGTGGAAGGCTCGACACGGGTGTTGCAGCGCGAGCATTCGAGAAAAGTGATTTGTGGCATCCGGAAATATCTTATATATGATTGGCAGTGTTTGCTTGCCTCTCAATTGCAGCGCGATGCTGAGTAGCGCGGACCGTGCTCTCGACACAGCCATAATATGCTGGCCTTTCTTGCTTAGAAAGTAATTATGCCTCCTGTTTCTCCGGTTCCGGGCCGCGCCCATTCTCTTAAAATCGCCACCACCATCGGTCTGGCTCTTTATTGCGCGGGCGTATGCCTCGCCAAACACCATCCATTGGGTACCGCGATCCGGACGGCGGGACTCGCGATCCTGGCCTACGTGGCTGTCCAGCGGCGCTCGATCACAACCTGGACCCTGTTCGCGATCCTGGCGGGGACAGAACTGGGCGCCGACGCTCCGGGCGTTGCAGTTCATCTCCATGTTCTCGCGGAGATCTTTCTGCGACTCGTGCGAGTGATTGTTGCCCCACTGATTCTCGGCACGCTGACGACAGGAATTGCGGGCCACGGACGCCTGCGGAGCCTCGGCCGCATCGCCTGGAAGACGTTCTTGTACTTCGAGATAGTCACCACGCTCGCACTCGTGGTTGGTGCTGTAGCCATCCATCTTTCTCGCGCTGGTGAAGGTATTACCTTGCCCGCATCGGTAGCCGCTAGTGGCGCTGCAACGCTGGTAACGCATCCTGGAGTTGAGACATTCCTTCTGAACATATTTCCGGAGAACATCGCGCTTGCCGTCTCCCAGAACCAGATCCTGCAGGTAGCCGTATTCGCGATTCTGTTCGGCATCGCGCTGGCTCTACTGCCGGACGACAAGAAGGCTCCGCTGCTCTCGCTCCTGACCTCGCTGACGGACACGATGTTTCAGTTCACGAAACTCATCATGTACTTCGCGCCCGTCGCCGCCGGAGCAGCGATGAGCTACACGGTCGGCAGCATGGGTCTAAGCACTCTTCTGCCGCTGGCGAAACTGATGGCCACCTTCTATGGAGCGGTCCTGGCGTTCGTCTTGCTCGTGCTTCTTCCTGTCATTCTGCTTACCAGGATTCCACTCGCCAAGTTTCTGAAGGCAGTCAGCGAGCCAGCGGCAATTGGTTTTGCAACCAGTACATCCGAAGCCGCCTTGCCGCTCGCTATGGAAAACATGGAAGAGTTCGGCGTGCCTCGATGGATTGTTTCTTTTGTCATCCCGTCCGGCTACAGCTTCAACATGGACGGCTCCAGCCTCTACTTATCGATAGCTGCAATCTTCGCGGCGCAGGCATCCGGCATCCATCTCTCGCTGGGCGAGGAGGCGGTCATGCTCGCAACGCTGATGGTGACCAGCAAGGGCATCGCCGGCGTACCGAGAGCGGTCCTTGCAATTCTGTTGGCCACAGCCGCTTCGTTCCATCTTTCCACCGCTGCGGTGATGATGATTCTGGGCGTCGATGCACTGATCGACATGGGCAGAACAGGCTTGAATGTTGCCGGAAATTGCCTGGCGTCGGCCGTGATGGACCGGTGGGAAAGCGATGCCAATCGCTGATTTGCCTTTTGGAATCAACGCGCGACGCCGACATGCACGTTTCTTGCACAAGGGTTGCTGCTGCTGAAGAGTCTGGTGTTCCTTGTCTCCTGTGACCCGCGTCACTATTGTGACGGTGCTCACTATCCGATCCGGAGGGGAGGTGGTATCGTGCATACATTCAGGCAGTTTTCGATGAGTCTTGACGGTACTTTCCGTGCGATTTTGGCGCGCGTTTCGTATCGGCCTAACTCTGAATTATGGCGAGTCACCGTCTTGCGCAGATTCAGAACCCGTACCGCTTCAAGGAGCTTCCCTTCGTGTCCATTTCGAGGTGCATTTTCGATTTTGCCAATCGCCGTTCGCTCTTGCTGTCAGCTTTTATTGCGCTTATCGGGCTTGGTGGAAGCGCGACGGCCCAGACCGCGCCTCAGCTCCTGCCCTACACCGTCAAGCTGATCGCGGGTGGCGGAACGGTTGCCATTGCGAAGGGGGCGACGTGCCCGGTCTCCGGGTTCACATCCACCGATGCTTTCGGTGACGGTTGTCTGGCGGCCGAGATCGAGATCGGCAACACGGCCACGGGCGGCAGTACGCCCGGCGCCCGCAGCGCCGTGGCCGACACCAGCGGTAACATCTTCTTCACCGACTACAACAATGGCTTGGTGCGTCGCGTCGACGCGATCACCGGTGTCGTGACGGCAGTAGCCGGCGGCGCGACCGCATCACCCGGCACAGGCACGGCTTGCGGCGCCAACGTCTCGACCGACGCAATCGGCGACGGCTGTCTCGGCACTCAGGTAAAGCTGTCGCATCCGGCAAGTATCGTCTTCGCGCCCAACGGGGACCTCTATTTTGGCGACGTCGGACAGGGCCAGGTGCGCAAGATCGCCGCCACCGCCGGAGTCATTACCACAACGGGTGTGATCTCGCTGGTGGCCGGCAACGTAGCTGGCACCTATGGCTATGCCGCCAGCAATGCCACGACAACCATCGTCGCCGCGACACAAAGCTACCTGCGCGCTCCCTATGGCCTGGCATTCGACACCCTGGGCGACCTTTTTATCATGGACGAATACACTGAGGCCATCCTGGTTGTGAACACGAACGCCACCGGCACCAACACGGTGAACGGCGTTCCGGTGGCTGCAGGTACCATCTGGAAGATCGCCGGCGCGTTAACCGGCGGCGCACCCTACTGCGTCAATGGAACCGTTTCCCCTTATGGATGTAACTACGGCCTGTATACGCAAAATGTTCAGGCCAACACAACCACAATCGAGAATTCCTACTCGGTAGCGGTTGACCCCAATGGTGTCGTCTACGCTGGCAACGAGTACTACGACTCAGTCATGAAAGTGGCACCGGCAGGCGTTCTTTCCACGTTTGCCGGCATTCAGAACACAGTCGGCGCGAAGCCGACCATAGGCAAGCGCGGTCCGGCCGGCAGCTTCGGTATCGGCAGTATCTTCGGCGTCGCGGCTGACGCGAACAGCAACGTCTATATCACCGATGCCAGCAGCGGCGCCATATGGCGGGTCGACGGAGCCGGCCAATCGATGTATGTGGTTGCCGGAGGCGCGACTACATTCTGCGCAGCCGCGACCGACACCTATGGCGACGGCTGCCCTGGTACTCAGGCAAAGTTCGGCTCCAGCGGCAACGGCAACTTTGCCACGACTACGCTGCCAGGACCTGGCATCTACGGCATCAGCGTCGATCCGTATTCGAACCTCTACGTCGGCGATACAGAAACCAACCTGATCCGCGAGGTTGCCTCAGGAACGCAGTTCGGGAACGTCGGCGCAACCCAGACCAACATTGTTGACATTCACTTCGCGGCCAACGACTCGGCGGCGTCCGGCGGGTACACGCTCACGTCCGGCGCCACCATTTTCTCTCTCGGAACGCCCTCCTGTACCACCAACAGCGACTCGACCACTGATTGCCTGCTGCCCATCACGACAACGCCCTCTGTACTTGGGCCCTTCACCGGGACACTACAGGTTCGAGCCCAACTTGGAGGCATCGGCACATTCCCGCTAACGGGTAACTTCGTTCAGAGTCCGATCACCCGGACGGTTGCTTCTGCCACCGGTTCGGCTTCCTGCAGCGGCAGCACCACCTATTCCACTACTGCGCCGACCACTCTGACCGCGTCCCTGGTTGCCAACGGCCCCTCCTCTCCAACGGGCAACATCATCTTCTACGCCAATGGAACGGCCCTCGCCCCGACTTCCGGCGTGGCCGTCACGAACATCGGCACCACCAACGCACCGGTGTACGGAGCGACGTTGTCCTACACCTTCTCAACGCCCGGAACGTACTCCATTACCGCGACGTACAGCGGCGACAGCTACTTCAAGACCTCCACCAGTGCCGCGCCTTCGTCCGTAACCACAGCTCTTCCGGCGTTCACAACCTCTGCCATCAGCTACCAGCAAAACACGGTGGCCGCGGGCCAGACAGCGCTCTACAGCTTTACTGTTGCCCAAACCGTCTACACCGGAACCATTACGTTCTCGGCCACGGGACTGCCGGCTAACTCGTCCGTCTCCTTCAGCCCGGCCTCTATCGCGGCAAACGGCTGCTCCACCACCAACACGGTTGCGGTCAGCATCCTCACCCAGCAGGGCTCGGCGCTGCAGAGTTCGATTGGCCTGGGCGGAAACCGCTCATGGGGTATCGTCACTACCTTGCTGGGACTTGGCATGGCGCTGTGCGTTGGCCTGCGGCGTCGACGAGCGCCGCTGCGATATGGCCAGTTCTGGATGATGCTGGCGCTGCTTCTGGCAGCATCGGGAACTGTCGCATGCGGGAACGGAGTCACGTCAATACCGCGGACGCCGGCCGGCGCCTACACCCTCACAATCACGGCAACCGGTTCCGCCGGAACCACATCCAGCTTCACAGTCCCACTCACGGTCAAATAGCCCGCGTCAGTGGTCGAAGCGAGTTCGGCCGCTGCAACTCATTTGCACTGCCTGGCATTTATCTCAGGCACGGCCCCAGGTCAGGAGATTCACCAGATGCATCTCAACTTTCGCAAGTCTGGCACGTTCGCCCACATCGCGCAGTCCTTCTTCTTTGCCGCACTACTAGCGGTCTTCACTCTCGCAACGGCGGGGAGTGTGGCCTTTGGGCAGTCGGCGACCACGGGCGCAATCGGCGGCACGGTCACGGACAGCGGCGGCGCGCTGTTGCCTGCGACTACCATCATAGTGAAGGCGGTCGACACCGGCCTCGTGCGCACGACCAAGAGCAATGGTTCTGGCGAATATCGCGTAACCGAACTGGAGCCGGGTACCTACGTCGCGACCTTCACCGCCGATGGCTTCGAGACGTACCAGGCCAACGCCATCATCGTCACAGTAGGCAGCCTTGCGTCCGTTTCGCCCAGCATGAAGCCGGGCTCGGTCACCAACACCGTTGAGGTCACCGACGAGACGCCGCTGATGCATACGCAGGACGACGCCATCTCCACCACTATCGACCAGAACGCTATCGACAATCTGCCGATCAACGGCAGGCGCTGGTCGGACTTCGCGCTGCTGACTCCGGGCGTGGTGTCGAACGGAGATGGTTTTGGCCTGCTCAGCTTCCGCGGCATCAGCTTTCTGTTGAACAACAGCACCGTCGACGGCGCAGACAATAACCAGGCGTACTTCTCCGAGGAGCGCGGCCGCACGCGCGCCTCCTACTCGGTCTCACAGGCGGCCGTGCAGGAGTTCCAGGTGAACGCCTCGAACTACTCCTCAGAGTATGGCCGGGCAGCCGGTGGCGTCATCAACACGGTCACCAAGTCCGGCGGCAACAAGTACCACGGCGAGCTCTTCTTCTACGACCGCGACAACGACTTTGGCGCTGAAAACCCATACACCACCCTCACCAATCAGGTCGCCGGCACCAACAACTTCGTCACCTCTCCTTATAAGCCCAAGGACTGGCGTAAGCAGTGGGGCTTCGGAGCGGGCGGTCCGCTGCTGCACGACAAGCTCTTCTGGTTCTACTCCTACGACCAGAGCCAAAGGAACTTCCCGGGGACGGCGCGCGCCTCCGACCCCGCCCACACGTTTGCCACGGCGGACTCAGTTCTACCTGCCGGCACAACCTGTTCGAACGGCGTTTTCAACGCGGGGACGGCCAACCCTTCTCTGGGAGACTCGTACGCTTGCTCTGAGGCCAACGCGCTCGGCGTCAACTACCAGGCGGGTGCCGCTTACTACACACAGGGCCTCGGTATAATTTCGACGTTCCTCGGCGCGGTCCCCCGCCACTCGGACCAAGTTCTCAACTTCCCTCGGCTCGACTGGCAAATCAACGACAAGAATCGCTTCACAATTCAGTACAACCGCCTGCGCTACAGTTCACCCGCGGGCGTGCAGACACAGGCGTCAAACTTTTACGGACGCGCCTCCTTTGGCAACGATTATGTGAAGGAAGACTTCGGCATTGTCCGCCTCACCACCGTGCTCAGTTCGAACCTGGTCAACAGCTTCCTCTTCCAGTTTGGCCGGGACTTCGAGTACGAAAGTTCGCAGACACCGACGCCAAACGAGCAGCCGTTGAGTACCAACATCCCGGACGATCCGCTGGCGCCCGCCGCACCGCCGGATGCGCAGATCGGTTACGAGTTTGACCTCAAGGGATTCGACATCGGCAGGACCTACCTTGGTGAGCGCCGCGCCCTGCCCAATGAGCGTCGCTTGCAGGGCGAGGATCTAGTGACATGGAGCCACGGGCAACATGTCAGCAAGGCCGGCATCGAGATGAACCGCGTCTTCGACTACGTCGACAATCTCTACCAGGAGGGAGGCAGCTACAGCTACGATTACAACTGGGATTTCATCGCGGACTATCTGCATGCCACGACCGGCCTGGGCGGCGCTGCCTACGTCCCTCAGTACTACTCCTTTAGTCAGGGCTTCGGGAATCCGCGCATGTCCCTCGCGACGACAGACTATGCGGGTTTCGTGACCGACGACTGGCGTGTATCGCCACGTCTTACCGTGACGATTGGCGCGCGCTATGAGTATGAGTACATTCCAATGAATCCGCTGGTCAACACGGGAGGCTCGCCGGGTATAGCGGGCGGCGCTGTGCCCCAGACTGCAAACGAGCCGGACGACCGCAACAACCTGGGCCCCCGCGTTGGTTTCGCATACAACGTTTTCGGCAACAACAAGACCACACTGCGCGGCGGCTACGGCATGTACTACGGTCGCATCATCAACTCGAACATCGTCCAGACTTACATGCTATCGGGCGGCATCGGCAGTCAGACCGACCTCTCAGCTACCGGCCCGAACAACACCACCACCTGCCCCAATTCTTTGAAGTTTCCTAACATCTTCGCATCGGCGGTACAGTATGCAACCAATGTGGGCTGCAACTACTCCAGCACGATTGCGTTCCTCGACAAGCATCTGCAGAATCCGCAAGTCCATGAGATGGATCTTGCGCTCGAGCAGGATCTCGGCTGGAACACTGTGCTCTCTGTCTCCTACATGGGCTCGCTGGGACGGGAACTCGCGGCCGCACAAGACCAGAGCGTTGCACCCGCGACCAGCACCGCAACCTTCCAGGTGCTGGACAATCCCGCTCCGGCCGGTGGCTACATTACCTATCCGCACGGCGGCCGGCCGCTTCCCCTGCTGCCGAACAGCATGCACACCTATAAGAAATACACGACCAACAACGGACTCTTTCCCGGCTATTACCACGTGCTCGACTTCAAGAGCGCGGTCAACTCAAGCTACAACGCGCTCGTATTCCAGCTAAACCACCGCTACTCGCAGAATTTCTCGATGCTCACCAGCTTTACCTGGGGCCATTCGCTGGACGACAACCCATACCTCAGCACCGGCTCTGGCAGTGCGAGCGAGTTGTTGGATCCGCTCAATCCGAAAGGCGAGCACGCCAACAGCACCCTCAATGTTCCGTATCGCTTCATCGCGGCCGCAACCTATCGCACCAACATCACCGGCCTGCCCATTTGGATGAAGGAGTCGCTCAATGGTTGGGGAATCGCTCCCATCATCCAGATGCAAACCGGGCTGCCCTACAGTGCGGGCACAACCAACAGTGTTAGCGGCAGCCTCTACGGCGGAATCATTGGAGCTGGGGGTACGGCGCGAATACCTGATCTCGACCGCAATGCCTTTACTATGCCCAAGACGGCAGTTGTGGACCTGCGCATCAGCAAGAGCTTCTACATCGAGCCGGGAAATTTGCATTACAGGTTCGAGATAATCGTCGAAGCATTCAATCTCTTCAATCACCAGAACATCACGTCGGTCTATACGAACGCCTACTGCGTTACAACCTCGGCTTCTCTCACTGCCTCAAGTACGGCAGCAGGCTGTCCGCAAGTTAAGTCGCTTCCGACGACTACAAGTTCGGAGTATCTCGTCGGCAACCCGCTCTTCGGCACCAACAACAACTCCAACAGCAACACCGTGTACTCGTCGCGTCAGTTGCAGATCGCAGGCCGCTTCTACTTCTAGCCATCGGTTGCCTTAGCCCTGGAATCGTCGCCAACGATGCGGGGCTAAGGTGCCGGAGGTTTCGGCAGCGAAGTGCGTCCCGGCTGCTGCTCCGGAACGGCCGGGGCTGGTGGCGTCCCCAAGATCCTGTTCAGCACTCGCGCCAGGCGCAGGCCGCCAAGTGCCAGTTGCGCATCCACTATCTTCGACTCCTCGGCAACGTATTCGTGCGTGATAAAAGCGCCGTTCGGGGCCACCGCATCCACCGCATAGTGGTGGGAGATGTTCGCCCACGTTGTCGGCTCACCGCCGGCCATCCGCTCCCAGTTGTTATCCTTGATATCCTGCAGCAACTTGTCAGCGTACTTCTTCTCGCTCAGTCCCTGGTCCTCGATGATCGAGTCGTCCCACACACTATGCAGGTTGCATTTGAATGTGCCGCAAATGCTGCTGCCCAGAAATGTGACATTGATGCCATTGCCGCCGCGCTCGTCGGCAAACGCGTGAAACGGCTGATGGACGTCGCCGATGAAGTGCACCACGAACTTCAGCGCAATCGCCCGTTCCGATGGGCTCAGCGACGCGTCTCCCAGCCTACCCTCGAAGTACAAAATGCGGTCGGTCACACAATCGCGCCAGGGCGACTTGGGGTCCGTCTCCGAAACGGGGCAGTCGCGGCTGCGGTCGAACTTCGCGTCCTTCGGAATATCGACATAGTGCCACTTGGCAGTCTCCGGATGCTCCGCGCGATAGCTGTCCGCCCACGGAGCGACGTCTGCCAGCGTCTCGTTATGCAGCAGCTCAACGATCTGTGCCTTCGTCTCCGACGTCAGATACTGTTCAGCCACAAGCGCTGTCAGCCGATGGCCCTCGCGACCCCACGCCCAGCATTGCGGGGTCATTACGCATAGCAGAAGGGCGCCTGCAACCGCACCGCGGACCAACCCTCTGCTCCGCGCCATCCAATCATTCGACCTACCGTCCATTCGCTCCTCACGTTAGTAATTAGAATCGAGTATGTCGAAATCCTACGCGGTTTCGGTGAGCCTGTTGAACGAAGTCGACGATTCGCGTTGCGCGTCTCACGGTTTGATCGAAACACCGACGAGTTGGTCCCATCCCTCGCGGCCCCGGGAAAGAGGAAGAACTTGCTTTTGTCGTCCGTTCGCTGCAGCCTTCGCCGCCATCTCCGCGTCCTCACGGTCGAGCTGCTGATCGCCGTAACCGCGCTCATAGCCACCCAGACTTCAGCGCAAAGCCCGAGCAACGCCCCTGCGCCCCGCAGCTCGCCTATCGTCGTCAACGCGCGTCTGGTTGTCCTCGATGTCGTCGTGACCGACCAGGCCGGCAAGCCCGTCGACGGCCTTTCCGCCAAAGACTTTCAGGTCTTCGAAGACGGCAAGTTGCAGCGCATTCGCTCTCTCGAACCGCCGACGGCCCACACTTTGCCGCCAGCCTCGGTCGCCGCGGGCACGTCCGAAGTCTTCGATCCCGCGCAGCCCACAAGCTTCGGCCGTTCGCCGGTCGACATCCTCGTACTCGACCAACTCAACACGCACTTCGCCGATAGCTCGTTTGCCCGGCGATCCTTGCGCGACTACCTCGCCGGCCAGCCTGCGCTGCTGCCTCAGCCCACCACGTTGCTCAGCGTGTACGACAATCACCTGAAGCTGCTCCAGGCCTTCACCCGCGATCGCGATTCTCTCCGGCACGCGCTCGCAGACGCACCCACCGAGTACGCCTGGAAGCTCGAAGTCAATGGCAAGACTGATCACGGCCCCATCGAACGGCTCGACCAATCGCTTCGCGCACTGGAAGAAATCGCTCAGAGCGATGCCCGCATTCCGGGCCGCAAAAACCTCATCTGGGTCGGCGGCGGCTTTCCTACCCTCGACCCCGAAGCCCTCGACGCCAATGACCTTCAGGAGGTCAAGGACACGCTCCAGCATGTCACCGACGTTCTGCTCGACACCCGCGTCACCCTCTATGCCGTCGACCCCACCAGTTCCGCGCCAGGCATGACCGAAATCACCAACGCCTCCCAGATGGCGTTCATCCAGGCCGGCGGCGACTTAACCGCGGGTAGCGCAGATCCGTTCGGTGCCAGCGAAGACTTCGATAAACTGGGCCCCGTGACCGGCGGCCGCGTCGTCCGCGGCATGAACAATATCGCCCAGCAGATCGCCTCGTCCGTAGACCTCGGTTCCAGCTTTTACACCATTGCCTACACGCCCAGCTCCAACAGCGAGGCCGCAGCGCAGTACCGCAAAATACGCATCGTCTGCCTGCGTGGGGGCGTCACCGCAACCACCCGCAGCGGCTACTATTCCGGCCGAACCCAGCAGGAGAAGTCCGCAGCCACCGCCGCCTACGACCTGACCACCGCCGCCCAGGGCGCCATGCCGCTCAACGGCCTTCGCGTCACCGTGGAGCCCGACTCCTCAGCCGGTTCACTTCCCAACAGTTATCTGGTTCGCGTCGGTGTAACCGGCCTTACCTGGAAGCCGAATGTCGACGGCAGTTCCACCGCCTCGGTCTATGTGTTGGCCGTCTCGCTCAGCGGCAAGAATAAGACGCTCTCCCACACCCTGCGGGGCATGACCGCTGCGGCAAAGCCGGACACCGACCTGCGCGATCTCTCCAGGACAGCCGACTTCAGCTTCACCGCTCCTCCCGCGCCCAGGTCCGCGGCGCTGCGATTCATCGTCCGCGATTCCGCCACCGGCCGCATGGGTTCCGTCGACCTGCCCCTGGCAAAGCACTGACCTGACCTCCGCCAAGCGCCGAGCGAGCGCGTCGAGCCTACTTCGGATCTGACCCGCGACGAGCCTTGAGCCGTCTCCGAGCGGAAGCAAAGAACGCTCCCGCGGAGCCAACCAGCGCCAGCACCGCCGTCGGGTTTTCGGGCGAATCGGTGCACCCCGTCTGCGCATGCGCCGCCAGTGGCATCATCAACACCGCAATCGCCAGCAGCGCCATGCGAACTACCTTCTTCTGCGAGATGCGAATCACCTTATTCATCGTTGTCAGTCCTTTCAAGCTCAGGGTTTAGGACGCTTGCCGCATCGCTACTAGGGGAGAGGAGTGACCGTCGAATTGCCGGGCGAAAGACCAGGCTTGCCGGTAGCGAGCAATGGCCAAGTAGGAGCGCCTAGGCCGATCAGCTGAGTCAGTCCGCCAGACGTGATGCCCGCCCACACTGAACCAGTGCTATCGATTGCGATCTCTCGCGGATTGTAGACCGCGAAGTTCGTGGCTTGGGAAGTACCGCCCGTGTTGCACGCAGTGGCCGCAGAGGTGGCAAAGTAGCAACCAATGTAGCCGGAAGGCGGAGAGAGAACCTGCGAGGCGGTGTCAGTGCTCGAAACTGAAGTGGTCGAGTAGACATGAATGCCCAGAAGGCCTACGCCTTGGTTATCTGGCAGGTAGATGCTCCCAGCGCCGTCGATTCCCGGAATCTGGGATGCCTTGGCGCCCAGGGTTGCGTTCGCAATCAGCGCTTGCGGGGAGAGTCCCGAGATGACCGAGCCGGTAAACGTAGGAATCACCTCTTCGATTCCAGTCGTGGTCACCGAATTGCTGCCGGTAATACCGTACCAAGCGTTGCCGCTGGCATCGGCGACTACGCCAAGCGGCTTGGTGGCGCTGCTGGCGAAAGTAGCCGAGACTGGCGTGACTGCCGATCCAGAAGTGGTGTAACTGGAAGCCCCTGCGGGGGTGAGGTTCGGAAGCACCACCGCAACCGTACCAGTGTTGAAGTATTCGCTCACCCAGACGTTTTGATTCGCGTCAATGGTCAGCTCATAAGGTTGAAAAGTGCTGGGTGCCACCGTGTATACCGGGGTGTATGTGCCGGCACTGTAGCGTAGTCCATAGATGTTGCTGCTGTTCAGCAGGGTCGCATCGGAGAACCAGACGTTTTCGGATTTATCGACCGCCACACCATAGGCTGCAGTTAACCCGCTGGTGGAAGCGCTTGTAGTCGGAGCTCCACCCGATGTGGCCGAATACTGGTAGAGAAACCCGCCGTTGTTCGTTACCCAGACATTGCCGAGGCCGTCTGGCGCGATCTGACGCGTTGCGGATCCCGTACCCGCAGTGAATGCAGGCGTAGCGGTGCCGTACGGGCTCAATCCTAAAAGGCTGGCCGACCCGCTTGCGCCTTGATAGACCGTGTCGTTGGCATCCAGGGCGAGGTCGTAGGGAGCAAACATCGGTTGAGGTCCGGTCGCCGGATTGCGGTAGACGATCGCGACGCTCCAGTCCGGCGGGGCTGCCGTAAGTTGAGGATTGAAGGCAGGAGTACCACTGACAAGGCTGAACAGGCCCGTCGTTGCGTTCATCGCGGCTGCGCTCGGGTAGGGGTTGCGCGCCAGGTTAATCATCGCTTGCAGCGTGTTGGTCGGAGCTACGCCGGAGATGGATGGCGTAAAGCCAAAGAGGCTGGTGCACTGGCTATTCCCCGTCGCCGCATTGACGCAACTCTGCAGGATATCGCCGAGCGTGTTGATCAGCACTGTTGGCACGGTGCCATTGATCGTGCCAGTGCCCACGGTGATATTCGCTGTTTGCGAATTCGCCGCGCCCGAAGCGTAGTTCGCCAGACTGGCGGCGTTGAGGAACGCATGTGGGAGACCGGCAGCAGCGCTAATGGTTCCAGTCGCCGCGCGGTTGGCGGCCGGGGCACTCACGTTCGCCTTGAATACCGAACCGCTGGTTGCAGTCGTCGTGAAGCCCGACAGCGCATAGGCAGCCGCAACCGTGGTGACCTCGTTGATGATGACGGTTGTGCTTGCGCTGACGTTGGAGCAATCGCCCAGCGCGGCCATCATCAGAGTGCTGTTATTCACCAGCGCAGGAAAGCCGCTGGGATATCCGCCGGCAGACGTGATATAGGCCTGCTGCCCAGCCGGGCAGTTGGACGTAGTCGCCGAAGGGGAGATGACGAAATTGCCATTGACATCCGTAGTACTGCTGCCGATGAGCGTCGCGGCCTGCCCGTATCCAGTTGCGGAGGTCGACGTCACATAGAGATTCACGCTCGCAGCCTGAATCGGGCTCTGGCCACCATGGACGAAGCCGCCAATGGACGGCATTGACGTGTCGAAAGAACCGCTGGAGGTGAGGGCGCATCCGGTGAGCAGCGCGAACGGCACGGCGGCGGCGCAGACCAGCGCACACCGCATAAGCAAAGAGCTACGGAATAACATCGGGAAACCTCCAGGGTCAATGCTGCGTGGGAGGAAAACCTAGGGTTCCCGAGCAATGGGAACGGTGGGTGTAATTTGCGAGAATCATACCCGAAGAAATGCGCGGCGCTGATCAAAATCGAAAAAATGTTCCCAAGACGGGGTCGGCGGGGAGACGCCTGTCGATAATCGCCTTCTTTGTGCACCCGATAGTCGTGGCTGTTTTCTCTTTTCTCACATACTCTTGCAACATGATTTCGAAATCCCGCTCCGGCGCCGGGCCTCCCGCGCTCCTGTTCGTTCTCCTGATTTCCATCAATTTGACGGGGTGCCAGAACAGCCAGTATTCCAACCCAATCGCTGGGGCGCGCGTTTCTGGCACGGTCTTCGGCGGCCAGCAACCCGTGACCGGCAGCTCGATTCAGCTCTATACGGTCGGAAACACAGGAGACGCCTCCGCAGCGACCCCTCTGATCAGCGCAACGGTGACCACGAGCGACGGCTCTGGACTGATCAACAGCAATGCCAATGCAGGCAACGCCAACAACAGTCTGCCCGCGGGTTCGTTCACCATCACCGGCGACTACACCTGCCCGACCTCATCCTCTGAGGTCTATCTCGTCGGCCGGGGCGGCAATCCGGGCCTGGCCCCCGGCAGCAACAATTCCGCCCTCACCCTGATGGCGGCCCTGGGACAATGCGGCAACCTGTCTTCCTCGACATTCGTTTCGCTGAACGAACTGACAACAGTGGCCACGATCGCCTCGCTGTCGAACTTCATGAACTCCTACTCCACCGTGGGTTCAGGCTCTGCCGACTCTGCGCAGTTGCAAACTGCATTCTTGACGGTCAACGAATACACCAACATATCGAACGGAACGGTTCCGGGGCCGACACTTCCGACTGGGTATTCAGCCTCCAGCACGGCGATCCAGACGTTGGGAGACATCGTTGCCACATGCGTGAACTCCGCTGGCGGCGTAGCCGGAGACGGCAGCGCCTGCGGCCAGCTTTTCACCCTTGCGACGATATCCGGCAACTCGGCGCCGACCGATACAGTCGGAGCTGTACTGAACATCCTCAAACAGCCGACAGTCAACGTATCCCAGATATTCGCGCTGCTTCCCGCAACGCCACCGTTTGAACCACCCTTTCGAGCGCACCTGCAAATTGGCAGCAGCCCATTTCCTCCGGCACCTCGACTCCACTGACGTTTACTCTGCTCGCCTTCCCTGAAACCGACAACAGCGTAACGCCGCTCTATACCTTTATTAACAGCGCTCAGAAAACCATCGACATGACGATGTACGCGCTCCAGGACACGACCTTCTCGGGCGATCTCGTCGCCGCCTGCAACCGTGGGGTGAAGGTCCGCGTCATCCTCGATCAGAACAACGAGAAGAGCAACGACACCCCGGCCTACAACCAGCTAAACGCCGTTGCCAACTGTAGCGCCGTATGGGCCAACAAGGCCTTCCAGGTAACACATCAAAAGTCCATCATCGTGGACGGTACGCAGGTATCGATCATGTCGCTCAACCTGCAATCTCAGTACTACTCCACGACGCGTGATTTCGCCCTGATAGAGAATGACCCGGTCGACATCGCCGCCATCCAGGCGACCTTCAACGCCGACTACGCCGCTGGAACCCCCAGCTCGGGAGTGGCCGGGGCCAGCGACTACAGCTATCAGCCCGGCGTCGGCGACGGCCTTATTTGGAGTCCGACCACCGCGCAGGCCGCCATGCTTGCCATCATTAACAATGCACAATCTTCCTTGCTGGTCGAGAACGAAGAACTCGCCAATAGCGCAAGCTACATCGTCAGCGCACTGCAGAGCGCGTGCCAGCGCGGCGTCACCGTGCACATCGCAATGGTGACCAACAGTTCCTACGCGACCAACTTCAGAACGCTCGAGGCGGCCGGCTGTGGCGTCCACGTCTATCCCAACACACAGACGGGCTTCTACATCCACGCCAAGGCCGTGATCGCCGACTATGACCTGAGCACGCAGAATGTCTACATGGGATCGATCAACTACTCAAACGCCTCCATGACGCAGAACCGCGAGCTCGGCGTATACATCACCGATCCAACGAGCGTGCAAGCGCTCTACGCCGACATGACCAGCGATTATGCGGGCGCATCTCCGTACTAATCCCGCGATGCAGCGCGCGAGTTCATATGCGCTGCCAGTCTTTCTGTAGCTCGATTGTGAGCGCTTATCGGAGGTGCCAGTCAGAACTTTCCGGGTCCCGCGAGCGTGGAACGCCTCAAGGACTCGGCGTGGTGAAGGTAGCCACGATCCGCAAGAAATGACGAGTCGCAAGCGTGAGCCTTTTCGTACTCCGCAAGTCCCTCCTCCCGCTCAGAGCATCCGATGGTCGCAAAGCACGTCCGGCAAATCGAGCCATACGACCCATCTTCGTTTTGCCTGTGTGCATAGAGTGCTGCTCTATTTGCCATCTTGCCTCCTTCTAGGTACGCGCCGATGTGTGTCGGGAAGTCTGCTCTGGTCGCAGAGAGAGAAGGAGTTGCGGCACATCGCAGGTGTGCTGTTTCTCGGCAGCGGCCAATGCCGCCTCGCTATAGCCCGATGCAATGGTTTGGAAGCAGCGCTTGCAAATTGAGTCGAACGATCCGTCGCGATTGAGGCGGTGAGGAAACAGGTCGTGAGCCATTGAGGTCATTGAGACACCTCTTTAAGGGAACTTCGCTTGGGCAAAAGCTTAGACTGCTGTCGGCAGTTCGTCAATCCAATAGAGAGTTTATGTTAACTTTTTTCCATTAGAGAAACAATCTCCATAGAGAGCCTGTCCGTACGACACAGGGCCCGCCGGTGAGCGTTGGCTTTTCTCAGACTGAGCGATCTGCACTTCCACCTGGGTGAGGCTTCGCTCCTCCTGCCCCGACTACCCAATCAATCCCCAAACGTGTTGGCTAGAAGGTTGCTTTCCAGTATGGTCGGAAGGGACTTCGACTGCCAAAGGAACAGTGCGCCAATGCGTGTCGTTGAGATTCGGGAAGTGACTTTACCCATTGCATCCGCAATTGCGAATGCCTACATCGACTTCTCGAAAATGACGCTGTCGCTGGTCGCCGTTGTGACCGACGTTGTTCGCGATGGTAGGCCGGTAGTCGGCTATGGATTCAACTCCAACGGCCGGTACGGCCAGGGCGGACTCATCCGGGAGCGCTTTGCGCCGCGTCTACGCGAAGCGGATCCCGCGTCGCTGCTGAACGACGCCGGCGACAACCTCGACCCCGACCGCATCTGGCGCACCCTGATGCGGAACGAGAAGCCCGGCGGCCACGGCGAGCGCTCCGTTGCAGTTGGCACGATCGACATGGCCGTGTGGGACGCGGTCGCCAAGATCGCGGGCAAGCCGCTGTTTCGCCTGCTTGCAGAGCGCTATGGCAACGAGGCCGATCCGCGAGTCTTCGTCTATGCCGCGGGCGGCTACTACTATCCCGGCAAGAATCTCGACGCACTGCGTGCCGAGATGAGGAGCTACCTCGACCGCGGATACACGGTAGTCAAGATGAAGATCGGCGGCGCTGAACTTGGCGAAGATCGCAAGCGGATTGAAGCGGTCCTGGCGGAGATTGGCAGCGACGCACAACTCGCCGTGGACGCGAATGGCCGCTTCGATCTGGAGACCGCAATCGCCTACGCGAAGATGCTGCGTGAGTACCCCCTGTTCTGGTACGAGGAGGCAGGCGATCCGCTGGACTTCGCAATGCAGGCCGCGCTGGCTGAGTTCTATCCAGCTCCGATGGCTACCGGCGAAAATATCTTCAGTCACCAGGACGCGCGCAACCTGCTGCGCTATGGCGGTATGCGTGCGGACCGCGACTGGCTGCAGTTCGACTGCGCGCTCTCCTACGGCCTGTGCGAGTATCTGCGAACGCTGGAGGTTATCCGCACGGCCGGCTGGTCGCCGCGACGCTGCATCCCACATGGTGGCCACCAGATGTCGCTGAACATCGCCGCAGGCCTTGGACTCGGCGGCAACGAGAGCTATCCCGACCTCTTCCAGCCCTTCGGCGGATTCCCCGATGGCGTGCACGTAGAGAGCGGCTATGTCACCATGCCGGAGTTGCCGGGCATCGGCTTCGAAGGCAAGTCCGATTTGATCAAAGTGATGCGGCAACTCGCGGAGTAGACATGGTCGCTGGGGCATCTGTCGATCAGAGCGGCACGTCCGGGCGCCGGCCGTTGCTCGGCCCGCTGTGGCTGCAGGTGATGGTAGGAATCGTGCTCGGCGTCGCGATTGGCGTACTGTTCCCGCATGCCGCCATCACGCTGAAGCCACTGGGCGACGGCTTCGTCAAGCTGATCCGCATGACGCTCGCGCCAATCATCTTCGCCACGGTCGTCGTCGGCATTGCGCGCATGGGAGACATGCGCGAAGTAGGGCGCGTGGGCGCAAAAGCACTCATCTACTTCGAAGTGGTGTCGACGCTGGCATTGCTGATGGGGCTCGTCGCGGCCAACGTGCTGCATCCCGGAAGCGGGATGAACATCGACGCGGCCAAACTCGATTCCACGTCGATCGCGAGCTACACAGCAACCGCGCAACAGACCGGAGTCGTGGCGTTCCTGCTCGGCATCATTCCGTCGAGCATCGGCGAGCCGTTCGTGACCGGCAATATCCTGCAAATCATTGTGCTGGGCGTGCTGTTCGGCCTGGCGCTGACGCCCATCCGAGCCACCGCGAAACCCTTGGTCGATTTCCTCGACCTCTTGCTCAAAGGAATGTTTGGCATCGTCAGCCTCGTGATGACTCTCGCGCCACTCGCCGCGTTGGGCGCGATGGCATATACCGTCGGCCAGTATGGGATTGCCAGCCTGCGGCAGCTTGCAACCTTCACCGCGGAGGTCTGGATCGTTGCAACCCTGTTCGTCGTAATCGTGCTCGGCGCTATCGCGCGGCTGGCCGGATTCAGTTTGATCCGGCTGCTGGTTTATATACGCGACGAGATATTGATCACCGCGGGAACTTCGTCGTCCGAGGCCGTACTGGCGCCGCTGATGCTGAAGCTGGAGCAACTCGGATGCGCCGAGCCGGTCGTCGGCATGGTGATGCCCGCCGGTTACACATTCAACGCCGACGGCACCGCAATCTACCTGAGCATGGGCGCGATCTTCATCGCGCAGGCGACAAACACGCATCTGAGCCTGCGCGAACAAATCACGCTGATGGTAGTTCTGATGATTACTTCGAAGGGATCGGCCGGTGTGGCGGGCGCTGGCTTTGTGACGCTGGCGGCAACGCTGGCTTCGATGCATCAGATTCCCGTTGCCGGGCTGGTCCTTCTATTGGGAGTGGAGCGCCTGACAAATATCCCACGGGCAGTCGTAAATGTGATTGGCAGCAGTGTAGCCACCATCGTGATCGCGAAATGGGAACACGCATTCGACGGGGAACAGGCGAGACTGTTTTTGAAGGGGAAGCAAAGTGCGTGAGCAACATGAGGAAGCGGCACCACACCTGAAAGAAATCGCGCGCAGTATCTTCGAGCAAGCGCTTGCCGATTGCAGCATCGAGCGATCCTTCGACCGCATACTGCATACAACCGTCGGCCCCCATGGCACCCGCCTGATTTTGAATGGCGACGACGTACTCTCCCTCGATCGTCTGAAGCGAGTACGCATCATCTCCATCGGCAAGGCTGCCGCGGCGATGCTCACCTCCCTGCTCTCGCGGCTTCCGCTTCAGCAGGCCTGCGACCTGCAGGGTGTGTTGATCGCAGCCGAGCGTCCTCCCAATCTACCTGCCACAATCCAATTCTTTTCCGGCGGCCATCCTGTCCCCAACGAAGCCTCGTTCGCGGGAGCATCTGCAACTCTCTCCATGCTGCAAGCGCTCGGGAATACGTCCCCGGAAGACACGCTCTGTGTCTTCCTCATCAGTGGTGGCGCGTCCGCGATGATGGAGCTTCCGCTGGACGCTGCAATCTCGCTCGAGGACACCGTCGTCTTCCACCAGGCGCTTGTCCATTGCGGCGCCTCCATCGTCGAGATCAACTGCGTCCGCAAACACTTCTCCGCCGTGAAAGGAGGTCGCCTCGCTCTCGCTGCCGGTGCTGCAGAAAAGATTTCGCTGCTGGTCTCAGACGTGCCGCCTACGCATCTGGACGCACTAGCCTCCGGCCCGACAATCGCGGATCCCACAACCGTGGCGCAATGCCGTGAGATCATCGCGCGCTACGGCTTGCTGCAGCGCTTTCCGGCATCGGTGCGCCGCTTCTTTGAGTCGCCAGACCTGCCCGAAACGCCCAAACCAGGCGAGTTGACCTCCCGAAGTTGGAAGTTACTCGACGGCGATGAGCTTGCCGAGGCCGCGCGCGCCCACGCCGCAAGTCTCGGCTTCCACACGGTCATCGACAATACCTGCGATGACTGGAGCTATGACGCCGCCGCAGACTATCTCCTAGATCGATTGCGCCAGCTTCGCCGGGAGCATCCCCGGATCTGCCTCATCTCCGCCGGAGAAGTAACGGTCCAGGTTGCTGATGCTTCCGCTACGGCCGAGCAAGCGCAGCATGTCGGAGGACGCAATCAGCACTTTGCCCTCTACCTTGCAACCCAGTTCCGCCCCACGGACGGTCCACTCGCCGCACTCTCCGCCGGCTCCGACGGCATCGACGGCAACAGCAACGCGGCCGGCGCAATCATTGACGATCACACGCTCGACGGAGACGACTCGAGCGCGCAGCGGGCACTGGAAGCGTTCGACTCTTCCACATGGCTGAGCGCGATCGGAGCCACCGTTGTCACCGGCCCAACCGGACACAACCTGCGCGACCTTCGCATCCTGCTCGCGCTTTAGGTGGCGATGAACTCCTGAATCTCCTCAAGGCTCTTGCCGCCGGTCTCCGGAACGGATGTCTTCACGAAGAAGAAGCCGGCGAGGCACACGATCCCGTACGTCACGAACGTCCCAGAGGAGCCAAGCACGCGGTTCATCCACGGGAATGTGTAGACGAGAACAAACGACGCGGCCCACAGCGCGGAGACGGCAGCCGAGACGCCGATACCGCGAATGCGGTTGGGAAAGATCTCCGAAATGATCACCCACGTGACCGGCGCAAGCGACATGGCGTAGCACGCGATCGCACACAGCGTGAAGACCAGCACCGGAAGCCCATGCAGATGGAGATGGTACGAGAGCGCTACCAGCAGATGAGCAACGCCCACGCCCAGGCAGCCGAAGAGCATCAGCGAGCGGCGGCCGATGCGGTCGACCAGCGTCATCGCGAGCAGGGTAAACAGCAGGTTGATTGTGCCGGTGATGACGATGTTGAACAGGATGTCTCCCACTCCATAGCCGGCATCGCGGTAGACCTCCTGCGCGTAGTTGAAAAGAACATTGATACCGCTCCACTGCTGCAGGACGGCGAGTGTAACGCCGATCAGCAGCGGACGGCGCAGCGCGGGCGACAGCAGTTCCAGCACGCTGGCCTTCGCGAGTTGCGATTCGCTGGCGATGGAGGCCTGGACGGCGAGGACTTCACGGTCGGCGTATGCCGCGTCCGCAAGTCGGGTAAGCACACGGCGCGCGGCAGAAACGCGGCCACGAGCGATGAGCCATCGCGGGCTCTCGGGCACGAGCAGCGCAGTGATCAGGAAGACGGCGGAAGGAAACGCAACGGCCGTGAACATCCAGCGCCAGCCATATTGCACGGGCCATGAATTCCACGCGAGCACGGCCGCGGTGTTAGACGCGCCACCGAAGACGGCGATGCGCCAGTCGACGATCTGCGCGAGCAGGATGCCCACCACCAGCGCGAGTTGGTTGAGGCTGACCAGGCGGCCACGCCAGTGCGGCGGGCTGATCTCCGAGATGTAAACCGGCGATACGTTGGAGGCGAGCCCAATCGCGACGCCGCCCGCAATGCGCCACACGATAAAGCTCGCAAAAACGTGCGCCCACCCGGTGAGGATGGACGAAGCCGCGAACAGCAACGCTGACGTGAGCAGGACGGGGCGGCGGCCAAAGCGATCACTGAAGGCTCCGGCCGCGGCCGAGCCGAGCAGGCAACCGACCAGCGCGCAACTCGTCGCCCAACCAATAAGTTGATCGGCATTTGGCGCGGATGTGAGGTGGAAGAATACTTCGTAAAAAGGCTTCGCTCCCCCGATCACGACCCAGTCATACCCGAAGAGCAGTCCGCCAAGCGCAGCAACGAACGCGATGACTCCCGTATAGATGGGACGGAACGGCACGGGAGCGGTGGAGTGTGTAACAGATACGGGCAGAGGGACAGCCATTTAGTGCGCTCCGTGCGCGGGTGCCGCGGCTTGCTGGGTGAAGCGATGGAGAAGGTCGGCGGCGCCGGTGTGGCTGGGATCAAGCTGAAGAACTTCGCGTGCGAGAGCTTCGGCTTCATCGGACCGGTGAAGCCCGAGCGCAGCCTGGGCGCGGAGGAAGAGCGATTGAATTCGGTTGCGCAGGACGAGGTCGTCGTCAAAGAGAAGCATAGTCGGAAGGGATGTAGCAAAGTAATCGACGACTGGACGCTGGTGCTCAAGCTGCAGCGCGAATTCCTGAATCTTGTGGAACAGCGCAGTAGCAGCTTCATACTCGCCGAACGCGCCGAGGCAGGCCGCGACCCAGAATGTGTTCGCGGAGATTTCCGCAACGGCCATTTGTTGGAAGTCGCCCGAAGCGCGCGCGCCCCGCTGCCACACACGGCGGGCTTCATCAGGATCGCCGTCGGCGGTTGCAGCTACGCCGAGCCAGTAGAGAGGCTCACTCTGGCTCGCGAGCAGGTGGTAGGACTCACCCAGCGAGTGCGGCGGATCGAGCGCAGTGGTAAGCAGCCGATGAGCAAGCTGCGGCGTGTTCTCAGCCAGCGCGGCTTGGGCAAGCAAGATGTTGGCGCGGACGAACTGCGCGAGCACTAGGCCTTCCCCGCCCTCCCACGGCTCGAATTGCCGACTAAGCAGCAAATCGAGCGCTTGCTGCGGCTGGCCCGTGTGATTGAGCAACGTGGCGAGTTCGACGGAGAGGTCATCGCGCTGTGCTGGAAGATCGGGGTGACGCATCAACTCAGCGAGGCGTGTAGCAGGTGCAACTCCGGTTCGCTTCCAAAGCTGGTCGCGCTCGAACAGAATCCGTGCGCTGGCGGGGTCGGCAGCGAACGCGCAATCGAAGGCCTTGAGCGCGGCAGACGCGTCGTGCTGCACATTAAAGTACGCGATGCCCAGATTGCGTTGCGCTGCTACGCAAACAGGATCGAGCGCAGCGGCACGCTCCCACTGGACGATCGCATCGGCGTGACGGCGGCGATCATAGAGGAAATTGCCGAGGTAGAGCGGCGCGCGCGCATCGCTCGGATTGGCAGCGATGGCAGTTTCGAGGACGAGCATCTCCTCGATGCGGTTGGGGAAGACGTACGCGGTGGGGAGCGCGGAGGCTTCTGCATAAGCTGCCGCGCTCGCATCACGCTCACCAATCTCGTCCAACAGCGCAGCGCGGGTATAGATGCGCATCGGTGTGGAGCCGTCGTTTTCGGCTGGAGGTGTGCGCGCCTTGAGCACCGCGACAGCCTCAACAGCAAGGCCACAGCGGGCATAGTCGAAGGCAAGGTCGAGCCGGTCTTGTCCGCTGTCGGGCAGTGCTCCCGAAAGCAGATGGCGACTCCACGCATGGAACGGATCGAGCTGCAGCGCTTCAGATAGCTGAGCTTGCGCTTCGTCATCGCGATTGAGATGACGCAGCGCGATCGCGCGAAGAGCTTGCCCGTTGAGATTGTCTGCATCGGTGCGAAGGCTGCTCGTGGCATGTTCAAGACACTGCTGCCAGCGTGCAGCTCGCGCATCCAGTTCGGCCAGAGCGCGGTAGGCAGGCCCGCGCCACGCAGCGTTCCAGGTGGACTTGTAGAACGCGGCATAGGCCTCGTCGAAGCGGCGCTGATAGCGCAGGACTACACCGAGCTGATAGTGTGCCTCGCCATTGTAGGGGTTCGGATTGCGTCGCGTCAGCCGAGCAATCGCAGCATGCAAGTGCGCTTCGGCCTGTGCAAACTCGCCACGCTTAAGGTGCCACGTGCCAAGCGCAGTGTTGCAGCGGGAGTCGCCGGGATCGCGGCGAATTCCTTCGCGCCAGTAAGGCTCCGGGCTGCGTGTCGCATGGCGGTACTGCTGCAGGTGAAGACCAGTGAGGTACAACTCATCGTTGCTCGCGATCTGTTCTGGCGGCGGCGGCTCGGTCGCCGCTTCGGGCGCGGGCATGGGTCGCACTTCGCCCGGGGCATAGCGAAGGATGGTGAGGCCGCTACCTTCCAGCACGACGGAGAGCGAATCTTCCGTGACGCCGGCGGGGAGCGGAACGCTTGCAATCAGCGGGTCGGCCACCGAAATGCTCTGCCGCCACTCAGCAACGAGATCGCCTTCGCTACGAAGCGCCACGCACGCGTCCGTGAGACCTTCGGTGACGCACACTCCGAGGCGGGCGGTTCCACCTTCGACACGCAGGCTCAGCGCAGCCTGCAGGTTCGCGGTCTGCGGCACGCCAATGCTACGAATCGGATACCAGAACTGGCTGAACGTCCTGGTCTCGCCCGGGGCAAGGAACGAAAAATCCGGCTGGTTGTCGGTGTAGACGCCGGCCATCAACTCGATGTAAGGGCCATCGTCATCGGTGAGGCAGCGGTCCCAGTTGTAGCCGAACTCGTGGTTGCCCCAAGTCCACTGCTTCTTGCCTGGAGCGATGTGGTGGTTGGCCACGTGGACGACGCCAGCCTGCACGGCGTGGTCGTAGCCACCAAAGAAATCCTCCGCCGTAGCCGTAATCATGTAGCTCGTAGGCACAGGGATATTCGCGTACCAACTGAGGTCATCAGGCGAGTAGGATCCGTCAGGCCGGAAACATCGCGGCTGCTCTTCCTCTGGAACGCCGTGGGCGGCACGCGCAGGATAGTCGACGCCGTAGTACGCCCGGTCGCTGTGCGGAAACGAAGTGACTGCGCGCTTGGCATGATCGGCGACGAAGCGCACGTCGGGCGGAAAGAAAGACTGATATCGCTCATGCACCCGAGTGGCAACGTTCGCCCACCACAGAAAGGTCTGTACCTCCTCGGTGCGGTTATAGAGACGCGCCTTGAGTTCTATGAGCGCCTTGCCCGGATGCAGGCACACGCCATGCATGCCCTGCATGTGCGAGAGCGGATCATGCTGGCTACACCACACCGTGGCCGAACCGTCGGCGTGGCGCTCGATCGTGACCTCTGCCGGCATGAACGTCGCGGGGCGATGATGCTGCGGCCAATTGAACTCCACGCCGCCCGAGATCCACGGTCCTGTGAGGCCGACCAGCGCTGGCTTGATCACATTCTGGCGATAGAAGAAATCGTAGCCGTTCGTCTTGTCGAGCCCGATGTGAATTCGGCCGCCGATCTGCGGCAGCACCATCACACGCAGGAACTCGTTCTCAAGATGGATCGCGTCCCATTGGCGATCGCACGGCTCCGATGCGATGCGCTCGATCACGGGCAGTGGATAAACCTTGCCGCTCGAGCCTTGGTAGACGCGGTTCTCGAGAAACATCGGCAGCGGCTCGGCCGGACCAGGCACGTAGGTGGGGATCGTGACGGCCTCGCTCCAGACCTTGACCGGGCCGGTCTCAGTCAGGGGCGCGGTCGGCAGAGAGAACCGCTCGCGGGGTGAGGAGGGGCGCAATTCCGTCATGCGGAGCGCCTCTGCGTACTGGATGTGGGTTGCGGCAACTACTGGTGACTCTAGAAAGCGCTGTTTTGATTGTCAAGCGCACGGATCACCGACCGCACCTCGCGCCTGCGTTCCGCCGTTTCGCTGATGTAAGATTGGTGTGAATCCGGG
Organism: Granulicella sp.; assembly: GCA_003133205.1. The sequence continues at coordinate 12,916 of PKWK01000130.1, read as the reverse complement.
TGAAAGGTTGAACCCGCCAACCGGCTTGCCTCTTCGCTCTTTCATGCGTCCCTATCGTCTAGTGGCCCAGGACTCCGCCTGTTCCCGGCGGCAACACAGGTTCGAACCCTGTTGGGGACGCCACTTGATTCAAGCTTAGCGCATGGACCTGGGCGTCTCCATGTGTGGCGGGGCTCTGCGGGGACTAAGGAGGAACGATTTAGTCAGTCTTATCCTCCAATCATTCGAGCTCAAATGACGATTCGACTGCTAAGCTGGCGCGATGATCGTGAACGGTACTAGTGAAGTGACGCAGTTCCTTCTCAAGCTGGAGCACCACGCCTCATTGACGCAAGCTGCGGCCCTACAAACTCTCGAGAAGCTTCGGATCCATGAGAGCTGCTCCGAAGGCAGGACCTTACCTTGTTCGGCAGCCTGTAAGCCGCCCGAACAGGTAATCCTATCTCCGATTTCGGCGGGCGTGGCGAAGGAAGCCTGTCAGAAAAAGGCATTGCCCCCCGGCCTGGTGCTTCAGCCGAGGGGCAATCGTTGATTGCGGCGCCAAGTTAGAACGTAAACCTTCCGGAAAACTGGAATGCACGAGCATCGGCGCTGGCGAAGCCGAGCGTTCCGAAGGTGGCGGGCGCGTCTACGTTTACACCGATGGTGTTGTTGGACGAGTTGTTGCCGAAGGTTACGTGGTTGGTCACGTTCTGGCAGTCAACTCCGAAGACGAACTTAGCGCGTTCGGTGATGTCGAACGTACGGCGGACGGCGCTGGTCAGGCGGTAGATGTCCGGACCGCGCAGGCCATATGGAGCGACGCGCGGCAGATCGCCGATCATATACAGCCCTGAGTCGCAATAGGGGCCATTGGTGGTCCCGCAGGCTCCTCCGCCAAGTCCAGATCCTACGACGTTGTTGAGCGCGCCAGTGAGATAACTGACTGTGCCCAGGGTGGCGGCCGTTACGCCGCTCCCCCACGGACCGTTTTTGCGGACCGCGCCGCCAAGGAAGTTGGGGTTCTGGTCGGGCATGCAGGTTCCTTGTCCGACGGTGAGGGTTCCTGTGCAGCTTCCGGTGAGCGCCAGCGGGAGGCCAGAGCTGTACTGGAAGATGTGCGATGTTTCCCACCCGCCGAAGAGCGCGCGAACGATGAAGTGGTCTCCACCGATGTGATTCTTGCCGAAGGGGAGTTTATAGACGCCGTAGACGCTGAGGTTCTGCGGCTGGCTGTTGATGCTGAGCGAGCGGTCGATGCGGTTCTTGGTAAAGCTCTGACCCGAGATATTGGTAAAACCCGGGATGTCGTAGCCGCTTCGCTGCGTGCCTGCATCGTCGATGTTGTGGGAGTAGGTATAGTTCACGTTGAAACTGAGCCCGTGTTCTTCGCGCAAGGCCACGGACAATTGGAAGGCGTTGTAGTTTGCGTTGGCCACATTTGTGCCCCAGGTATCGCTGGTGCTGGAGTACTGGGGCTTCCAGGTGAGCATGTGGGCGATGGTGGCGTTGGAGTTGACGCCTGCCGCGGCCGTGTAGCCGGGATAGGGGACGGTAAGCGCTATGCCAGTAGCGGTCTGGGCCGCGGCCACGTTGGCGGCGGTTGCCGGCATTGCGAGGTACTGACGCAGGGCCAGGTATTTCGGATCGAGCTGGCCGGCATAGAAGCCGCGGATACCGCCGGCGCCTGCGATAAAGTGGCTCTGGCTTCCCGCCCAGTTGAGGGTTACAGTCAGGTTCCTGGTGACCTCACGCTGCATGCCGAAGTTGTAAAAGGCGAACTCCGGGGCGCGGCCTGAGAGATAAGGATCGGGGAAGGCGATGCTGGCACCGCTTCCGGCGGAGTTTCCTGTCGAACCGTTGCACGGAGCGTAAGGCTGGCCAGAGCACACATAGAAGCCTGTGCTGGTGGCCTGGCTGATGGCCGAGATTGGGGTGACGGCGGGCAGGGCATAGCCGGGGCCGCCGAAGTTTGCATTGGGCGCGGAGAACGCCGGGTTGTTATTGAGATAGAAGGCCGGTCCGGCGACGCTGTCGGTGAAGGAGACGCCGCTGCTGAAGCCGACCTGGCCGGTTCCGCTGCCTGCTCCGCCCGCTCCGCCGGTGCCGCCGGCATGAGAGTAGAGGAGGCCATAGCCACCGCGGAAGACGGTTTTATCGTCCACGGCGTAAGCGAAGCCAAGGCGCGGTCCGAAGTTCTTGTAGTACGTGCTAACCGGGGTCCTGCAATTGCAACTGATGCCGGTGCCGCGATTGCCCGCAAACTGGAGTGCACCGGTGTTTCCGGTGACTGGATTGGTAATGTCCGGGTTGAGGAAGGACCACCTGTCCTGCGCCTCACGGTAGGTCGGGAGATAGTCCCACCGCAGGCCGAGGTTGAAGGTCAACTTGGAGCCCGCCTTGAAGTCATCCTGGAAGTAGATGGCGAAGGGATGGAAGCGCGAGCCGACGAGGCCTAACGCTTGCTGGGTGATGCTAGAGCTGCTGACGGCGCCGAGCAGGTAGCTGGCGTAGGAGTAGCCCGTGTTGGACGTGTAGGTACTGGCGGTGGCCAGATTGGCCGTCGAGTTGGTGCTGAAGGTGAGTGGCACCTGAGCGGAGGCAGTGTCGAAACCGTTGGCGCTGACATTGTTCTCGAGCCATTGATACTGGCCGCCGAAGTTCATGGAGTGTCTGCCCTTGAGCCACTGAATGTTGTCGAGGGCGGTGAACGTCTCCGAGACGTTGGTGGAGGTAGGGTTATTACCGCCCCAACTTGTGGGAGCGTTGGCGCCGGAGAAGGTGAGATTCGGGAAGTCATCGGAAGCCTGGCCAAGAGGGAGGCCTGCGGTTCCTGACCTCGCGAAGCCGTATTGCGACTGGGATGCGCCGATGTTCTGGACAGGAGGTCCGCCAAAGTTCATGAAGCCGTATTTGAACTGATTAATGAGATTTGGGGTGAACGTATAGGTGTGCTCGAGATCCGCCCAGTGGCCTGCGACGATCGAGATCGTCGAAGAGAAGTAAGGTATGGGGAGGGGCGGGTTGGCGACTGAAGTATACGGAACGGCATGACGGTTGCCCCCGGTGAGTGAGATGGAGAGCGTCTGCCGCGAGGAGATGTTGTAGTCGATACGCCCGGAGTAGAGCCAATTGTCGTACCCACTTGGGACGCCGCCCAGGTAGTTGTTCTGGATGACGCCGGTGGTGTCGATGGTGGGCACGGGCAGGAATTTCTGCATGTATTGCGCGATGGGCGAAAGCTGGCTAGCGGGAATGACATTGGCAAGCCCAGGCGACACGAGGATTGGATTGCCTGCCGCGCCATTGCCAGATCCTGGCCCATATCCATATTGATAGCGGCATGGACCGGTGGTGCTGTGCGCCGTGCAGGTGGCTTGCGTAGTGGGATCGTAGATGGGATAGTTGGCGCCGGCGGTGTTGCCCTTGCCGCCGGTAATCGTGCTGGCCGGGATGAGCTCCTGAAAGTTGCCCTGCTTCATGAGGGTGGTGGGGACGGTCATCGAACTGGGGTTGGCAGCCTGACGCGACCGGAACTTGTCGTAGGTGGCATAGAAGAAGAGCTTGTCGTGGCCATTGAAGAGGAAGGGGATCTTAACTGGGCCACCCACGCTGAAGCCTGTCTCGTTTTGATGCTCGGCAGGCTTGGGACCCGGCACGGTTGTAACGAGGCCGGTGGTTGGATCGACCACCTTCTTGACGTTACCGCCGCCCGGCTTGGAGGAGAACGACCATGCATCGAACGCGGTATTTCGGAAGTACGCGAACACTGCGCCGTGGTACTGATTGCCGCCAGCCTTGAGGTTGTAGTTCTCGAGGCCTGCGCCCTGGTACTCCGCTGAGAAACCGCTGGTGACTACCTTGATCTGATCGATGGCTTCGAGGGGAACGATATTAAAGACGGGGCGGTTGTCGCCTTGCTGACTCACGGTAGTCAGCGGGAGACCGTCGAGGTAGATCTCGCCGAGGCGCTGGCCAGTACCACCGATAATGGATGAGCGTCCGCCGGGATTGACCTGTGCGCCGGGCAGAAGGTTCGAGAACTGCGTGACGTCGCGTTGCTGGAGCCCGCTGATCATGACGGGCAGCTCTTTGTACATGCTGTTTTCGATGACTCCGCCAAGCGTCGCACTGGTGGTGTCGAGCTGCGCCGGCGCGCTGGTCACGGTAATGGTCTCTGTCTGACTGCCAGTCTTCAAAGTGACATTCAGGCCAAGGTTACTGAGCGCGTCGACGACCAGGTTCTCCTGCCTGAAGGAACTGAATCCCGTCGCGGAGACGGTAAGCGTGTATGTGCCTGGGATGAGCGGGGACACGTTATAGAGGCCGTCCGAAGAGGAGGTACGCGACGTTTCGACGCCGGTTGCGACGTTAAGCGCGATGACCGTTGCCTGAGGGACTACGGCGCCGGTTGGATCGGCCACGGTTCCGGAGATTGCTCCCTGGCCGCCTATCTGGGCTTGCAGCGCGATGGGCGCGGTGATGATTGCGAGCACCACCAAAACGGAAAGTACGTGAGCAAACGTCCTGGTGAACCTACCAGTCGACTGAAGATTGATGTGATTCATGGTCACCTCGAAAAGAGCAGAAAAAAAGAAGAGATGGAAATAGCTGATCCCAAACCTGAGGACTCGGAGGAAGGTGAGCTGAGGTCCGCCAGCATTATACAGACCCGCGGAGCGCGCCTAGCAAAAAAGTTGCCGCTGATTTGGGGTGGCTCGCGGCGACGCTCGAGCAGGCGGTATTCGGACTTCTTACGCCTATGAAGTCTGTGTTCTGAGGATGCTCGCTGAGGGTGATTTTTCCTGTGAACGAGCTCCGTCTGTCTGAAGCGCAGTGTTGTGCAGAGTTCAAGCTTTTCAACACGGGCGAACTCCATGCGCATGCAGCGACTGACCACAATTCCATCAGGCTATCCGCTCAATGCTGCAAGGTCGGCCAAAGACGGCCAAAAGCCCTGAAACCATGTTCCCGGCGGCAACACAGGTTCGAACCCTGTTGGGGACGCCAACGCAAGTCTTAGTGACAGAGCGGCTCGTCCTGAAACTGCTTCGTTGCGGCCATGGAAGCGAGAGCGCGAGCACACCCCAGGATCTTCTGGTCGAGCGGATTGTTGTCGAATGAGTCCGGAGCAATGTTGTTCGCTTTGGCGTGCATCGCCAGGAATTGATCGCTCATCTGTTGCATATTGGTGAACTCGTTCCGCAACAACTCGACCGCCTTCTGGTCCGGCTCAGTCGTGGCCGCTGCAATCGCGAGTTGCAGCTTGGCGTCGGCAGATCTACGCAGCCCGCCCACCCAATTGTCCGTGACGGGATAATTGCTCTGGATGGCGTAAACGAGTGACGCACGCCATTCGCGCAGCCCAGTGATCGCCTCAATCTCGGCGCTGAGGAAGCCTCCAGAGAGCTGCGGAGTCTTGACCGGCTGCGCAGATGTTGTCGGCGCCGTCGTGCTCGCCGAGGAAGGCAGCGTCAGGATCGTCTGACTCCCCTGAAACCGAACCGACCCGTGCGTGATGCGAGCGAGCGACTCGATATCCACGTAGGTCTTGCCATTGATTCGGACGACGGAGGCTTGGTCGGGCTGACCGGCGATCGTGAGTGTTCCAGCCTGTTGGGGAGTCTGCGCTTGGGCCGCGATCGGCAGAACCAGCAACATCGCCAGTTTCACGAGCGAGCGTACGGATAGGTCGTTCATAGGGCTGCTCCTTGTGCCTTATGGTTGGATGCACGGGAGCACCTTCTGGGCAACTTCACACTTGCACGGAAGATAAAACGGAGTGCGAAGAGAGCCGCGTCTCAGCCATTGCCTGTCCCTGAGTCGGTTACATCCGCTCTGATCGGTGTTAAGCCTTTTCTTTAGCGCCGCACAGCCCGTTTGACCTGCGCATATTGCAGCAAAATGAAGCTGTCGGTCATACCGGCGATATAGTCGGCGACGACGCGCGCAAGCCCCTCGGTCTCAATTTCTTCCACATAGCCGGAGGGCAGCTCATGGGGTTCATTGATCCAGAAATCGAATAGCGCGGTGACTACCTGTTCGGCCTTGTCGTGCTCCAGCGACAGCACGTCGCACGTGTAGAGCGTGTCGTAAAGGTAGCGCTTCTCCTGCAGGCGATGCGCCTCCGCGAGCGGGGAGAATGTGGCGAGCCGAGCTGGATGGTCGCGCACCTGCTCCAGGCTGGTCACGCCAATCGCGCGCGTCTTTGCCAGCGTGGTCGCGATGAGATCGTCCGTGAGTACGTTCTGCATCAGTTGCAGCGCCTCATTAAATAGGAATTTGGCCTCGATACCCACGTGCTCGCGTTCCACCTGCGCATAGCAGTGGGCCAGAATGTCGACGTTGCCGCGAATGTGATCGATCTCGAGCAGACCCGACTCAACCCCGTCGTCGAGGTCGGCGGTGAGATACGCAATCTCGTCGGCGAGGTCGATGATCTGCGCCTCCAGCGGAGGCCTCTCGCCAAGCAGGTAGCCGGAAAGCTCAGGGTATTGGTCGGTGCTGTAGTCGCGTGAATGTTTGATGATTCCCTCACGCACACCAAGCGTGAGGTTCAGCCCGCGATGGGCGGCGTAGCGCTGCTCGAAGTGCTCGACGATCCGCAGCGCATGGAGATTGTGATCGAAGCGCAGTCCGTGGCGCTTGAGGCACTCATCGAGCGCTCGTTCGCCGGCGTGGCCGAAGGGCGGGTGGCCGATGTCGTGAACCAGCGCCAGCGTCTCCGCCAGGTCCTGGTTCAATCCCAGCGACTCGGCCACGCAGCGCGCGATCTGCATCACTTCAATGGTGTGCGTCAGGCGGCTGCGAAAGTGGTCCGAGGCGCGACTGGTGAACACCTGCGTCTTGCCGGCCAGGCGGCGGAACGCGCGCGCCTGCACAATGCGTTCCCGGTCGCGTTGAAACGCTGTACGCGACGGGCGCTCGGGCGCGGCATACACCCGCTCCGTCAGCACATCGTCCACGTCTCCGGAAACCGCACAGAGATGCAAGTCGGAGTTCATTGTCCCGTTTAAGGTCACAGTTAAGTGTAACCGGCGCGACCAATCCCAGTAGCTTCATTGCGAGGACCGAAAGTGGATCAGCTGCCGTTACGGTTCGGATTGCCCCACCGTTACGGCTCGCATTGCCCTACTGTTACTCTTCGGATTAGCGTGGGGCTCTTAGCCCCACGAATAACGCCCATAAGATCAGGGGGCTTTAGCCCCGGGCCTTTCGTTCGGCCTGCAAAATCAGCCTAGTGGGCGTCCTTGTCTGCAGAGGAATTCAGCTTGGCCAGCTTGACCCGGGCATTCTCCAGCTTGTGCTGAACCTTCTGCACGTCCTCGGGGTCCGCATCGGCGGGCAGTGAATGGGCATATTCCGTCATCGAGCGCTCCCACTGCGCAACCGCCAGCTTCAGCTTGCCAGTCTTCTCGTAAACCTCGCCAAGATGATCGTGGACGGTGGGATCGCTGTTGATGCGCTCATTGGCCTTGCGCAGATTCTCTTCCGCCTGCGCATACTGTCCCAATTTGAAGTAGGCCCAGCCCAGCGAATCCAGATACGCGCCGTTCTGCGGCTCCAGATCGACCGCCTGGCGGATCATCTTCAACGCCTCGGGCAGTTTCTGGCCCTGGTCGGCGAGCATGTACCCCAGGTAGTTCAGCACCCCAGCATTCTGCGGATCGATGGCCAGCGCCTTGCGAAACTCGACCTCGGCCTTGTCGTACATCTTCTGGCGGTCGTAAAACTCGCCGCGCAGGAACAACGCATAGACCTTCTCCTCCGGCTTGGTGGCCAGAGCATCGGCTTTGTCGAGCTGCTCACTCGCCTCTTTGAACCGCTTGAGACGGATGAAAAACTGGGCCAGGTCTTCCTCCACGTCACGATCGTCCGCACCGCCGGTCAACTGGGCTTTGGCGAGAGCCAGCCCTTCGTCCACCTGCCCCATATCGGCGAGCTGCTGCGCGTACATCAACTGAACCAGATGGTCTTTCGGAAGCGTCTTTGCGGCGTCGGTTGCGACAGCCGTGGCATCCTTCCACTGGTGCGCGTCGCGATAGGCATCGACCTCACCCTGATATCCGTCGCGGGCGTAGTCGCCGCCAAGGCTGGCCATCTGCTTGTACGCTGCCACCGCCTCGGTCGTCTTGTTCTGCTCGCGATAGATGATGCCCAGGCGATTGAGGAAGATCGCGCGGTTCTGCTTCTCCGGATCGGAATACTTGCCCTCGGGATGAGCCGACGAGTCGAGAATGCCGGTCAGCACGCCCGTTGCCTGGTCGTATTTGCCCAGGGCGTCGTAGATGAGGGCTTCGTTGTAGCTGAGTTCAAGCGAATCCTGAACCTGCGACTTCGCCTTCTCAAGCGTTGCGAGCGCTTCATCATAGTGCCCCTGGCGGCGTTGAATCTCGGAGATATGAATCTCGGACGGACCGTCCGAAGGGTCCGCGGACACTAGCGCATTCAGCACCTTCAGCGCCTCATCCAACTGATTGTCCGCCAGCAGCGCATTCGCGAGACCGCGCTCCGCATCCGGATTGTCCGGCTCGATATCGAGCGAACGGCGATACGCCGCGGCAGCTTCCTTCGGCTTCTTCAACTGATCGTAGATCGCCCCGAGAGCAAACTCGATGCGCGCAGTTCGATCTTCAACCGGCACCGCCGAAAGCGTGTCCACCGCACGCTGCAGGTCGCCGTTCTCCCCATAAAGCCGCGCCATGTTGAGCACAACATCCTCAGAGTCTGCGTCGATCTTCTGAGCATCCTTGAACTGCGCCTCCGCCTTGGCCGAGTCATGGTTCAGCGCGTAGAGCTGACCGAGCAGCAGTTTGGACTCGAGGTCGTTCGGCTTCAGGCGCGCGATAGTCTCGTATTCCCCGATCGCTCGCTGCAGCATCTCACCCGATTGCGCGCCCTGCATATCGCCCAACGAACGCAGATACACCTGCCCCAGCAGCGTGTGGGCCGCGATATCGTCCGGGTTTCGCTTCACCTGGTCCTGCGCCGCGCTAACCGCATCCTTGATGCGCCCGATCTTGAAATAGAGGTCGGCAAGACCGTCCTGAAGCAGAAGCGACTTCGGATCGGCATCGAGCGCACGCTTGTACTCTTCAACGGCCTGGGTCGCATAGTCCGGGCGACCGGCGTTGACCGCCATCTCCTCATAGAGATGGGCCAGACCATAGTGGTAGTAGGCGCCAGAGCGATCGGAGTCCGTCTGACCTGCGCTGGGCGGCGTCACAGCTACCAGCCTCTTCTTGGAAGAAGCGTCCTGGGCCACCGCGAGCAGTGTGGGCATCGCAATCAGCAACGCGACGATGGGAACCAGCCGGAAGTGGCGAATCCGCGAAGCACGAAAGAGCATGGTCATGGGCAAAGGTTCCTATCCGGCGGGATCAAGGACGCAAACACTGTTTAGACGATGCGGTGCTTCATTTGGATGCTATACGAGCCGCATCCCAGAGATATCCGGTAATTATAGCCTTCCCCGAAGCATTCTCCGAGCCGCTACCCATGCCGGAAATGGCGTATCCCGGTGAAAACCATGGCGATGCCTAGCCGGTTTGCCGCCGCGATCACCTCGGCGTCGCGCACCGACCCCCCGGGCTGAATGACCGCCGTCGCCCCAGCCGCCGCCACAGTTTCCAGTCCGTCCGGGAACGGAAAGAAGGCGTCGGAGGCAGCGACCGTTCCAGCCAGCGGCAACACCGCCTTCATCGCGCCAAACCGCGCCGCATCGACCCGGCTCATCTGCCCAGCGCCAATCCCAACCGTCTGGCCATGGACCACCCCGTCCTGGCTATAGCATCGCGCGTACACAATCGCGTTCGACTTCACGTGCTTGCACACGCTCCACGCAAAACGCAGAGCCCGCATCTCCTCCGGCGTGGGCGCACGCTCAGTAGCAACGCTCAGATCGGCCTCCGCGACCCTGCCGCGGTCCGCATCCTGCATCAGGAATCCACCCGACACCTGCTTCAGCGTCCGATACGGCTTGCCTCCATCGGAGCCGCCGACCGCAATCTCCAGTAGCCGCAAGTTCTTCTTCGAGGCGAAGCGGGCGACCGCCTCCCCGGTGAAGGACGGCGCAATAATCGCCTCGACAAACAGCTTCGCGATCTCCTCCGCCGCCTCAGCGTCCACCTCGCGGTTGATGCCGATGACGCTGCCAAATGCCGAAACCGGATCAGCCTCGAGCGCTCGTCTATAAGCTTCAAGGACGGTCGCCCCGGTCGCCGCTCCGCATGGGTTCGTGTGCTTAATGATCGCGACCGCAGCGTCCTGTTCAGCATCGAAATCGCTCACCAACTCCCAACAGGCGTCCAGATCAACGATGTTGTTGTAGCTCAACTCCTTGCCCTGCAACTGCCTCGCCGCAGCTACTCCCCGCCCGCTGCCGTCGACGTAGAGCGCCGCCTTCTGGTGCGGGTTCTCGCCGTAGCGCAGCACGGTCTTCAGCGGATCGATCACGCGAATCACCGGCGGCATCGCATCAGCGTCGAACTCCGCAGTCTCACCGTGCGGTGTCGGCTCGACAATACTCTCGAGCGTCGTCGCGATCCCCGCGTCGTAGGCCGCCGTCACCGCAAACGCAGCCTTTGCCAGCCGCCAGCGCGTCGCCCGGCCCAGCGAGCCCGCGTACGTAGCAAGTTCCTCCGCGATGGGCCCGTAGTCCCCCACCGACGTCACGATCGCAACGTCCTCGAAGTTCTTCGCCGCCGAGCGCACCATCGACGGCCCGCCAATGTCGATGTTCTCAATCACGTCCGAGAACGCCACCCCAGGCTTGTTCGCCGTCTTCTCGAAGGCGTACAGGTTCACCACCACCATATCGATCGGCTCGATCCCGTGGGCTTCGATGGACGCGACATGCTCCGGACTATCGCGCATGTGCAGAATGCCGCCGTGCACCTTCGGGTGCAGCGTCTTCACGCGGCCATCCAGCATCTCCGGAAAACCGGTCAGGTCGCTGATGTCGCGAATAATCAGGCCGGCCTCACGCAGCGCCCGCGCCGTTCCGCCAGTCGAGACGAGTTCGATGCCATGAGACGCCAGTGCCTTCGCAAACTCAACCAGGCCGGTCTTGTCGGTCACGGATAAAAGGGCGCGGCGAATCGTGCGGAGGCCGTTGTTAATTTCGACACGGGGTGCGGAGATGGTTTCGGTGGTCACACAACCATTTTATGACGCAATCATCACCCGCCTGTTGAAACCTCGCCCCAAACCGCCACCTGGAGCTCGCAGCTCTTAGCTGCATCTCTTCACTTCCCACTCACTGACCACTTACCACTGACCACTTACCACTCGCCTCACCGCACCAACGCGCCGGTCAGTTCGCTCACGCGGGGTAAATCGTGGCTGGCGCACCAGCGGCGCAGGCCGTTGGCGATGTGCTCCACCGCGCGCGGATCGGCATAGCTCGCCGTCCCCACCTCAACTGCGGTCGCACCCGCCAGCAGGAACTCCACCGCATCCTCCGCACGCACAATGCCGCCCATCCCAACCACGGGAATCCTCACCGCCTGCGCTGCCTCATACACCATGCGCACCGCAATCGGCCGGATCGCCGGACCAGACAGCCCGCCGGTAAAGTTGGCGATGCGCGCCTTGCGCGTCTCAACGTCGATAGCCAGCGCCAGGAATGTATTCACCAGCGAGATCGCCTGCGCGCCAGCATCGGCTGACAGCTTCGCCATCAGACCGATGTTGGTCACGTTCGGCGAAAGCTTGACCATCAACGGCCGGCCAGCCGACTCCGCAACCTCCCGGCAGCGCACCGTCAACTGATACAGCGAGTCAGGATCGGTGCCGAAGACCATCCCGCCGTGGCTGGTGTTCGGGCAGCTCGCGTTGAGCTCGTACATGGCGATACCGGGCGCATCGTTGAGCACCTGGATCACCTCGACGCAGTCTTCAATGGTGTAGCCAAACACGTTGGCGATGACAACCGTGCCCGTCATGCTACGCAGCTTCGGCAGCTTGTCGGCCACAAACGCCCGCACACCGATATTCTGCAGGCCGACGGCGTTCATCATGCCGGCTGGTGTCTCAATGATGCGCGGGCTCGCGTTCCCGGCCATAGGCTCGCGCGACAGGCCCTTGGTAACAAAAGCCCCAATCCGATCGAGCGAGACAATCTCCTCGAACTCGACCCCATACCCGAAGGTTCCGCTGGCCGCAATCACCGGCGAGCCCAACTCCACCCCGGCAATCGTCACGCGCATATCGGGCTTGCTCAGATCATCACCGCCGTTCGCATCCCTCCAGTGTAATAGCCGAAGAACCTGGGTGGCCCATCCTTTGTGGCTTCATCACAAAGGGTGGGTTATCCAACGTTCAACTGCCGTAGAATTGGATGGATGCTAGACCTAGGATTTGTACGGGCCAACCTGCCCCTTGTAGAAGAAAAACTGCGCACCCGCGGAATGGAACCGGCAGAAGTCCTCGGCGACTTCGCCGCCGTCGACGCCCGCCGCCGCGAGTCCATCACCCTCCTTGAAACCACCAAGGCCCGCCGCAACATCCTCTCCGCGGAATTCGGCAAACTCAAGCGCGAAGGCAAAGACACCTCTGAACTCGCCCAAGAACTCGCAGCGAGAAAACACCAAACCGAGATTCTCGAAGAAACCGCGGTTGATTTCGACGACCAACTCCGCGAGATGATGCAGGCCGTCCCCAACCTGCCCCAGGTCTCCGTTCCCATCGGCACCTCAGAACTCGACAACTCCGTCGAAAAGGTCTGGGGCGAGAAGCCCGACTTCGCCTTCCCTCCCCGGCCCCACTGGGAGATCGGCGAACGCCTCGGCATCCTCGACTTCGAGCGCGCCGCAAAAATATCCGGCTCACGCTTCGTCGTCCACTTTGGCCAGGGAGCGCGCCTCGAACGAGCCCTCGCCAACTTCATGCTCGACCTCCATACCCGCGAGCACGGCTACACCGAAGTCCTCCCGCC
>PKWK01000026.1:493-12245 GCA_003133205.1 Granulicella sp. | reverse complement strand
ACGGCGGACCATACATTCAGCAAGTTCGAATCCCCGAGCATGCCTTCGGCGCGGATGATGCGTTTGAGACCCTCGCCCGGCACCTAATCAGTGGCGGAATGGCGTTGTATCGGGTGGCGGCATAACTTTGCAGAGGGTGGCGGCATAAGGTTGTAACGGGTGGCGGAATTGATTGTATCCAGCACTGATCGAGGGCAGCGAAAAGATAACTGAGATATTTGGCTATTGGCCCTCGTTCCACGACGCCGAGATCATCAACTTTCACCTGTGGCGCGGCGATGTCGATGCCGGGCGAAACCGATACATCTTCCCAGTTCTAACTCTCTTGGTGAATCTCTGGGAGCTAACGAGTGAAGTGAATTCGGACGGTTTCCTGGTCTGCAAACATCACACTCTCGCCAAGTTGAAGTTTCACGATGTCCATGACCTCACGATGAATGGTTTCAATCAACAGAATGCGATCTTCCATTTGGCCATCGAACACAAGGAACGGTCCGAGGGACCTTCACCCTACTTCGCCGTTTCGTTGGAACCAGCCTCTGGAATCGACCCACCGTTTAGCTGTCTTCGCATCGAAGTCGCCGAGGCAAGGCGATGTCGCGAAGATGAGATCTTCACGTCGTTATAGTCGGGTGCCCCATTCATGCGGTCTCATCGCATAGGTGGGGTCGGCCCACACAAAAGGCACCGACGCCACAATCGGTAACATCGGTGCCAATCGGTGTTAAGCCTTTGCTTTTCCCTCGAACCTCGAACCCAGTACCTCGACCCTCGTCCCAGAGCGCGGGCACTCCCCACCTCGTGAGTGCCCTACTTCAAACCGCCGCAGCCGCCCGGCTAGCTAGCTCCTCTTAGCCCCAGGCAACGCCAGATCCGAGTTCCACGTATCCGCCTCTACCTTCCAGGTGCCGTCGTCCTGCTTCTTCCAAACCTCCAGGTATTTGCCCCTGTCAGTCACGGGCTTGCCCTTTCCAACCTTCATGGTCCGCATATAAGTGCCTACGACGTACACCAGATCGCCGGACTTCGCCGACTCGACCCAGACCGGCTTCCACGAAATGCTATTGTTCTTGTCCAGCAGCGCAGTCCACGACTTCAGCATGTCCGCCTTGTTCGTCAGCATCGCCTCATGCGCCGGCATCACAACCGCGTCACCAGCGTAGTACGCGAGCACATTGATCAGATCATGCGCCTCTGCCGCCTTCGACCAAGCCACATCCGCATCCTTGACCGCTTGTTCCGACGCCTTCGGATCAACCGCCGGAGCCGACGCCTTCTGGCAGCCTGAAGCAACCAGCAGAACCGCAAAACAACCGCACACAGTCGCACCCCAAATTGCTTTGGAGAGGTGTCCTCTTTCGCAGCCAGTTTTCATCGGTCTTCCCTCTGGCTCGACAATGTACGCCAGAAATGCCGCGATGGCCGTGACATGGGTCACACCCGCTCGGCCCAAGGAACCCGCCTCAGCACAGCTTCTGTTCCACCGCAATCACCCGCAGTTCCGTCTCCCCCACATTTTCCAGCGTGTGCGGCCCCAGCGCCCCCGACCAAACCGCCCGCCCGAGAAGTCCCTCCGCAAACCCGCGGCTGTCCGCCACCACAACCCCATCTCCATCCCGCCGAACGAAGTCGCTCCAACTCACGATGTACAGCACGCTAGCCCACCGATGCGTATGCAGCGGAACCATCTGCCCGGGGAGCCACCCGCGTGTCCAGCACCCGCACATGCTCGTTCTCAAACAGCAGCGCATGAAACTCAGGCGCAGCGACTAACGCATCCAAAGCCTCCGGCCATCCCCACCCCTCACTCGCCATGCGCACCAGTCTACCCTTGTACCTCGAACCTCGAACCTAGTACCTTGCCCCAATGGACGTCGAACGCCTCCGCGCCTACATCCTCACCCTCCCCCACGTGGTCGAGACCATGCAATGGGGCGCGAACCTCGTCTTCTGGGTCGGCGACAAGGCTATCGGCGGCAAGATGTTCGCCCTCATCAACCTCGACGACCCCGCCGATCCCAACCGGGCAGGCCCCGACCGCATCCTCTCCTACGCCGCCGGCCCCGACCGCTACTCCGAACTCATCGAGATCGAAGGCCTCGTCCCCGCCCCTTACATGGCTCGCATCCATTGGGTCGCCGCCGAGCGTTGGGACGTCTTCCGCGACCCCGAATGGCAGTGCGAACTTCGCGCCGCCCACGCCCTCACCCTCGCCAAGCTCCCACCCCACACCCGCAAAGTCCTCGCCCTGCCCGCCGCGGAGCAAAAAGTTCTCATCGCCCAGCGGCGCCTCATCACCCAGCGCCGCAAACTCCTCGCCGCCAAAGCAAAGAAGTAGCCGCGTTAGATTTCTCCGCCTCTGCATCTAGGTAAGCCAAGCCTTCAGCCTTGGCCCTGCACACTCCGGCCAGAACCGGGCTTTAGCCCTTGGGGTATGTCTTCCTGGATCAAGCTGCCACCCGCATTGTGGCCGCTTTCATCTTTATCGCATGCCATCGGGACTCGCCAAGTGCAAAAATGAAGGCATGCCGAACGACTCCAACTCCACCCCCGGCGTCCTGCTCTCCCTCGCCGGCCGCACCGCCCTCGTCACCGGAGGCTCGCGCGGAATCGGCGCAGCCACCGTCCGCCTCTTCCGCCAGGCCGGAGCCCGCGTCGCCTTCAGCTATCGCGCCGCCGCAGATCAGGCCGAAGCCCTCTCCAACGAATGCGGAGGCCCAACCCTCTGCCTCCCCATCCGGCAGGAACTCACCTCGCCCGAGGACGGCGAAACCCTCGTCGCCGCCACCCTCATGGCCTTCGGCGATTTAGACATCCTCGTCGCCAACCACGGCATCTGGCTCCCCGTCGAAGCCTCCGTCGCCACCATGACCTCCGCCCAGTGGCGTCGCACCCAGGCCACCAACGTCGACAGCGTCTTCGGCCTCGTCCACGCCGCCGCCGCACACATGCTCACCCGGCCTCGACCCGCCGCAGACAGCGCCGGCGGCAGTAAGGAAAACACCCTCACCGCCGGATGCGTCCCCCTGCAACCCGCCCGCGGACACATCGTCCTCATCGCCTCCGCCGCAGGCCAGCGCGGCGAGGGTGGACACGCCGACTACGCCACCAGCAAAGGCGCAATCATCGCCCTCACCAAATCCCTCTCCTCCGAACTCGCGCCGCACGGCATCTACGCCAACTGCGTCGCCCCCGGCTGGACCCACACCGAGATGACCGGCTCAGTCTTCGACGCTCCCGAAGTCGCCGCCCGCACCAATCCCACCATCCCCGTCGGACGCCCCGGCCACGTCACCGAGATCGCCGGCCCAATCCTCTTCCTCTGCACCCCGTTCGCCGGCTTCATCTCCGGCGAAATCTTCAACGTCAACGGAGGCGCCGTCCTCACCGGCTGATCCCGCCCCGTCACTCCGTCGTGTAATACACCGCCAGCGTCCCTACTTGCGTAGCCGGCCCCGCCGCCGCAGCAACGTTCTGCCACGTCATTCCCACGCTGCTGCCGAACACCATCGGCGACTCCTTGAAGTACCGGTACCCCGACCAGTATGTCGTATTGTCCGGCGGGCCGGAGCTAAAGTCCCGCGCAATCCCATACTCGTCCGCCCGCCCGTGGAACTGGACTCCATAAAACTGGTTGCCGAAAAAATCTTCCGTGCCCCCATAGCGAAAGTCGGTCCCGTCTACCGTGATATCTGGGGTGGACTCCAGCCACTGCGGCGCGACGACCCCCGGCGCCGAAAACACACCGTAAATGCTCTCCAACTCACCCGCACCCGCAACCGCCGGCAGCACAGTTAGCGTCTGCCCCGGTGCAATCGCCGAGGTCGCCCAGTCGTTCACCACCATGTGAAACACGTTCCGCGTTGCCGGATACCGTCCCGCCGGCGCCACCCCTGGATAGTACTCAACCTGCGACCACCACCCACTGGTGGTCGGCCCCGGCGGCGTGGTAATCGAGATGTTTATGCTCGTGTTGTACTTGATGTAAATCCGCCGGTAGCCCCCGTTCTTCTCGTTACTGGCACTCGTACCTGAGGTAATCCCCAGGTACTTCGTCGCGAAAAGATCGTTCGTCGCCGTCGCGCCGTCGCTCGTCGTGTATCCATTCCACAGCAAAAACATCCCCAGCGTGCAGCTATAGCTCTTTCCATCGACCGAAATCGTGATCACGCTGTTCGCCCCAAGCGGCGAGGTCGCGGGATTCCCCGAGTTGTACTGCACCGCCAACTGGATCCGCTCCAGATTGCCCGCGCCAGTCGCAGAGAACAACGTCAGGCTGCCTCCCCCGGCCACGTTGGTGCCCTTGAGGAACGCAACGCTCAGCGTCCGCGTCTCGCGCACCTCTCCCGCCGGTCCCGCCGCACCTTGCGGCCCCATCGCCCCCACTGGCCCCATTGCCCCAGTGGCACCTTGTGGTCCCGGCGGCCCCCCCGGCCCAATCAGCCCCGTTGCCCCAGCAACTCCCTGCGACCCGGCAAGGCCCTGAGGTCCAGTCGCACCCTGCGCTCCAGCAACTCCCTGCGGTCCCCCTGGACCCATCGGCCCAGCCGATCCCTGGGGTCCAGTCGCACCCGTTGCCCCAGCCGCGCCCACAGCCCCGCCGCCTGCCCCAACCTGCGCCCAACCCGAACCGTTCGACGCAGGCGCGTTACCCAGATTGTTGCTCGTCAGCGAGATATAAAACTCGTTCCCCACCGACACCATGTCGTTCAGGTTGTATGCCGTTACGGCAGAGTAGCTTCCAACGTAGGCCACAAACGTCCTCGTCTGCGCAATCGTAGGCAGGACGAAGTTGAGGGCCAGAAGCAAGGTGAAAAATCTTGCAGTGCGTCGCATAAATCGGGCCCTCATATCTAGTTTTGCTCCAGTGTGAGTGCGCCGCGGACCACTGCCAGCGTGTAGGTCTTTGCGGTCACGGTGTCGGCAAACTCAATCTGCTGCGTCCCCAGGGTCGCGCTCGAGTTCGTGATCATCGTAAGCGCGCCGCTCGTCACCCTCAGGCTACAGAGCGAGCCCGTCGCGGTATCCATGAGTTCCGGCTCAGTCGCCGCCCCCGAACTGCCAATCGCCGTGAGTTCAGCCGCGCCATCCGCCACGCTCAGGCTGAAGTGCGTCCCAGTTACGGTGTCCGCCAGAATTAGCCCGCCGCCAACGCCGCTCGTCCCGGAAACAGTCGAATCTCCACCGCATCCCGTCATCGGCCACGCCAGCCCCGCAGCCAGCAGAACAGACACGACCAATCTCACTGAGTTTTCGCCGCTCAAGCCGTCTCTCAATTTGTCCAGGCTTTCATTATAGGGTAGGCCTCCGCTGGAGGGCCCAACTCTGCCGCCGCCCATCCCCGTCGGCCATCCCGACCACGTCACTGAGATCGCCGGCCCATCCTCTTCCTCTGCACCCCGTCGCCGGCTTCATCTCCGGCGAAATCTTCAACGTCAACGGAGGCGCCGTCCTCACAGGCTGATCCAAATAGCGTCGATTGAAGCGTCAAACAATTGCTCGCGTGCTCCATCCATCCCAACTCTATGGAATGGGCAGGATCGTAAGGGTTCGACCGACCTAATGCAGAAACCCCAGCGCTGTTACACTCACCGTGCACCCATTGCACCCAGCCAGCTGCCTCGATTCAAGCCGCCCCATCTCAGCTTCCATCTGCTCCGCCTCCGGCTTCCGATGCGTCGCCTTCAGAAACGCATCGTACTGCCGCATCACTCCAAGCTGCGCGTTCACCAACACCGGCTGTGGCAGACCCGTCAGGCCGCGCGCGATTCTCAACGCCTCGCCCATCGCTCGACCGCCCTCCTCCGCCGCACCCGCGTGCCGGCCTTCAGCACCTTTGATCTGGCCACGCAGCATCTCGATGCGCTCCGCCGCAGCCTGCGACATCTGCGCTCGTGCCCCCACCGTGCCGAGACCCAAACAGCACGCGATCGCAAGACCGGGAATCCAGCCTGTAGCCAATATCCGAGAGTACCGCCGAAATGCGTTGAGAATCATCATGGCAATCTCCTCCTTGTACCCTATGTAGCATTCGGTATAGCACGCCGTCAAGTAGCCTACTTCACAGCCCGCGGCCCGGCATCGCCTCACTCAAGATCAGCCCCGAAACACACGTCGAGTAAGCATCGCAACCATCCCTGGTAGAGATGAGGACCTGGACCCGAACCGTCTATCTGCATAACCAGCGAATCGTGCGTGCGGAATGCAAGTTCTCTTCGCAGTATCGAAAAACCCGTGGCGCCGTGTCGCCAAAGCGCGACGAAACTTCCACGATGCACCTACAACGCGCCGCCCCCGCGATTGGTTAACCAGAAGATTTTCGCCCAATCCATCTGCTGCACAGACGCGCGTTCCCGCCCCGCCGCTCGGAAATATTGCAGCCAGTCGATGCACGCCATCGCTCGAAAAACAATTCGTTAACCAATCGCCACCCCGGCTCGTTGTATAGGCATCAGGAGATTCTCAGCCCGAGTCTCCTCAAAGGACTTGTCGCAATGCGCACACCCCACCCCTCTTCAAGAGTTCTCTCGGCCCTTCTGCTGTCGCTTCTCCTTCTCCCCGCCGCCTTCGCGCAGCCGAAGCCCGCCGCAGCCCCCATCGCCGCGCCTGCCGCCGCGCCGTCCGACGACGAACTCGTCGCCATCCGCGAGCAACTCATCGCGCTACTCCGCATGAGCCCCACCCTCACCCAGGTCGTCGAGACCGACCCAACCGTCTTGGCCGACCAGGAATACGTCTCCCGCACCAACCCCCAACTCGCCCAGTTCCTCGCCCAGCACCCAGAGGTCACCCGCAACCCAGACTTCTACCTCTTCGCAAATTTCCCCGGAAAGCACGGGCGAAACGTGGACAGCCTCCGGCGCCGCGTCAACGGCAACGAACCGCTCAGCGACCAGGAACTCCACCGCCAGTACATGGAGAACGCCATGGGGATTCTCGCCTTCGTCGGCATCGTCGGGTCGCTCCTCTGGCTCATCCACATCCTCCTCGAGAACCGCCGCTGGAGCCGCGTCTTCCGCCTGCAAAGCGACATCCACGCCAGGCTCATCGAACGCTTCGCCAGCAACCAGGAACTCCTCCACTACATGGAAACCGAACCCGGCAAGCGCTTCCTCGAGGCCGCACCCATCCCCATCGACAGTCCGCGCGATCAGCGCCTGCCCGGCGGCCTGGCCCGCATCCTCGGCCCGCTGCAGATCGGCATCGTCCTCACGCTGCTCGGCCTTGGCCTGCTCATCCTCCAGAACAGCCTGCCCGACATCGCGGGTCCCCTGCTCGTCTTCGGAATCTTCGGCCTGATGCCCGGCATCGGGTTTATCATCTCTGCCATCATCACTTGGCGGATCAGCGCGCGCCTCGGTCTCATGCCCCAACCGGCTAGCCAGCCCGCCGCTCCACCCACTGAGCCGTCTGACCGGCAGTGAGCGAATCGCAGCATCGCGAGCGTCAAAAGGACCGCAGAATGAACTGGGAAGACGCCATTCCGAGTATCGCAATCGCCAACGCGGCCCGCACAACGGAGCCGGCCATGGACAGCGATCGATTCGCGGCGTTCTACGAGCGGTCCTCCAAGCCCCTCTGGGCCTACCTCGCGCGAGCCTCCGGCGATCCCACCCTAGCCGACGACCTCATGCAGGAAAGCTACGTCCGCTTTCTCTGCGCCAACTCGCCCCCCGACGGCGAAGTCGCCGCCCGCATGTATCTCTTCCGCATCGCCAGCAATCTCCTGCGCGACCACTGGCGCCGCCCACGCACCGTCCCCATCGAAGACCTTCCGGTGGATCGATCAGCCGCGCGCGACACGTCCGCGCAAACTGACTCGCGCCTCACCCTCTCGCCCGCCCTCGCCAAGCTTCGCCCCCGCGATCGCCAACTCCTCTGGCTCGCCCACGCCGAAAACTACTCGCACCGCGAGATCGCCGAAATCACCGGCCTCGCCGCCACCAGCATCCGCCTGCTCCTCTTCCGAGCCCGCCGCGAGATGGCGCGTCTACTCAAGAAGGAGGACGCATGAGCCGCCTCACCTGCTCCCGCCTCGACGAGGTTCGCAGCGCCCTCGCGCAGGGTCACTGGCCCGAAGCCTGCGCCGCCGACCTCCGCGCTCACGCAGAAACCTGCAACCGCTGCGCCCAGGAGATTCTCCTCACCACCCACCTTCAGCAAGACCGCGCCGCCACCGTCGCCTCCGCCCAGCCCGCCGCCGCAAGCCTCCTCTGGTGGCGCGCCCAGGTCCGCCGCCGCAACGCCGCCCTCGAGCGCGCCGGCCGCCCGCTCGCAGCAGCGCAGATCTTCGCCCTCGCGATCGCCATCGCCGCAATGGTCGGCATCGTCGCATCGCACTGGCGCAGCATCGCAGACCACGCGCTGTCGACGCCATTCACGCAGCAATGGTCATTCACCACCCTGCTCGGCGACTGGGGCCTCGTGCCCCTCATCGCAGCCTGCGCCGTAGTCACCACGCTTAGCGGCGTAGCCCTCTACCTCTCCACCGACCGCCGCTAGCCGGTGACCCACAGGACGGGAGTCTAGCGAGATAGGTCCGGGCTTCAGCCCGGACATCACCGCCACCCGAAACCCCGGGGCTTCAGCCCCCGGGACATGCCCTCCGCTCCCTCCACCACAAAACCCGGGTGGCCCATCCTTTGCAGCTTCACCGCAAAGGGTGGGTTATCGAGCAACGCTCGACCGCACTATCCTCACCATTCCAGCCCTCCTTGTTTGTCATTCCGCACCCTGAGCGCAGTCGAAGGGGGAGGAATCCGCTTCCGCTCTTGCCTCTGAGACGCTTCCGCTCTTGCCTCTGAGACGCTTCCGCTCTTGCCTCTGAGACGCTTCTGCACTTGCCTCTGAGATAGGTCCGGGCTTCAGCCCGGACATCACCGCCACCCGAAACCCCGGGGCTTCAGCCCCCGGGACATGCCCTCCGCTCCCTCCACCACAAAACCCGGGTGGCCCATCCTTTGCAGCTTCACCGCAAAGGGTGGGTTATCGAGCAACGCGCGACCGCACTATCCTCACCATTCCAGCCCTCCTTGTTTGTCATTCCGCACCCTGAGCGCAGTCGAAGGGGGAGGAATCCGCTTCTGCTCCTGCTCCATCGCGCCGCCTCCCTGCTAACATCATCCCCAATGCCCGCACCCGAGAATCCCGCCCCAAACAAGCTCTACTACGGAGACAATCTCGCCGTCCTCCGCGACTACATCCCCGACCAGTCCGTCGACCTCATCTACCTCGACCCGCCCTTCAACTCCCGCCAGGACTACAACGTCCTCTTCGCGGAAAAAGACGGTGCCCGCTCCGCCTCCCAGATCACCGCCTTCAAAGACACCTGGGAGTGGAACGAAGAGGCCGCCCGCTCCTACGAGTCCGTCGTCGAACAGGGAGGCCGCGTCGCCGAAGCCATGCGCGCCTTCCGTACCCTTCTAGGCGGCTCCGACATGCTCGCCTACCTCGCCATGATGGCCCCACGCCTCGTCGAGCTCCGCCGCGTCCTCAAAGAATCCGGCTCCATCTACCTCCACTGCGACCCGACCGCCAGCCACTACCTCAAGCTGCTCATGGATGGAGTATTCGGCGCCCAGAATTTCCGGACCGAGATCATTTGGAAACGTACCAGCGCGCACGGAAATGCATCGCGCCGATTTGCCGCCGTGCATGACACATTACTGTTCTTCTCAAGAGGCTCTGATCCAATCTGGAACCAAAGCTTCACGCCGTACACGGACGATTACATCAAAGAACACTTTGTCCACAGGGATCCTGACGGCAGGCTATTCCGCCGGTCCGATCTCAGGAATCCGGGGGTTCGCCCAAATCTGAAGTATGACTATCTTGCAAGAGATGGCAGGCTGTACAAACCACACCCAAATGGTTGGGCCGTGTCGATTGAGGTAATGAAGCAACTCGACGCCGAGAACCGACTATTTTTTCCCGCAAAGGAGGGTGGTCGGCTGCGCAAAAAGATTTACCTGGATGAGAGCCAGGGGGTTCCTGCGGCAGACGTGTGGAATGATCTGCCGCCCATCCATGCCAGCTCTGCCGAGCGCCTCGGCTACCCCACCCAAAAGCCCGAATCCCTACTCGAACGCATCATCAAAGCCTCCTCCAACGAAGGCGACGTTGTCCTCGACCCATTTTGCGGCTGCGGCACCACCGTTCAGGTCGCCCAAAAACTCAACCGCCGCTGGATCGGCATCGACATCACCCACCTCGCCATCGGCCTCATCAAGACGCGCCTAGACGACGCCTACGGCCCCGAAATCCGCAAGACCTACGAGGTCATCGGCGAACCCACCGACGTAGCCGGAGCCGCGCAACTCGCCGACGAAAACAAGTACCAGTTCCAGTACTGGGCGCTCGGCCTCTGCGGAGCCCGTCCCACCGAAGGCATCAAGAAGGGTGCCGACCGCGGCATCGACGGCCGCCTCTACTTCCACGACGACAACTCCGGCGACTCCCGCCAGGTCATCTTCTCCGTCAAGGGCGGCCACAACGTCGGCGTCTCCGAGGTCCGCGACCTCATCGGCGTCCTCCAGCGCGAGAAGGCAGAAATCGGCGTCTACATCTCATTCGAAGAACCCACCAAACCCATGCAGCGCGAAGCCGCCGAAGCCGGTTTCTACACCTCGGGCGACGGCAGTAAATACCCCCGCGTCCAACTCCTCTCCATCAAAGACCTCATCGAAGGCAACAAAAACGTCCAGCGCCCCCTCCACGTCCGCGACGTAACCTTCAAAAAAGCCCCCCGCTCCCGCGCGGACGCGGCAACCAACCTCACCCTCAACCTCACCTCGGACGATTAGTGAGTAGCACCAAAGGCCGGGCACCCCAAATCTCGCCTTTGAAATGCATGCAAGAGCGCCGTCTTATCTTCTCCCTCCGTAATCCCTGCAGACGCATACCCCATACGGCTATCGGTATCCGACCGTGATACGGATCGTTGCGGTTGGTGGCGCTTGATAGTAGCCCGGGTAACTTCCTTCAACATCGGCGGGAAGTGCAGCGAATGGCCCACCCACGCGAAGTTTCCCGGCCCCATTCAGTGCCGCGAAAATGGCTTGGGCGCACTCGGTTGCCTTGGGGTCTTTCGGATCGTACTCAACATTCACCTGATGCATCGTGCCCCCCGGTGCCTCGACGAGCGTAATCTTCCAGCCCGAGAAGAGGTGGGTCAGGTTATTTGCCAGCATTCGCACCTCGGCGTCATCTCTGTAAAAGACGATGTCAATCGGCTGCGGACCCAAGGGGTGTATGATTCTCAGCGCGTCACCGATTTCTGCCATGGTTAGCCCACGCTGGGAAACTTTCTTTTCGATTGCAAGCCGCGCGTCGCGCTCTTGGTCTAATTGCTGCTGTAGCAACAAGTTGTCATGTTCAATTCTTGCCGTTGCAGTCTTTGCTTCTTCGGCGCGTTGATTTGCCACGCCCGCCCCCGAGTGCGCCTCAGCGGCCTTGGCATCAGCCTCTGCGATCCGAGCGTCTGCATCAGCCTGGTATGCCTTTAATTGCTGTTGTTTTACTGCTGTAACCTTGTCGCCAAAGTAGACGACCGCGAGGGTGGCTGCAACCGTGAGCATGGCAGCGACAATCAATGCGGTATTAGAGAGCGAAAGGAACCGCTCGGGGTCGCTAAAAATTGGCATTTGGATTCTCATAATACGTACGATTTCGGTCAGTTATCGGAAATCGCCAGTCTCGTTACCCTACACCGTGTGCCATCCACCGCGAAACCAGCCGGGTGCCCCACATCTCG
>PKWK01000026.1:0-449 GCA_003133205.1 Granulicella sp. | reverse complement strand
GTGAAGGCGCAGCCGGAACGACCTGATTTGCAGACTCCCGCCAGCCGATTACGACTCCACACTTGACACCCCCGATATAATAGTTAAAGGGGGCAATACCGAAATCTCACGCCATGAAATCACGCGTCCGCACCCTGGAGACGCCCGCAACTGCCATGGAATGAAGATCTTGGCGGTAAGCCTCCTGAATGCAAAATCTTAGGATTGGCCTGGACTTAACTCATTTGTTTCGAAGATTTTACGACTTTAGGGGGAGGGGGGTACCATGCCACAGACACGCAATCCGCAGCCGCACCGCAGCCATCGCCCCGCCGCCAACGTCCAACGAGCAAACTGTGTACCACGCCCGGAAAATAAATCCCGCATGAAGCTCCTGGCCCTCTCGACCCTCGCCGCCACCCTCCTCGCGCCCCAACTCCTCCGCGCCCAGGCCTCCGACATTCCCAGCG
>PKWK01000387.1 GCA_003133205.1 Granulicella sp. | reverse complement strand
GAAAGGCTTCCACCACGTATGCGGCGTAGCCGAACCGCTGCTTGAGGCCAGAGTCCAGCCTCGAGAAGAAGAAGGCATCCACGCCTACTCCCGCCGCGACGACGAAATAGCGCGCGCGCGATCTACCCTCACTATCGTGATAGAAAATCTGGCCGACGGAGATTCGTACCGGAGTTGCGGCCAGCAGCATCTTCGCAGCCTTCACCGGGGACGATGGCAGCCCCAGATCCGCAGCCAGAGCATTGGCTGTGCCCATCGGAATCACGCCCAGCGCCGCCGATCCTCCAACTAGCCCCTGCAGAACCTCATGAGCCGTGCCATCGCCACCACACGCGAGAATCGTGTCGCACCCCTCGCGCACGGCCTCTTGCGCCTGCGCTCCGGCGCTCGCCGACGATTCGGTTGCGATCACTTTGACTTCAACCCCTGCACCACGGAGCACTGCCACCACTTCCGCGATTTGCGCAGCCCGCCGTTCAGGACGCTGACCCGAAGCTGGGTTGTAAATCAGTGCAACACGACGCATCCGATGGGCCACCTGGGTCCGCTCGTGAACGATTCACAGCAGGCTTCCCCATGTTCTCACATGTCATTGGTGACCAGGCATTTGAGAGCGAGTCGTAGGGACACACCGCCGGCCTCTCGATAGAAGGCCCCTACTCCAGCGCCTTCTCCACCAATCCAACCCGCACCCGCTCCACCTTGCGATCGGTCGAAGCCAGCACCTCGAGCCGTAGCAGTTTGCCCTCCACCACCTCGCCCGGCAGAGGAATGTGCCCGGCAATCTCCGACACCAATCCGCCCATCGTGGTCGCTTCATAGTGCTGCGGAAATAGCCACGGCAACCGCGGCTGAGCATCCCTGCCTTCCATCGCCTCGTCATCGTCCGCAGTCTTGGAGTCCTCCGCCGCTCGCTCTTCCGCTTCCGCGAACAGCTCACGCAGCCGCGACACTTCGAAACTCCCCGGCACCACGAACGTCCCGTCCGCCTCGCGCACTGGCTCGTTCACCTCTTCGGCCTCGTCGTGCTCGTCCGCGATGCTGCCGACGATCGCCTCCAGCAGGTCCTCGATCGTCACCAGCCCGGCCACGCCGCCGTACTCGTCGATGACGATCCGCATGTGCTGCTTCTCCTGCTGCATCTCGCGCAGCAACTCGGCCACCTTCTTGGTCTCAGGCACAAACGCCGTCGGCCGCTGCAACTGCGCCACCGTCCGCTGCGCTGCGTCTGAATCCAGCACCTGTAGCAGGTCGCGCGCGAACACAATCCCCGTTACATGGTCGAGCGATCCCGCAAACACCGGTACCCGCGAGAATGCATTCTCCTTCAGTTTCTCCAGAAAATCCTTGAGCGTCAGCGTGTCCGGCACGGCAAAGATCTCCGGCCGCGGCGTCATCACCTCGCGCACCACCTTGTCGCCAAACTCCACCGCAGACCGCACCAGTTCGCGATCGCTCTCCTCCAGAATTCCCTCTTCCTCGCCCGCCTCCAGCAGCGCGTCCATCGCCTCCGACGGATGCTCCTCCTCTTCAGCGTCCTCCGGCTCCGCCAGCGCCACGATCGACAGCAGCAGCCCAAGCGTCAGCGTCACTGGCAGAATCAGGTAGAACAGCGCCTCCAGCAGAAACCGTATGCGCACAATCCAAAGGCCGCGCGTCCGCGTGAACACCAGTTGCGGAATCAGCCGGTCGAAGAAGAGGATCAGCAGCACCAGGAAGAATCCCGTGACCGCAATCTCCTCAAAGCTCGGCGCACGCGCCAGCATCGGCATCGCCTTCACATGCACGTACAACCGCAGACCGGCAATCAACGCAATCGCCGCCAGCGTAAGCTGCCGCAGCACCGACGCCGACAGCGCAATCGACTCGCGCCCAAGGTGCAGCCTCGGCTCAACCGTGCGCGTCCATGCGTCGATGTTGTCCTGATATTCGCGCGCCAGAAACTTGCCCATCTCGCTGTACACGCGGTCCACGTAAGCGGCCAGCGCCAACACCACCAGCAACACAGCGAGCGACAAACCATACACTCCGCTCATGTCCGCACCCGCCTGCGAACCACAACTTTACGCTTGTCCTTCTGAGCCCCACCCTTACGTTTGTCCTTCTGAGCCACACCTCTGCCCTTGTCATTCTGAGCGGAGCGAAGAACCCCCGTATTTCGCCTTTGCTTGTTCTTGACCTTCACCGCAGGCGTACCCACCCGCGCGATCAAGCTTGTCGGCAGCCCCAACTCCCGCCGCAACTCCGCCTCGCGCGCCGCCATCTCGCCTTGGTCAACCTCATGGTCGAAGCCCGCAAGATGCAGCGTCCCATGCAGCAGCAGCACCCGCACTTCATCCCGCAGCGAATGCCCAAATCGCGCCGCCTGCCTCGCCGCCGTCTCCAGCGAAATCGCCAGATCCCCTGCAAACTCCGGGCCTTCAGGATCACCGAAAAAGACCGTAGTCACCCCCGCTGGAAACGACAACACATCCGTCGCCTTATCTTTGCCGCGAAACTTCCGGTTTAGCCGGCGCAGCGTCGCATCATCCGCCAGCAGCACGTGAACTTCGCCGTCGAGTCCCACCGCCACGCGCGCCCGGTTGAGAAAACGCGTCAGCCCCGCCTTCGACAGGGCGAAGTCAGGCGAAGCAGCGATTGTCGGTGGGAGTTCGATGGTGATCATGAAATGCTGTGCCGCTAAACGCCAATAGAGGGCGTAAAGCCCTCTATGGACGATGTTATCTTATTGCGCACGCAACTTATTGCGGCTTCGATATCACCTTGAGCGCAGCCTCCGGCACCTCCGCCCCATCCATCCCGGCCGTCGGGATCCCCGCATCGCCAAGTTCCAACGGCATCTGCTGCGACCGCCCGTAGCTGTCGTACGCCCGCACTATCCGCTGAACCAGATGGTGCCGCACGACATCCACATCCTCGAAGTGGCAGAAGCGAATCCCCTCCACCCCATCGAGCACCTGCAGCGCCTCAAACAGACCCGACCGCTTCGGATTTGGCAGATCGATCTGCGTCAGGTCGCCCGTGATCACCGCCTTCGAGCCATTGCCCATGCGCGTTACAAACATCTTCATCTGCTCGTTGGTCGTGTTCTGCGCCTCGTCCATGATGATGAACGCGTCCGAAAGCGTACGCCCGCGCATAAACGCCAGCGGCGCCACCTCGATCACATTCCGCTCCAGCAGCTTGTCCACCTTCTCCTGGTCGAGCAAGTCGTAGAGCGCGTCGTACAACGGCCGCAGATACGGATCGACCTTCTCTTGCAGCGAACCCGGAAGGAACCCAAGCCGCTCGCCCGCCTCCACCGCCGGCCTCACCAGGATGATCCGGCTCACCTTCTTCGCCATCAGCGCCGACACCGCCATCGCCACCGCCAGGTACGTCTTGCCCGTACCCGCCGGTCCCAGGCCGAACGTCATGTCGCCCTGTTCGATCGCCTCCACATACTTCCGCTGGTTCGGCGAGCGAGGCTGCACCATCCGCTTCACCCCCGCCGACCTTTGCTTGCCCGAATCCATCAGCGACTTCAGCGTCACCGCCGGATCGGCAATCACCAGTCTCAGCATTCCCTTCAGTTCGCCATTCTGTAGCGTCACACCCGACTTGCGCAGACTCTCGTAGTCGGCAAAGATGCGTTCCACCTGCTCCACACCCTCTATCGGACCGGTGATCTGGATCGCATCCGAACGGAGATCGATCGTCACCTGAAGACCGTCTTCCATAAGTCGAAGGTTTTCGTCGCGGGTCCCGTACAGGGGCTCAATACCAGGCGTGATCTCGAAGGATTTTTTAATCAAGTAGTTTTCTGACCTCCGTCAGGACGTGCAGGGGTTGGATGCTCCAAATAGGAAACACAGTGGATAAGGGAGAACTTCGGCAGGATTTTGAAGCTCCGCGCAGCACGAGGTGTCGTCTGTGGGCCTGCAACCGGATTGGCGAGGGTTGCCAATAATTTGCCGAAGTTGCGCACAGACTAGAACTTCGCCCGCACACAGTCAAGCCAATTTTTAGATGATTCTCGCACCGTCCAAGGTGCACCCCCCTCCAACCGCTGCTAAACTTCCCATAACTGGAGGAGACTAAGATGCGCGCATTCCAGCCTATTGCCCGCCGAATGGAAGCAGAACGAAATAGAAACCTGTGGACGCCCCCGCCGGTGTTGCGGAGACTTGCGTGGTGCATCCTCCTTGGCGCGCTGGCCTACGAGATCGTTGCTGGCTTTCGAGTGGCGCTTTATACCGTCCACCAATATCCCGCCCACACATTGATATACATATGGCAGGCCTCTCCCTGGTTGGTGGTCGCACCCATCGCGATGGTTCTCTGCATTCCGTTTCTCGTTCTGCGCGGCCCCCGGCAAAAGAAGAAGCATGTCCCGGACCCCGCGCTGTCCATCCGCCCACGATGAAGACGGCGCTACTCCTGATCCTCGCCACCGTGCTGTCGTGCTTCCCGGCCCGTGCGCAAACTGCACCCCCGTCCGCGCACCCAACCGAGTTCGAAGTCGCCTCGGTCCGCTTGTGCCCGAAGGACTATGAACGCAAATCCTGGAGTTCTTATCCGGCAAACCGGGTCTATTACCACAACGAAACCCTCGATATCGTACTTGCGGATGCCTTCCATCACGACAACACATACATATCCGGCCCGGACTGGCTGAAAGATCAGTGCTACGTCGTCGATGCGAAGGTGGAAGGCGATAAGCAACTCTCGCGCAAAGAGATTGAACCTCTCTTGCAGAACCTGCTTAAAGAGCGCCTCCACCTGGTAGTGCACCACGAGACGCGAATGCTCTCCGGCTACGCATTGGTCGTGACGAAGAGCCAGCCGAAACTCCAACCCAGCAAGCCGGACGACAAGTACTTCGGCTATATCTTCCAGAACCTGATCAGAGGGTCACGCAACAATATGGAAGCCCTCGCCGGATCGCTCGCGGCAGCAATCGGCGCTCCGGTCGTCGACAAGACCAACATCCAGGGCGTCTATACCTTCGACCTCCACTACGCCACCGCCGACCACCCCGACCCCAGCCTGCCCGACATCTTCACCGCTGTTCAGGAGCAACTCGGCCTGAAACTCCAGCCCGAAAAAGTCCCCGTTGACTTCCTCGTCATCGACCATGTCGATAGAGTTCCGACCGAAAACTGACCCCTAACTCCTCCGCAGCAAATCACTTGACAAACTGAGAGTAGTTTGCTACATAGGTAATGTTGATTCGCGCCCGCACCGCAGAAATTCCGGCCGAAAACCGGCAGACATTTGTGGAACGAATCCGTCCAGACAATCGTTAATCCAACTAGCATTTCCCGGCCTTGCATCCGAGTTTCCCCATTCTGCACCCAAGGCGGTTCGAATGAAGATTCTGATGGCACAGCGAGCGTTCGCGGGCGGGCTGCTCCTCGCCCTTCTCTCCGGCCCCGCACTCGCCCAATCCCTGGTCAGCGAGCCCGCTCCCACCGCATCCTCAGACGCCGCAACCGCCACCACACCCACATTCGATCTTGCCGATGTCCACTTAAGCGCCAAGACCACCACTCCGTACTTCACCGGCGGCAGGCTGCACGGCGACCGCTACCTCCTGCACAACGCCACCATGGTCGACATGATCTCGCTCGCATACGGCATGGACGGCGACAACATCCTCTCCGGTCCCGCCTGGCTCGACCTCGACCGCTTCGATGTCTCCGCCCACGCCCCCCGCACCACCTCGCCCGACGACATCAAGCTCATGCTCCAGGCCCTCCTCGCCGACCGCTTCCACCTCGTCCTCCACAAGGACACCCATCCCCGGCCCTCCTACGTCCTGCACGTCGACAAAGGCGGCCCGAAGCTGAAGCAGGCCGACGAAGGCGAACCCTCCCACATCGACGAGCACCACACCCCGACCGACCTCCCTCCCGGCGTCCCGGCCTACTATTCGGTCACCTGCCACAACCAGACCATGGCGCAGTTCAAACAGATGTTGATGGACTTCGCCACCGCGTATCTCCCCAAGCCCGTGGTCGACGCGACCGATCTGAAGGGCGGCTACGATTTCGAACTCCACTGGACCTGGCAGCCCCGCCCTGATGGCCTCACTATCTTCGAGGCCGTCAACAAGCAGCTTGGACTTAAACTCGCCCTGGAGCCGTACCCCACGCCCGTCGTCGTCGTCGACAAGGTCGACGAGAAGCCCACCCCCAACGTGCCCGGCCTGGACAAGGTCCTCCCGCCTCCGCCTCCAGCCGAGTTCGACGTCGCCGTCCTCACTCCCAGCAAGCCTGACGCACCACTCCAGGCGCGGATCACAGGCAACCAGATCACCGCAACCGGCCTCACCCTGAAGTTCCTGATCGCCTACGCCTGGAACCTCAACCCGAATGACGACGAACTCATCCAGAACGCCCCCAAGTTCCTCAACCAGGACCACTACGACCTCCTCGCCAAGGCCGCACCTGAAGCCCAGGCCATCGGCCCAGACGGAAAACCCCAGTTCGACTTCGACCTCCTCCCACACATGGTGCAGACGCTGCTGGCGGAGCGCTTCAAGATGCAGAGCCACTTCGAGGACCGGCCCATCGAGGCGTTCACCCTCGTCGCCACCAACCCGAAGATGAAGAAGGCTGACCCGCTCAACCGTACCGGATGCAAGGAAGGCCCGGGGCCCGACGGAAAGGACCCCCGCATCGCAGATCCCATCCTCGGCCGCCTGCTCTACTGCCAGAACATGACCATGGCGCAATTGGCCGATATGCTCCCCTCCCTCGCGAGCGGATACGTCTTCACCCCGGTCCTGGATGCCACCGGCCTAAAGGACGCCTACGACTTCACCCTCAGCTTCAGCACCGCCGGTCAGCTCCGCAGCGTTCCACCACCGCCGCCCAACAGCGATCCAAACGCACCTGCGGTCGCGGACCCAAGCGGCGGCCTCTCGCTCCCCGACGCCATCAACAAGCAACTCGGCGTGAAGCTCGAGAAGCAACGCCGCCCTTCCCCCGTCCTGGTCATCGACCACATCGAAGAAAAGCCCACCGACGACTGACACCGGCTATACGAAACCAGCCATTTTTCCGCTCCGTGCTAAGCCGGACCAATCTACATGGGCTCGCGGGCTTCGCGTTTCTTGATCTCGTGGTGAGTCCGAGCTTTGTTCGCGATAGCACCCCCGCCTGCGCCGACGGCACCGCCAATGAGCGCGCCTTTGCCGCCTCCCATCAGGCCGCCGACGACCGCTCCGCCAACGGCCGAGCCGCCCACGATCTTTGCGCCGGTGTGGTGCCGGTGGTCGCTCGCCTTCTGCTGTTCGGAAGCGATCCGGTGTCGG
The DNA here is from genome assembly GCA_003133205.1 of Granulicella sp. Next base: position 12,539 of record PKWK01000387.1, on the reverse strand, counting down.
CGTTGAGCCGATGTCTCCTGGGCACTTGCGGATAGAGGAAGAGCGAGGACGCTGGTGAGGGTGACTAGAGCGATCATGCGAGAAACAACCATAGGATTCTCCACCTCCACTCAAGTTAGATGCTGGGAAAGGGGGAGAAAAGGATTCAGGAGCGTCAAATCCGGTTGACCCAGCCCCCCGCCTCCCGTACACTAAGTAGTTGGAGGGATGCGGTGTGTCAACGTCCACCTGCATCCCATTTTCCCGCCATCGCGGGTCCAGAAAAGAGTTTAGATCTATGGCAAATCATGTCTCATCCCTGAAGCGCGCACGTCAGACCGAAACCAAGACCGCGGTCAACCGCGCCAACAAGAGCAAACTCCGCGGTACCCTGCGCGTCCTGCGCGAGGCCATCGCCGCCGGCGACAAGAAGACCATCGCCGCCACCTACTCGGAGACTGTCTCCGTCCTCGACAAGAGCGTCCAGAAGGGTGTCCTGCACAAGAACACCGCCAGCCGCTACAAGGCGCGCCTGAACGCCCGCGTCAAGGCCGTCGCCACCGCCACCAAGGCAGCCTAAAATACCTTTTGCCGCACAGCCAGCCCGCCATTCCAATGGCTGCGGCTGGCTTTGCTGCGTCTGCACGTCTTACTGAGGCGACTTCTTCGGCTGCTTCTCGTCCGGACCATACAGCGTCGGCGGCGTCCGCGGGGCAGCCGGCGCCGGCTCTGCCACGGCCGCAGGCGCACTCCTCCCAGCCCCATTGCCAGCCCCAGCCTCAGCCTGCGTCCCCGCCCCAGCCTGCGTCCCAGGCTCAGTCGCTGCTGCCGGAGTCGGAGCCGGTACATCCTGCGGTTCCACCTGCGCAGCGGAACTCGCTCCCGCAAGCGCTGCCTTCTTATCCGCCGCGGCAGCCGAAGAAGTCCGCGCCAGTGCCTCGTCAATCCTCGCCCCGCTATCTTCCGGAGCCGTCGCCTCCGCCTCCTTCACGGCTGCCATGTCCTCCTTCGAAAGCGTGGGAAGCGCATACACCTCCACCGCGGCCTCGCGGTCCGTGTACGCGTCGCTGACCTTGGTGGCCGGGTGCCGCACCATCGTCTCGCGCACCACGGCAAGCCGCATTCCATCCGCGGACAGCGCGAAGTTCTGCCCCGCGCGCTCCACCGGCGTGCAATCGATCTTGAACAGTTGCTTGCCGTCGTAGCTCTGGTAGACGCGAACCTCCTGCCCGGTCACCAGGCTCGCCGCCAGAAAAGCATCCTGCTCAACGGCGCTGCTCACGATCGTCCGGCCCAGTGCAAACCGCCCCGCCGCCGGGGCGAACGCAAACGTCGGGCCCACATGAGCGTCGAAGAAGTTCTGCTGCCACATCTCTTCGCCCTTCAGGTTGAACCCCGCGAAGTCCTGCCTATCCACGCTGCCGCGACACCCAAACGCGACAAACTCGCCGTGCCCGACAAACGTCGGACGCGGAAAGCAGGACGTGTCCCACTCCGCCAGCTCGTGCACCTTGCCCGCATGCTCGTCGAAGTTGAACAGCCAGCGATCCTTACCGCCCTCTAGCACTTCGAGAGATCCGGCCGCTGTCATCGGCAGCGCCACCGCCGTCCGTGTGCGAACCACGCCCGCCGAGGTCACTCGCAAGCCGTCCAGCGACGAATCGATATTCGTCAGCCGATAGAAATTGATCTGCACCGGAGCCGGATCGGTCGAGAACCCCTCGCTGGCCTCTCCCGTTCCCATCGCCCACTTCGTAGTCTCCACCGTCAGCAGGTCCTCGTCGGACGAAACCAGGATCGCCACGATGTGCCGATCGAGCCGCAGCAGCGGAACCTCGTGAAATGCATCGTCGGGATCGCCAGACCCCATCGGCGCAAACGTCGTCAGGCGATCGCGCACCCGCAGCAGAAATCGGCCATGGCCCAGGCTCCACAGGTATCGCGAGCGGTCGTGAAGCCGCCACTCCGTCCGCGCCAGCACCTTGCCCGAGGGTAGCTCGACGAGAAATGCCCCAATCGTCCGATCCTCGTCGTCCGCAGGCTCTCCAGCCTCGCGCTTCATCAGGCGGCGCACGCCGAAAGTGATCAACAGATGGTCCTGATCGACGAAGTGAACCGTCAGAGCCGAACTGCCTGAAAGCAGAAACTCGGGCGTGAGCGCCTGATATCCCATCGGTGCCAGCGGAATGCGCACCGGGGCCTCGGAATCCCGCGCCGTCGCCGCGCCCGCCGACAACGCCAACAGAACCGTCCACGCCGCCAGCATCGCCATCCCCACCCCGCGCCAACTCCTCCGCGCACCCTCGCGCACGCCGCCAGCGCAGGCGGCGCTTGGACCCGCGTCCTCGATCGCTCGGGCTGTAGGGAGTACCATCATGGCGACAGTGTCTCGAATCCTTACTCTTTCACAGACGCGCGAGCCTCGCCAAGCTCCCCTCCGCGCTAAGTCTTGCCGTTCAGCCGACTTCTCCGTCCGAACTCCGCGGAGTGATACTAGAGACTGTGTCGCCGACCAATTTGTAAGCGTCCCTTGCAAGCCTCAAGGTCCAGGCTTTGCCGCATACGAATCATCTGCATCCACGGAGAACCCTGCATGACTGAAACATCCGCAAGAATCGCCCCGACGCCCGCCAATCCCGCCCGCACCCTGTCTCACCTGGCGACCGTAGCCTTCGCATTCTCCGCACTCATGCTGGCGATCAACACCTCGTGTGCCGCCCAGCAAACGCCCGCGCCACCCGTCGCGGTGACGCCCCTCCCCGGCCTCGATCTCTCGTCCATGGATCTTTCCGCCGACCCCTGCGTCGACATGTACAAGTACGCCTGCGGCAAGTTCAACGCGAACCACCCCATCCCGCCAGACCAGCCCAGCGTTGACCCGTTCTACGTTCTCTACAACGTCAACACCCAGGAACTCAACACCATCCTCGAGAAGGCGCAAGCCGGCGGCCCCGCCCGCTCGCCCGACGAGCAGAAGATCGGCGACTACTTCAAAGCCTGCATGAACACTCCCCTCATCCAGTCCGAAGACCTCACCCAGCTCAAGCCTCTGCTCGACAAGATCGACGCCCTCGCCGACGGCCCAGCCGGCCGGGCCAAACTCGCCACCCTTGTCGGAGAACTCCAGCGCGATAGCGTAGACGTCTTCTTCGGATTCGGCGAGCAGCAGGACTTCAAGGACGCCACCAAACAGATCGCGGAGATCGCGCAGGGCGGCCTCGGCATGCCCGAGAAGGACTACTACCTCCGCACCGGAGAAAAAGATGTAAAGCTCCGCGCAGACTACGTAGCCCACGTCACTAAAATGCTCACCTTCGCCGGCAGCCGCCCTGAGCAGGCGCTCAAAGACGCGCAAAATATCCTGGCCATGGAGACGGCGCTCGCCAAGGCTTCGCTCGGTGTCGTCGACATGCGCGAACCCGAGAAGACCTATCACCTCCAGCCCATCGCCACCTTCACCGCCAGCCTGCCCGGCTTCAACTTCACCGCCTTCGAAGACGCCATCCACTCGCCCCACGTCACCGAGATCAACAACTCTACCCCGCAGTTCTGGCCCGAGATGATCAAGCAGATGCAGACGGCCGACATCGCAACCGTCAAGGCCTATCTTCGCTACCACCTGCTCACCGCCGTCGCGCGCAATCTTCCGAAACAATTCGACGACGAGAATTTCGACTTCTACGCCCGCATCCTCTACGGCCAGGCGGAGCAGCGCCCGCGTTGGAAGCGTTGCTCAACCAATACCGACTCGGCTCTCGGCGAAGCCCTTGGCAAGGTCTATGTCGAACACTACTTCGCGGGAGATAGCAAGGCCAAGATGCTCCAGATGGTCCATGACATTGAAGCCTCAATGAGCCGCGACATCGACCAGATCGACTGGATGTCGCCTGCAACCAAGGTGCGCGCCCACGAGAAACTCGCTGCCGTCGCCAACAAGATCGGCTACCCCGACAAATGGCGCGACTACTCCAAACTCGACATCAAGCCGGACACACCGCTCGGCAATCAGCTTCGCGCCGAAGAGTTCGAGAACGACCGCCAACTCGGCAAAATAGGCAAACCCGTCGACCACGCCGAATGGGAAATGAGCCCGCCTACCGTCAACGCCTACTACAACCCCAGCATGAACGACATCAACTTTCCCGCCGGTATCCTGCAATCCCCGTTCTACGACCACACTCAGGACGACGCCGTGAACTATGGCCACATCGGCGGCGTCATCGGCCACGAACTCACCCACGGCTTCGATGACGAAGGCCGCAAGTTCGACGCCAAAGGCAATCTCAGCGACTGGTGGACCCCCGAAGACCTGAAGAAGTTCGAAGCCCGCACCGATTGCCTGGTCAAGGAATACGGCTCGTTCACCGCAGTCGACGATGTCAAGATCGACGGCAAGCTAACCCTCGGCGAGAACACCGCCGACAATGGCGGCCTCCTGCTCGCCTTCATGGCCTACATGCAGCGCGCCAAAGAGGACCACGTCGACATCAGTGGGAAGAAGGACGGCTTCACCGGCCCGCAGCGCTTCTACATCGCCTACGCGCAAAACTACTGCGAAAACACACACCCCGAGGCCATCCGTTCCCAGGCGCTCACTGACCCCCACTCGCCAGACCCGTCCCGCGTCAACGGCGTCGTCGTCAACCAGCCCGGCTTCGCACCCGCCTTCAACTGCAAGCAAGGCACCCCCATGGCCCCCACCAACAGTTGCCGCATCTGGTAGTCGCACTCGCCACAGATTCGGGTGCCCCATTCATCGCGGCTGTATCGCGATGAGTGGGAGCGCTACGCTGATACCCTTTCCATAGCTCTCGTGCCCACCAAAAATCGCACCCTCGGCTTCGCATCCTGCGCCATCGCCAGTTCCCTCTGGGGCTGCGGCTTCTTCTTCGGAAAAATCGCACTCACCGAAATGGGCGTCGGCGCGATGGTCCTCTACCGCTTCCTCTTTGCCACGCTCGCCTTCATCCCTCTGCTCCTCACCCACAAGCCCGGCCTCAACCGCCGCGAGTGGAGCACCCTCCTGCTCTGCGCCTTTCTCGGAATCCCGCTCCAGTTTCTCATCCAGTTCTCCGGCCTCTCGCTCACCACCGTCTCGCACGCCTCGCTNNCTTCGCCCACGAGCGCATGGACGCAACCGGCTGGCTCTCCCTGGCCATCTCCACCATCGGCGCCGCACTCATCGCACTCGGCGCGCGCCACACCGCCGCGCAACCCACATCGGGCCCCGCCGGCCCAACCCTCGCCGGGGACCTCCTCGTAGTCCTCTCGCTCGTCATCGCCCTCGGCTGGGTCCTGCTCAACAAGCGCCTCATGCAGCGTCACAGCGCCATCGTAGTCAGCGCCTACGGAACCGCCTCCGGAACCCTGATGCTAGTCGTCTGCGTCCCGCTCATCTACGGCCTCCCGCCCGTCGCACACGTCTCGCTCAAAGCATGGCTTGCCCTCGCCGCCAGCGGCTTCCTCTGCACCGCCGCCACCACCCTGCTCTGGAACTGGGGCATGACCCAGGTCCCCGCCTCGCAAGCCGGAGTCCTGCTCAACATGGAACCCCTCATCGGCTCCATCCTCGGCGTCTTCATCCTCCACGAAACCCTCGGCCCCAGCGCGCGCATCGGCGGCGGCCTCATTCTCGCCGCAGCCCTCATCATCACCACCCGCTCCCGCACCCGCATCCGCGAACAACTCCCCTCCACCTAAACCAACGTGGGTGCCCCATAGCCTGCCCTGAGCTTGTCGAAGGGATCACCGAGCCCAGTGGGCGAGGTTATCGTGGGGGAGGTCTCTTAAATCCGTGTTCATCCGTGCAGATCCGTGGTCGGCACTCTCGAAATCCCCCGCCTTACGGCCCGACCCCAAACCGAAATCAGCGCCACGCCCGCAATCATCAACCCCGCACACAATCCCACCCACAACCCCACCGCCCCCATCTTTCGATGGAACCCAAGCCACCACCCCAGCGGCAGCCCCACCACCCAGTACCCCACCAACTGCACATATAGCCCCGCATGCGTATTCCCCACGCCCCTTAGCGCGCCCGTAGCCGTCACCTGCACGCCGTCAAAGAACTGGAACGCCGCCCCCACCAGCAGCAGCGGAACCGCCGCCGCAATCACCTCCGGCCCCCGCGTAAATCCGCCCGCAATCCGCCCCGGCATCCCCACCAGCACCGCCGACATGCACAGCATGAACCCCGCCCCAAATCCGATCGCCGTCCACCCCGCCGCCGCGGCCTCGCTCGCCGACCCGCGCCCCACCGCCTGCCCCACCCTCACCGTCGCCGCCGCCGAAATCGCAAACGGCACCATGAACGTAAAGCTCACGCAGTTCAACGCAATCTCGTGCCCCGCCAGCGACACCGGCCCCATCGTCCCAATCAGCGCCGTCACTGCCGCAAAGATCGAAATCTCCACAAAGATCTGCCCGCCCACCGGAGCGCCCAGCCCCACCAGCCTCCGCACCCGCGACCAATCCAATTCGCGTTCCGCGCTCCGCAGCCCATACCCATGCTGCCGATCGACCCACCAAACCGCCACCCCCACAAACGCCGCCAGATAAAGCCGCGCCAGCGCCGTAGACCAAGCCGCCCCCACCACCCCATACGCCGGAATCCCCACACTCTTTCCAAGAACAATCCATCGATGCCCAAACAGCAACAGCCAGTCCAGCCCCGCATTCACCGCATTCGCGCTCACCACCGCCGCCGCAATCGGCCGCACATGGTTGAACGCCTGCAAATATCGCCGGAACGTCATATACAGAAACAGCGGCGGCGTCCCCCAATTCAGCGCCGCGAGAAACCCCACCGCCTGCCGCATCACTTCCCTGTCAATAGGCATCCGCGCCATCGCCAGCGGCCCCACCCACACCATCCCCATCAGCACCGCGCTCAGCAACGCCGCCAGCACCACCCCGCTCAGCAGCCACCTATTCGCGTCGTCCCACTCGCCCGCCTCATGCGCCTGCGAGATATACGTATCCAACCCCAGCAGCACCCCGCCAATCCCGAACGCCAGCGTGTTGTACAGCACCTGCCCAATCGCCACCGCCGAGATCGTCACCGCCGGATGCGGCAGATGTCCCACCATCACCGTATCCACCACGCCCATCGACATCCATCCCACCTCCGCCAGCACCAGTGGCAGAGCAAGACGAAGCATTGGCGTAATCTCGCGGCGTATCGACATAAGCGCTCTCAGTAACTTGGCCACCCAAAAAGCAGCCATTCCCCCGATCCTACCCGACCCAAGCGAACTCGATCCCCCACAATATATAGTGATCCCACCGCCATATTCCTTTTTGAGGCCGCCCTGATGAGTTTCTCCTCACGATCCAAATTCGCCCTTCCCGTGCTCCTTCTCCTCGCCCTCCGCCTTCCCGCCCAGCAAACTCCGTACGTCGTCGGCAGCACGGTCAGCGGCCACGTCTTCTGCGCCGACACCAATGCCCCCGCCCGCTTCGCCAAGGTCCTGCTCAAGTCCACCGCCCCCAGTCACGCCGGCGACGACACGATGAAGAGCATCACCGACAGCATGACCAAGGCCTCCGGCAAATCCGGCACGCCCGCCAAGCCGCAGACCGACGATCAAAAGAAAGCCCTCGCCGCCGCCCGCAAGCGCGGGGACCAGATGACCGACATGCTCAACTCCTCCACCGTCGGACTCGATGGCTCCTACAGCTTCGCCGGCGTCAAGCCCGGAACCTACTACGTCCACGCCATCTTCACCGGCTACATCGACCCCTTCAGCCAGTTCTCCGACGAGGACTTCGCCAGCACCGACCCCGCCGTCCGTGCACGTCTTGCCCAACTCACCACCATTGCGGTCACCGGTACCGACTCCGCCCACGCAGATCTCCGCTTGGAGCGCGGCGCAGCCGTCAGCGGCCGCATCCTCTACGACGATGGCAGCCCCGCCGTCGGCTGGACCCTCACCGTCATCAAGCCAAAGTCCACAGAAGACCTCTCCGAAGCCGCCGCCGCAGATATGAGTACGGCGCTCGCCCTCATGGGTATCGGCCAGCCCTCCAAGACCGACGATCGTGGCCACTTTCGCATCGCTGGCCTCGCCCCCGGCGAGTACGCTCTCCACGCCTCGCTCGTCGCCAGCGGCACCGGCATCAGCGCCTCCAACATGGGCGACGGAGGCTCAGGGATCAATCTCGCCGTCTATAGCGGCGACACTTTCAACCGCGTCGACGCGAAAGCCATCAAACTCGCAGCAGGCGACGAATTCTCCGGCGCGGACATCAGCATCCCCTCCCACAAACTGCACAACATTACCGGCCACGTGGTCTCCAAAGAAGACGGCCACACCCTCAACGTCGGTCAGATTAGCCTCACCGTCAAAGACAATCCCGCAACCCACCTGTTAGCCGCAATCTGGGACGACGGCAGCTTCCACTTCGAGGATCTACCCGGCAACATCACCTACACGCTCACCGTCTCCGACGCAGCCGACGGTCGCAACGACGGTCCGCCCAGCAACCTCATTTGGATGAGCCTTCCCAATCCCGAAATCCTGCGCAAGTACGGCACCGACACCACCGTCGTCCTGCTCACCGACACTGACGTCGACTCAGTCACCTTCCACGTAGACCAGACCGACTGGAAACCCAGCGCGAAAAAATAAACCCATCAACGTCAACGCCGGTGACTTGGTCAAAGGTCTCCTCGGCAGCGACGATTCCGACGACGACAGACCCGAATAGCCCTGCAACCACCCCGGCGTCATCTCGACCGAAGCGCGTAGTGGAGAGACCCCCGCATTTCGCCTTTGCCCTTGCCGTTGCCTGTTCTCTTCCGCCACCCCAAACCATTTTCCGCGAAAACTCCAGCAAACTCACGTGTCAAGCCCCCAAACCACCTAACTCGCTGACCCACATAGAGATATAGTTGGCGGGTTAGTTATGCCAAAGGAGTAAAATAGAATGTAGGGGATAATTCAGAAACAAGCCGCACGCTTCAGATCAATAGTATATATCAATCGGTATATACCAAGTTGCAAGCCATTTGTATTGTGTATTTTAGATATATAGGGGGGAGGGGGTACCTTGCACGCAGCACCGCACAACGGCACCATCCGAATGATCGCCATCGACATGGACGGCACCCTCCTCGGTGACGACGGCCGCGTCAGTCCGCGCAACCTCGCCGCCCTCCTGGCCGCCGAAGCCGGCGGCGTCGAGATCGTCGTCGCCACCGGTCGCCGCCACTCCTACGCCATGCGCGTCCTGCGCCCGCTCGGCCTCCACCACGCCAGTACCCTGGTCAGTTCCAACGGCACCGTTACCCGCACTCTCGGGTCATTCGGCGATGAACCCATCGCCTCCCAACTCATCGCCCGCACCCACCTCCCCCACGCCACTGCCATCTGGCTCTGCGGCCACGTCGACGAGTTCCGCAACGCCCTCGTCCTCACCTTCGACCGAGTCGGACCCGACGGCGACGACACGCGCGGCGCCCTGGTCGTCGAGCACCTCGACGAACTCAACGCCAGCATCGGTCGCTGGATGGCCGCCAACGAACCCTACATCGCCCACGTCAACCCCATCGAGAGCGCCCTAACCGACGACGGATCCAATTACGACGCCCCCATCCAGGCCATGCTATGCGGCACCATCGAGCGCATGGCCCGCGCCGAAGCCCGCCTGCTCGAGCACCCCGGCATCTCCGCCTCCGGCCACCCCTCCGGTCGCTCCGGCAAAACCATGAACGGCTCGGCCACAGTGGGTGGCCCATCCTTTGTGGCTTCATCACAATGGGTGGGTTGCCTTCCGTCGCCGAGCCAAGATGCCGAACCCGAACCCATCATCACTCTCCACCGCACCGAATACCCCGGCCGAGACCTCTCCATCCTCGACATCCTCCCAGCCGGATGTTCAAAGGGCGCCGCCATCCTCGCGCTCGCCGCCACCCAGGGCATCGACCCCGCGCAAATCCTCGCCATCGGCGACAACTGGAACGACGTCCCCATGCTCGAAATCGCCGGCACCGCCGTCCTCATGGACAACGCGCCCCCCGACCTCAAGCTCTTTGCAGCAGCGCGCGGCTGGCGCCTCGGTCCATCCAACTGCAACGACGGCGTCGCCGAAGCCATCGAAACCGCCCTCGGCGTACCGTGCAACCCGGCATGAAACCGCCGCCACCCCCATCCGCCGTCATCCTGACCCTTGAGCGAAGCGAAGGGGAAGGATCCCTGTATTTCGCCTCTGTCTTTAGGCCTCAGTCCGCAAGCGCCTTCGGCAACTTCTCGTATATCCCGCCAAACCCGCCATTCGACAGAATCGCCACCACATCGCCCGGCCGCAACTCCGGCGCAATCGCCGCAACAATCGCATCCGCATCCGCATACACCGCAGACTCAAGCCCACGCGCCCGCAGCGCCGCCACAACGTTCTCCGGATGCAGCCGCTCACCCGCCGGAATCGCCTCCGACTTGAACACCGCGGCCAGCACACTGCGATCCGCCAGCGCCAAACTCTCCACCAGCGCCTCCTCTAACACATTCCGCCGCAGCGTATTCGACCGCGGCTCCAGCACCGCCCACAACCGCCGCCCCGGATACGAAGTCCGCAGCGCCCGCAGCGTCTCCCGAATTGCCGTCGGATGGTGCGCAAAGTCGTCGATAATGGTCACGCCGTTCACCTCGGCCCGAACTTCCAGCCGCCGCTTCACCGACCGGAACGTCGCCAGCGCCTCCACGATCGCCTCCGTCGGAACGCCCTGTCCCGCAGCCAACGCCGCCGCTGCGGTAGCATTCAGCGCATTGTGCTCACCCGCCATCGGCAGTCGCAACTCCGCAAATGCCTCGCCTCCGCGCAGCAATGTCCATCGCGTTACTCCGCCCTCATGCTGCATCTCCGTCGCGCGCCAGTGCGACTCCAACCCAAAGCCGTACCGCTCCACAGCGCAGAATGCCCGCGCCACGCACTCGCTTACGTTCTCGCTCCCATCGAACGCCACCACGCGACCGCGCCGCGGAATCAGGTTCACCAGCCGCTTAAACGCCGTCTTCACCGCCGCAAGGTCCGGATAAATATCCGCATGATCGAACTCCACATGCGTCAGAATCGCTGCGTCGGGAAAATAATGCAGAAACTTCGGCCCCTTATCGAAGAACGCCGTATCGTACTCATCGCCTTCCAGAATGAACGGCCGTGTTCCAGCCCGCACCATAAAGCTCGTCCCAAAGTTCTCCGCCACGCCGCCAATCAGAAACGACGGCGCAAACTCCGCCCGAGTCCGTGACGCCACCTCATAAATCCACGCCAGCATACTCGTCGTGGTCGTCTTGCCATGCGTCCCCGCGACCACCAGCGACTCGCGCCCCGCCAGGAACTCGTCGTGCAGCACCGCCGCCATCGACGTAAACGGAATCCGCGTGTCCAGCACATATTCCAGTTCGACATTCCCCCGCGAGATCGCATTGCCCACAATCACAAGATCCGGCCGCGGCTCCAGGTTCGCCTCCGCATACGGCTGATGCAGCGCAATCCCCAACCCCGCCAGCACATCGCTCATCGGCGGATAAGCCGCCGCGTCCGACCCCGTCACGCGGTGTCCCCGCGCCTGCAACATCCCCGCAAGCGACGCCATCGCCGTGCCGCAAATTCCAATCAGATGTATATGCTTCGCCAAACCCGCTCCCCGCGCTACTCTTACCACTGACCACTATCTCTTCACCGCCGCCTCGAGAAATTCCATCCGCGGATTCTCCCGCTCACTCAAATCCAGTCGCACACGCACGCCAAGCGGCAGCGTAACGTTCGGCGAGTCCACATGCCCCGAGTGCAGCCCAATCGCAATCGGCCCCGCAAAGTCCCTCAGCGCATGAAGTATCGCCGCCTCGATCTGCGGCGCCTCCTCAAGCGCGACGCATTGCCGCATATCGCCAAACACTATCCCGCTCACATGCTCCAGCATCCCCGCATACCGCAGATGCAACAGCATCCGGTCCCACTGATACGGCTTCGTCCCAATATCTTCGAGGTACAGCACCCGCGGCTCATCCGCACGCGCAGGCAGCGGAGCATACGGCGTACCCAGCGCCTCCGCAAGAATCGAAATGCATCCGCCCGCAAGCATTCCTTCCGCAACGCTCGCACGCAGCACGCGCAACCCATCGCCAGTGCCCAGCGACCAGCCTGAGTCGCCGCCAAACGTGTGTCCCCAGCTTGCCGCGTCGAAGCCCTCCGGTCGCGCAAAGTCCGCCGCAACCATCGGCCCGTAAAAGCTCACCAGGTCCGCCTCCCGCGCCAGCCAAACATGTAATGAAGTGTGATCGCTGTAACCAACAAACACCTTCCGGTTCGCACGGATCAATCCCGCATCGAGATGCGGCAGCAACTCCGCCGAGCCCCATCCACCCCGCGCACAAAGAATCCCATCGATGCCCGGATCAGCAAACGCCGCCAGCAGATCCCCCGCCCGCTGCTCCACCGTCCCCGCATAATAAAGCGGCCCACGATCCAGCGCATGCGGAAACAGCTTAGTCCTATACCCAAGCCCATGCAGGCAGTCGATCCCAGCCTCCACCAACTCCGGCTTCGGCGTGCTGGCC
>PKWK01000207.1:13956-33016 GCA_003133205.1 Granulicella sp. | reverse complement strand
CGCATGTAGATGGCGGCGAGGAAGCCGGTGACGTCGCCAATGACTCCGCCACCGAAGGCGAGGAGGATCGAGTCGCGGTCGGCTCCGGCGAGGGCTAGTTGCTGGGCGAGGGATTCGACGGTGGCGAGGCGCTTGTGTCGCTCGCCGGCGGGGAGGAAGAGGGTGGTGGGTTGTGCGTTTGCGGGGAATGAGGCGAGGAAGCGCTCGTGCCAGAGGGCCCAGATTTCAGGTGAGGTGATGACGAAGGTTTTGGGCGACTTGCCGGGGGTGAGCTTGCGCAGGCGCTGGTGGAGGGTGCGGAGGAGGCCGGGGGCGATGGTGACGTCGTAGGTGGCTTGCGGGGTGGTTACTCGGATGGAGGACACGGTGGGTTTATGGTACCGCAGAGAGGCAGTGGTAAGTGGTAAGTGGTAAGTGGTCAGAAAAAGCCAAAGGCAAAGGCAACAGCAAAGGCAANNAAAGGCAAAGGCAAAGGCAAAATGCGGGGGTTCTTCGCTGCGCTCAGAATGACAGGCAATGGGGTGGCGGGCTAAGGGAGTAACCCCACGATAAACGCGGGCCTGCGTCCGCGTTGATCATGGGGCACCCCTATGTTTCCCGGTGGTAGCCTTGAGAGATGCGCGTGGTGGATTTTCTGGTCGTGGGTGGCGGGATTGCTGGGTTGCGCGCGGCGGCGGGACTGGCAGGGGCGGGCAGCGTTCTCGTGGTCACGAAGGAAGGCCTGGCGGAATCGAATACGGCTTATGCGCAGGGTGGGATCGCCGTCGCGATGGGCGGCGACGAGGATGTGGCGCTGCACCTGGCTGACACGATTGCGGCCGGCGATGGCCTGGTGAATGCACAGGCGGCGGCGGTGCTGGTGGAGCAGGGCGCGAAGCGAGTGGAGGAGTTGCTGCAGTGGGGGACCGGGTTCGACCGGTACGCGCAGGCTGATGCGACGCGGGCTGGCGAGTTGATGAGGACGCGAGAAGGCGCGCACAGTCTGCCGCGGATTCTGCATGCGCATGGGGATGGAACGGGACGGGAGATTGCCGTGTCGCTGCTGCGGCATGTGCGTGGATTGGCGCGAGTGGAGTTGATGGAGTGGGCTACGACGGTTGATCTGATCGTGGATTCTGACGCTGGGCGGGTCGTAGGTGCGACTTTGCTGGATGCGGCGGGAGGATTGCACGAGGTGCGGGCTCGGGCGGTGCTGCTGGCGAGTGGGGGCGCGGGGCAGGTGTATAGCGATACGACGAATCCGGCGGTGGCGACGGGGGACGGCATCGCGATGGCGTATCGGGCGGGAGCGGAGTTGATGGACATGGAGTTCTACCAGTTCCACCCGACGGCGTTTGCGATGGAGGGTGCGCCGCGGTTCCTGATGAGCGAGGCGCTGCGGGGTGAGGGGGCTTGGCTGGTGAACGCTCGGGGGGAGCGGTTTATGGAGCGCTATCATCCAGGGCTGGAGCTTGCGCCGCGGGATGTTGTGGCGCGGGCGATTACGCGCGAGGGTTTGGACGGGCCGATTTATCTGGACATGAGAGCCGTGGGCGCGGGCACGGATTTGAAGACGCGGTTTCCGGGGATCTCGGCTTTTCTGGATGGCTATGGGCTGGAGTTGGCGCGAGACCTTATTCCGGTGCGGCCAGCTGCGCATTACCTGATGGGCGGGATCAGGACAGACGTGCACGGGCGGGCTTCGCTGCCGGGGCTGTACGCGGCTGGGGAGGCGGCTTGTACGGGAGTGCATGGGGCAAATCGGTTGGCGAGCAACTCGCTGCTGGAGGGGCTGGTGTTTGGGGCGCTGGCAGCGGAGGCGATGGTTGCGGATGAGTGGTCAGTGGTGAGTGGTAAGTGGTCAGAAAATGCGCTGGTGCAAGGCGGCGGCGGTGGGGATGTGGAGGGTTTAATTGCGGAGTTGCAGGGGTTGATGTGGCGGGATGCTGGGTTGCTGCGGGATCGAGCGGGGTTGCGGCGGGCTCGGGCGGGGCTTGCGGCGATGCGGGAGACTATGGACGCTGCGGCGGGGGCTCGCGGGCTTACGCGACGGACGCTGGAGGCACGGAACCTGCGTGTGGTGGCGGAGGTGATGGTGCAAGCGGCGCTCGGAAGGGAAGAGAGTCGCGGGGCTCATTTCCGGATGGACTTTCCGGAGAAGGCGAGTATGGCGCGGCACTCGGTGGTGCGGCAGAGTGAGCTGCGGTTTGTGGGTGAGTGAAGAAGCGCGGGAGCTTTGCAACTCCCGATTGGGAAGTGGCGTCTCCACGGGGCAGACTTCACCTAGCTGGTTGTCAACCTGTCATCAACAGAATGGAATTCTGTGAAGGTTAGAGGTTTGCCCGGGTGGCGAAGTGGCTGTGGAGCGAGATGGCCAAGATAGCAAGAAAAGACAAAGCCGTGGGGGCAAAGAGAAGATACATGGGTGACTCCCTTGGTGGCGATTGGCTCGTCAATTGTGCGACGAACTTTGTTGTTTGCTTATCTCTTAGCAATGGGAATGCCAAAGGTGCAACGGGTTGCACATTAACGGCAAGTGGTTGCACTGTGGGCGTTTTGTGGAAGAGGGATGATTCTGATCCGTCGGCTCAGGCGCAAGGAGGGAAAATGTTTTCCCTGCGGGGAGGGCACATCACTTCCATCGGCTGAGGTGTCAGCTTTTCTGTTTGGCCGAGGGCCAGAGGGATGCGCCGACCGTGATCGCAAGGAGCCCGAGGATGACTTCGAGCGAGAGGACTGGGGGGACTTCGATCCAGCGGGCGGCGAGCATCTTGAGGGCGGCAAAGGCGAGGACGGCGGCCAGGCCGTAGTGGAGGAAGCGTAGGCGGACCAGCATCCCGATGATCAGGAAGTAGAGCGAGCGCAGGCCCATCACCGCCATGATGTTGGAGGTGTAGGCGAGGAAGGGCTGGCGGGTGATGGAGAGGACGGCGGGGATGGAGTCGAGGGCGAAGACGACGTCGGTGAGTTCGATGGCGATGAGGGCTAGCAGGAGGATGGTGGCTGTGGGGCGGCCACTGTCGAAGACAACGAAGTGATCCTGTTGGGGGCTGAGGGGGTGGAGGCGCTTGAGCCAGGCGATCCAGCGGGGCTCGGTTTTGGGCTGCTGGTCGGGTTCCTGAGGGACGAGCAGGCGGATGGCGGTGATGAGGAGGATCGCACCGAAGAGGTAGGTGATCCAGCTAAAGTGGGCGAGCAGGGTGATGCCGCCGGCGATGAAGAGGCCGCGCATGAGGATGGCGCCAGCGACTCCCCAGAAGAGGACTTTGGGTTGGTGGGCGTGGTCGATCTGGAAGAGGCGGAAGAGGAGAAGGAAGACGAAGAGATTGTCAGCGGACATCGACTCTTCGAGCACGTAGCCGGTGAGGTACTGGACGGAGGCTATCGGGCCCATGGTGTGGTGCACGAAGAGGGCGAAGGCGATTGCGGCGGCGATCCAGAGTGTGGTCGCGGCGATGGCGGTGTGGTGAGGATCGCGTTTGAGACGGGCCTGGCGGCGCGCGTAGACGAGTTCGATTGCGAGGAGCAGGAGGAGGGCGAGGTGGAAGCCGATCCAGTGGCTTAGAGGCGTGTGGGGCACGTTACGATGCTATCGCGAGTGAGCTGACGGAGGGAGGAATGCGGTCGCGCGCTACCACGCGCGATAACCCACTCATCGTATAAGACAAAGGCGCGATGAATGGGGCACCCGATTTAGTGGCTGGCGTTGATGAGGCGGATGGTTTCGAGGAAGAGGTCGGCGGCGATCTGGAGGGATTTGGGGCTGAGCTTGTCGATGGTGTCCTGCGCGGTGTGGTGGTAGCCGTCGGGGAGTTGGTTGGTGTGGGGGCCGTAGTCGATGTCGATGAGGTCGAGGACGGGGACGCCGCGTTTTTTGAATGGGATGTGGTCGTCACCGAGGCCCTGGACGGGGTTCTTGAAGACGTTGCCGGAGTGGCCGGTGTTTTTGGCGGCGACGGCGAGCAGGTCTTCGAGCCACGGGGTGGATTGATCGTCCTTGTCGATGTTGAGGTCCTTGTCGCCGATCATGTCGGCCAGGAGGAATGCTTTTACCTTGGGGAGGGTGCCGTTGGCGTACCACTTGGCGGCGAGATGGCGAGTGCCGTAGAGCGAGTCGGCATCGGACCAGGTGCCGGAGACGGATTCTTCGCCGTCATCGAAGACGAGCCAGATGGAATAGCCCGCGGGCGGGTGGGCGCGGAAGTATTGGCCGAGAGAGATGAGCAGTGCGGTGGTGCAGGCTCCATCGTTGGCGCCGACGAAGTTGATGTCGCGAAGCCAGTAGTTGGTCTCGTAGTGGGTGGCGAGGACGATCACTCCGTCTTTCTTGCCGGGGAAGCGGACGATGTAGTTGCGCATGGCCTGCGGGCCGGCGGGAGTGTTGGCGGTGAACTGGTCGGTCTCAAAGTTGCCCTTGGCGGCTTCAGGCTTGAAGTGGTCCTTGATGAAGTTTTCCGCGGCGAGATGGCCGGGCGAGCCGTTGAAGCGCTTGGGGGCAACGGTGAGGAGTTGCTGGGTGAGGGTGTAGGTGGCTTGGCCGGTGGGCTGGCTAGTGGCGGGTGGCTTCTGCGTAGGGGCGGCAAGGGGAAGGCAGAGCAAAACAAACAACGGCAACAGCAAAAGCGAAATGCGGGGGTTCTTCCCCTTCGCGCTGCTCAGGGTCAGAATGACAAGCCGAGGGGGGGAACTCAGGATGACACCTTTGTTGTGGCGGCTGAAAGCCTGGATCATACTGCGGCCTCTTTTTTGGCTTTCCGGCGGTCGGGATGGGCGTACCAGGCGATGGCTATGCCGAAGAAGTAGAGGACAAGCATAGGACTGGCAAAGAGGCACATGCTGAAGGGGTCCGGCATGGGGCAGATGATGGCGGCGATGAGGAAGATGCCGAGGATGGCGTAGCGGAACTGGCGCAGCAGGAACTTGGCGTCGACGATGCCGAACAAGGCCAGGAAGAAGATGAGAACGGGGAGTTCGAAGCAGACACCGAGGCCGAGGATGACGGAGAGGAAGAAGCCCGTGTAGTCATCGATCGTGATCATGTGGTTGAAGTTCTTGCCGAAGTCGAGGACAAGGACCTTGATGGCCCCGGGCATTACCCAGCGATAGCCGAAGTAGGCTCCGGCGAGAAAGAGGCCGATGGTCACACCCATGAAGGGAGCGACATATTTCTTTTCGTTGGCGTACATGCCGGGAGAGATGAAGAGCCAGACCTGATAGAGGATGAAGGGACTGGCGAAGATGGCGCCGAAGACGACCGAGGCTTTAATGTAGAGGTTAATAGCGTCGGTGGGGTGGGTCTGGGTCATCATCAAGCCGAGATCCAGGAGCGGTTTCTGGAGGTAGTTGATGAGTTTGGTATGAAAGCAGTAGGCCAGGATCGAGCCGACGACCAGGAAGGCGAGGGAGCGGAGGAGGCGCTTGCGCAGCTCTTCGAGGTGCTCCATGAGGCTCATGCCGGGGAGTTCGGCGCGGTCGGTGACGGCTTGGCGCGCGCGGTCTATCGCGTCGAAATCAGCCATGCAGAGTCTCGGTTTCGAGCTCGGCCTGGTGGGGCTGGTGGGTCGCGCCGGTTATGTCGGCTTCGGCCGGCGAGGTGTTCGCGATGGGCAGTCCGGTGGATGGCGGCAGGATGCTGAGATCGCCTGACGTAGCGATGGGGAGCGGGGCTGGCGACGGCTCGGGCGTGGACTCGGCTGGAGAGTCGACCGGGGAATCGTACGAATAGTCCTGCGGATATTCGGAGGTTGATTCCGACGATTCCGATGTGGAGGTGAAACTGGGGGCGGGCGGTGGCACGTGCGGGTCCTCGGAATCGGAGCTGGGTTCGGCTGGCGTAGCGATTGCAGCGGTAGGGGGAGCGGCGGCCTCAATGGCAGCGATTTGCTTCTGGCGGTCGGCTTGCTCGGAGATGCGGAGTTCTTCCTCCATCTGGGTGCGGAACTCGTTCGAGGCGCGCCGGAAGTCGGCCATCAGCTTGCCGAGTTGGCGCGCGAGGACAGGCAGCTTCTTCGGACCGAAGAGCAGTAGTGCGAGGAGAACGAGGACTGCAGTGTCCGGAAAGCTCGGCATAGATGGCCCTATGATACGGCTTGGGTGGGATGGAAACAAATGAACATAGCGGGACAACGACAGAAGCAGATTCCCTACGGGAATGACAAGCAAGGCGGATCGATGCATCCTCCTCGGAGCGGGTTTCGTCTAGAATTGAGGAAGCACGATTTCGACGGTCGTGTGAGCGTGAATGGGCGGCAACATCCCCGTGGACTGGGTGACGGCTCGGAGGTTTGAGTTGGCACATGTGAGTTCGCTGCAGCCCCGGTAAGAAATGCTTTCAACATCCCCGTTTCGGATGCGCATGCTGTGCCTGCGATGAGCAGGCGGAGTGCGCGGTTCGAGACTGAAGGCGGAATATTGTGAACGGACTATTGCTGGAAGATGCGCCGGTATACGCGGCGAGTGAAGCCTGCTCGCTTGACCATTACTTAGTGATGCCGGACGACACGATGGACGCGCGGATCGCTGCGGCCCGGGAGAAACTGGGCACGGACGCCGTAGTGCTGGGGCACCACTACCAGCGGGACGAAGTGATTCGGTTCGCGGACTTTACGGGCGACAGTTACAAGCTTTCGAAGGCCGCTGCGGAGACGAACGCGAAGTACATGGTGTTCTGCGGCGTGCACTTTATGGCGGAGACGGCGGACATTCTCGCGCAGCCGTGGCAGCAGGTGATTCTGCCCGACCTGAATGCGGGCTGCTCGATGGCCGACATGGCGGAGATCGGGCAGGTGGAGGATTGCTGGGAGTCGCTCGAGCGGGCTGGCGTGACGGCCAGCGAGGGGATCATTCCGCTGACGTACATGAACTCCGCGGCGGACATCAAGGCGTTCTGCGGGGAGCGGGGCGGGCTGGTGTGTACTTCGTCGAATGCGCGGGCTGCGTTTGAGTGGGCCTTCCGGCGAGCGGGGAAGATTCTGTTTCTGCCGGATCAGCACCTGGGGCGGAATACGGCGTTTGCGATGGGGATTCCGCTGAACGAGATGGTGGTGTGGGACCCGTATCAGATCAATGGCGGCGTCGCGCCGGAGCGGTTGCGCGCGGCCAAGGTCCTGTTGTGGAAGGGACATTGCAGCGTGCATCAGCGGTTTCTGCCGGAGCATGTGGATCGGGTTCGGCGCGAGGAGCCAGGGATGCAGGTGGTGGTGCATCCGGAGTGTCGCTGGGAGGTGTGCCAGAAGGCCGATGCGCTGGGGTCGACGGAGCGGATTATCGACCTGATCGAGCGCGCGCCGGAGGGGTCGAGCTTTGCGGTGGGCACGGAGATTCACCTGGTTAACCGGCTGGCAAAACGGTTTGCTCCGCTGGGCAAGCGCGTGATGACACTGGATGAGTCGGGCTGCCTGTGCACGACGATGTACCGGATTTCGCCGCAACATCTGGCGTGGACGCTGGAGAATCTGTTGGACGGGCGCGTGGTGAACCGCATCCAAGTCAATGAGCAGGTAAAGCACTGGGCACGCGTGGCTCTGGACCGAATGCTGGAGATAGGACGTTGAGCAAGACTTTTACATTGAGCGAGGCGCAGACGCTGCTACCGGTGCTGGACGCCTTGTTGCGCCGGGCTCAGGCGGCGGGAATGCGGGCCGGCGAGTTGGAGCAGGAGATGCAACAACTTACCAACAGAATCTTCCTCTCGGGTGGGATGCGGGTGAATGTGGCGGTCGCGGCGAAGCGGCGGGGCGATCACGAGAAGGCGTTGCAGGAGGCCAGGGACACGCTTGCCGAGATCGATGAGATTGGGGTGCAGGTGAAGGACCTGGAGCAGGGGCTATTGGACTTTCCCTGTGTGATGGACGGCCGGACGGTGCTGCTGTGCTGGAAGCTGGGTGAGAAAGAGATCGGCTTCTGGCATACGCCGGAGGACGGGTTTGCCGGGCGGAAGCCGCTGGCCGGGCGGTTGGGCAAGACGGAAAAAGAACGGCTTAACTGACGGCAGTGGGACAAATGCGGGGATTCTTCACCGCGTTCAGATTGACAACATCCTAAGAATATCCACAGGTGCGTTTATCGAACGATAACTTTTGTCGTTTACACTTTCTCCCATGCTGTTGCATGGGAACAAGCCGTTTCGCGAACTTTGCCGGGAACACGGCATTGCGGTGACGCACCAGCGGCAGGTGTTGTTCGAAACGATGAAGACCATGCTTGGCCATCCGAGTCCGGAAGAGGTCTATGCGCGGGTGAAGAAGAAGGTGCCGGCAATCTCGCTGGCGACCGTTTACAAGAACATTCATTTGTTTGTCGAGAGCGGCGTCTTCCGCGAGGTGAGCATGCATCATGGCTCAGTTCGCGTGGAGATGAACGGCGATCCTCATCATCACATGGTGTGCTCGATGTGCCGGAAGATTACGGACGTTGGAGAGAAGGAGCTTGGGTTGGTGGCCAAGCGCAGTCGGTTGCCGGGCGGGTTTCTGGTGGAGCGGTACGCAGTGGATGTGATTGGCATTTGTGCCAAGTGCCAGAAGGCTTAGGATGATTCGCTAACAAAGTGTTTTCGAGGTGACGTATGTCAGACGAAGCAAAGTGCCCGTTCTCGAGCGGCGCTCTGAAACACACAGCGGCTGGAACCCCAACGAACGCAAACTGGTGGCCGAATCAACTAAACCTGAAGATATTGCACCAGCACTCGCCACAGTCCAACCCCATGGGTGAGTCGTTCAATTACGCTGAGGAGTTCAAGAGCCTCGACTTGGATGCCGTGATCAAGGACCTCCATGCCTTGATGACGACCTCGCAGGACTGGTGGCCTGCGGACTACGGCCACTATGGGCCGTTCTTCATCCGTATGGCGTGGCATAGTGCCGGCACCTACCGTATCGCCGATGGTCGCGGCGGCGCGGGCTCCGGAGCGCAGCGATTTGCGCCCCTCAACAGCTGGCCGGACAACGTGAGCCTCGACAAGGCGCGCCGGCTGATTTGGCCGATCAAGCAGAAGTACGGCCGGAAAATCTCCTGGGCCGACCTGATAATTCTCACTGGAAACGTGGCGTTGGAGTCGATGGGATTCAAGACTTTCGGTTTCGCCGGTGGGCGCGAAGACATCTGGGAGCCGGAAGAAGGGATTTACTGGGGACCTGAAGGCAAGTGGCTGGGAGACGAGCGCTACACCGGTGACCGTCAGCTCGACAATCCCCTCGCCGCTGTTCAAATGGGCCTGATCTATGTGAATCCCGAAGGGCCCAATGGCAAACCGGATCCGCTCGCTGCGGCCACGGATATTCGGGAGACGTTCGCTCGCATGGCGATGAATGACGAGGAGACAGTTGCCCTCATCGCCGGCGGACACACTTCGGCAAGACTCATGGCGCTGCCGATCCGAACAAGTACGTCGGTCCCGAACCCGAGGGTGCCGACATCGAAGAGCAAGGCTTAGGCTGGAAAAATAGCTTTGGCAGCGGCAAAGGCGTCGATACGATCTCCAGCGGATTGGAGGGCGCATGGACCACTAACCCGGTGAAGTGGGACAACAACTACTTCGAAAACCTGTTCGGCTATGAATGGGAACTCACCAAGAGCCCCGCCGGTGCACACCAATGGAAGCCCAAGGACGCATCTGCAGCGGGTACCGTGCCGGATGCTCACGACCCGTCGAAGAAGCACGCTCCCACCATGTTGACGACGGACCTCTCCCTGAGAATGGACCCGAGCTATGAGAAGATTTCGAGACACTTCCTCGAGAATCCGCAAGAGCTCGCGGACGCCTTCGCCAAGGCGTGGTTCAAGCTGACGCACCGCGACATGGGGCCTATCTCACGGTATCTTGGCCCGCTCGTTCCCGCGGAGCCGCTTATCTGGCAGGACCCCACTCCGGCAGTGGATCATGAATTGGTCGGGGAGCAGGATATTGCTGCACTGAAGGCGAAGATCCTTGCATCCGGGCTTTCCATCTCCCAACTGGTCACGACGGGTTGGGCGTCGGCTGCAACGTTCCGCGGCAGCGACAAGCGCGGCGGGGCTAACGGGGCGCGCATTCGCCTCGCGCCGCAAAAGGATTGGGAAGTCAACCAGCCGGCCGAACTGGCGAAGGTCCTTCAGACGCTGGAGGTGATCCAAAAGGATTTCAACCGCGCGCAGTCCGGTGGGAAGAAGGTATCGCTCGCTGACCTGATCGTTCTTGGCGGCTGCGCAGCCGTCGAGGAAGCTGCGAAGAAGGCCGGCTACGACGTGAAGGTTCCCTTCTCGCCAGGCCGCACGGATGCGTCGCAGGAGCAGACCGATGTGCACTCGTTTGCCGTACTGGAGCCGACCTCAGACGGATTCCGCAACTACATCCGGAAGGGACACGAGGGATCGGCGGCTGAGCTGCTGGTGGATCGGGCGAACCTGCTGACGCTGTCCGCTCCCGAGATGACGGTTCTGATCGGTGGCTTACGCGCCTTGAATGCAAACTTCGGGCAGTCCGAACATGGCATTTTCACGAAGCGGCCTGAAACATTGACCAATGATTTCTTCGTGAATCTCCTCGACATGAACACGAAGTGGCAGAAGCCCGCTACATCTGAAGGCGTGTTGGAGGGACGCGATCGGGCGACCGGCGAGCCCAAATGGACGGGCACCGTCGTCGATCTCGTCTTCGGTTCGAACTCTCAGCTCCGAGCCCTCGCGGAAGTCTATGCGTGCGGCGACTCGCAGCAGGCGTTCGTGCGTGACTTCGTGGCAGCCTGGAGCAAGGTGATGAACCTTGATCGCTTCGACCTCGCGTGATCTCAGGGGGAAGGAAAGAGCGGCTCAGCGATGGGCCGTTTTTCTTTTGTTGCTACTCATCTACCGTTGACGATAATCGCCCCGAAAATAACTCGAAACCATTTACCTGCGGGACCAGCAGGTCTATGATTTCGCTCGTGCACAGACTGGGCTCCCATCTCGTGCTCTGTTGTATGGTGCTGCTTGTTGGCTGCGCGGTTGAAAGCGTCACGCCGCCGCCTACAACGACGTCGAACCCAGCCAGCAACTGGCAGATCCAATTGGGCACTTCGATCACGTCTCCACCTACGCTCGCGTTTCCTCTACAGGGTGCGATGCAGGTCCAGGGCTCGCAGGTCACGGGTGTGTTCAGCGGTACGCCTCTGTGCGGAGAGCCGCAGGTGCTGAACTTTGCTGGCACGATTGATTCGATGGGGAACCTGACGATCGCTTCGAGGCCAGCGTACTTTGTCGTTCAGCTTGCCGTTCCCGCCGATCCTACCGTGGTGTCGAATGGCACGATGGGCGTGACAGGACAGTTTTGTGCCCTAGCTATGGCTCCGGCCCCGGCTGTCGGTGTGGAGGTTGCGCCGCTGACTGGCACCTTTACCGGGCCGGTGACGTCGAGTGGCTCGAATGGCAATTTCAGCATGACGCTCACGCAGTCCGGAACGCCCAATGCGAGCGGTCAGTTTCCCCTTACCGGTAGCGTTACCTTCTCAAGCGGTGTCTGTGTGGAAAGCACTCTTGCGCCGATGAGCGGCACAGTCAGCGGCGTCGGCATGACGCTGGCCACACAAAACATCAGTGTTGTCGCCTCTACTAACCCGGCTGCAACGCAGCTATCGGCGACGAGTATCGTATTCCCGCCCGGCTCCTGCGCGAACGGCACCTACACCGGCACGCTCGCACGCCAATAGCGCTTCCGTTTTGCGATTGCAATATTCAGGGTTTGCCGCCGGGATTCCAGGTGGGGTGCCACGGTGTGTTGGCGAGCCAGCGGATGGGTTCGATCATGGAGGCGATGGCGCTGGTGAGATGGTTGAAGTCGATGGTGGAGAGTTCGTCGGAGGGCTGGTGGTAGTCCTTGTGCAGGCCGTAGCTGGAGACGGTCTGGGCGATGATTCCCTGGCGGGCGAGGGCGTAGTTGTCGGAGCGCTTGAAGAAATTTTGCGCGGGGTGCGGGTCGGGGGCGAGGTGGGCGCCGTGTTTGGCGAGCTCGGGGCCCAGGTTGGAGCGGTCGAAGCCGGTGAGCCAGAGCGTCCCTACAGGTACGGCGGGATCGGGACGACCAATCATCTCGAATTCAAGGTTAGCGACGATGGAGGCGAGCGGGACGGGCGGGTGCTTCAGGAAGGCGGCGTTGCCGAAGCCGCCTAGTTCCTCGGAGCCGAAGAGGGCGAAGACGATGGTGCGGCGAGGGCGCGGGCCGGTAGCGAGCGCGTGGGCCAGGGTGAGTACGGCGGTGGTGCCGGAGGCATCGTCGTCGGCGCCGTTGTAGATGGTGTCGCCGGCGGCGTTGGCGGGGCCGATGCCGAGGTGGTCGAGGTGTGCGGTGAGCAGGACGACCTCGTTTGCGGGATCGGTGCCGCGCAGGATTGCGATGGCGTTCCAGGTCTCGGTGCGCGGGGTGTCTTCAAAACGCGAGAGACGTTGCTGGACGGGCGGCGGCAGAGGCGAAGGCAAGGCGACCTTTTGCAGGAAGGTGCCGGTGTCGCCACCGGGGGAGAGGCCGAGGGACTGGAACTGCGCGGCTGCGAAGAGGGCGGCGATGTGTTCGTCGCGGGTGGCGGAGCCTCGACCGTGAAGTTCGTCGTCGGCGAGGAAGGACATGTCTGCCTGAACTTCTCGGTCGAGAGTTGGAGATGAAGGTGCCGTTTGGCTGGAACGAGCGTCGAATGAAGGTGACTGTCCGGCGACGACGATTGTGTTGAGCCCAAGCGGGAACAGGGCGATGAGCGTAACAAGGATTCTGGTGCGACGGATTCTTGAACGGCGTACGCTGGGACGGTGCGGGAGTTCGGCGGCGGGCATTGCGGCGATTATAGAGTGTGCGCCAGGGTTGAGGTTGCGGCGAAGATGGAGTTGGGAAGGTAACGGGACACGATGAGGCGATGGGTAGGGCAGGTGGCATCGGCGCTGGGCGTTTGGGCTCTGGGTTGGACTACGGGATGCGGGACGTTCTTCGTTTATCCGGGATCGCTGCCCGGCGGTGGCGGCAGTTCCACGGGTGACTACGTTTATGTGGCGAATGCGGCCACGGACGCGCTGGCCGGTTTCACAGTGGGTACGGGAACGTTGACGGCGGTGAGCGGTTCGCCGTACGCGCTGGGGTTCGTGCCTACAGCGGTAGCGGTGAATCTCGCAAACACGCGCGTCTTTGTTGCCGGAAGCAGCGGGTTATACGGCTTTATCAACACGTATTCGATCGGGTCGGGCGGGGCGCTTACCCTGCTGACAAGCAACAATCTTGGGTCGGCCGTCGAGGTTTCGATCGACGTCTCGCCGGACGGGAATTGGTTGGTGGGGCTCGACGCGAACGGGTCGGCTTTGGGTGAAGCGATCGTGGATGAGTATCAGATCAACGCATCGACCGGACAACTGACGCTCGGAACGGGTGGGAGCTACACGTTCCCATCTGGAACGGCGACTATTGTGCCGAGCGGAATCCGATTCGCTCCGAGCGGCAGCTATGTGTTCGTTTCGGTGGGCACAGCGGGCGACGTGGAGTTCACCTTCAATACGAATGGCGGCGCTCTGGCGAGCAATCAGAAGATCACACTGACAACTGGCGTCAGCGATAATGCGCTGGCGGTGAGCCCGAGCAGTTCGAGCACCTCGTATCTCTACATTGCGAGGAGCGGGACCGGGGGCGGGGTTGCGGTATACACGATTGGGACGGGCGGCGTATTGACTTCTGTGACCGGATCGCCCTTCGCGGCGGGAAGCCAGCCGTTCTCGGTGGTGGTGAATAGCGCGGGCACGGATGTGTATGTAGCGAATCAGATCGACAGCACGATCTCCGGATACAGCGTGGGAAGCACTGGGGCGCTGACCCAGTTGAGCGGCTCACCCTACACCAGTGGATCGTCGGTGGATGCGCTGGCTGTGGACAACAGCAAAGCCTATCTGCTGGCTGCGGCACGGAACGGTTCGGCCGACCTGACGATGTACAGCTTCGACTCCGGGGTAACGGGGAAGCTCGATTTTTCTACATCGGCTTTGACCGGGGCTGGGATCGAACCAGCGGGCGCGGTCGCGATTGCAACGACCCACTGAGGCGGTGTTGCGCGAGCCAGTTTGTGGGGAACGAATGCCCGGGCAAGCAGCAACGAAAAGCCCACAACTCAGAAGTCGAGATGTGGGCTTTTTGTTGCGGTCGGATCGGATCGGATGACTGCTTCGAGTCAAGCGATCAGCCGTTGGCGTTGTTGATGGGGCCGCTCACGCCATACGGGAAGAAGCCGCCTGTGTAGTTTCCTGTCGTATTCGCTGAAGTCGTCGCGTTGAAGTTGTAGAGGACGGCTAGAATCTGCTGGAAGCTGCGCGCGAAGACGAAGCCGGGAGGGTTGTTGGCGCTGTTCGTGGCTGCGCCGGCCGTGTCAAAGAACCCCTGATAGATGGCAGGAGAGATACCTGGGATGGCTGCCGGACCGGCTGCGGCGAGTGCTGCGGTGCCGGGGTCGCCTGGCGCGACGTCAAAGTTGTCCGCCAGGAGAACGCTGATCGTATTGATACCCGTGACCGTGGCATTTCCCGCGATGATGACTTGGCTTAGTCCGATGGTTACGGGTTCTGTTGCGGGAATGGTGACTGTCTCTGTTGTGGGACTCGATAGGGCCGGTCCCGTGGTGGTGCTTAGGGTCACGGCCGAGGGGCTGGAGAAGGTCACCGCTGAAGAGCTGGTGACCGTGGCAGCCCCCGACATTGTGATCGTTGTGCCTGTGCTCGACACGATGGTCGTACCCGCTACGATGCCTGGGCCACTGATGACCTGGCCAGCTACAAGCCCGGCGAGGCTCGACACCGCTGTGAGCACGGCGCTGCCAGCGGTGGTGATGCCGGTGGGAGTAGCGATGCTCGAAACGGTGGCATTCGCCGATAGAGTTACGGTTGCGGTACCGAGAAACGTGATCGTCGTACCCGCCGGGATGCCGGCTCCAGTGAGGGTCTGCCCAATGACCAACCCGCCGAAGGCTCCCGTCGGCGTGACGATATTGCTGCCCGCGACCGTGATAGCTGTGAATGTGAAGGCGGTCGTGAGCGCGCTATTGGCGGTGGCGGCCACCGACATTGTGATTGAGTTGGTGCCGGNNATGCCGGTTCCAGAGATAGGCTGCCCGACGATTATTCCAGTGAGGCTCGATACCGACGTAATGGTAGCGCTGCCGTTGGTGAGGACGCCTGTCGGTTTGACAACGCTTGAAGTTGTGCCATTGGCCGACATGGTGATGGTTGTGCCGCTGGCCGCCGTGATCGTGGTAGGGGGAGTGGGTGGGATGCCGGTCCCGGTGATTGGTTGCCCGACCAACACTCCGCTCAAGCTCGACACATTCGTAATGACGGCGCTGCCGGAGGTGACGATGCCGGTGGGTTTGACTGTGACCGAAACGGTGGCGTTCTGTGAGATCGTGATGGTGTTGGTGCCGACTACTGTGATGTAAGACAGGGCTGGGATGCCGGTTCCAGTGATAGGCTGTCCGGGCAACAGGCCGGCAACGCTCGATACCGTGTTGAGGATGGGGCTGCCCGAGACCGGGATCAGGGTGGGAGTGGCGCTTGGAGTGCTCGTAATCGAGGTGATCGCCGCGCCCGCGCCCGGCGGAATGCCAACGCCCGACAGGATATTGCCGACGACAGGGATGACCGAGCCCAAGAAAGCATAGATCACGGGGCTGCCCGCGGTGGTTGATCCAGGGAAGGTGGTGTTGGTTTCTGTGGAACTAGTGGTTGTGCCGGACATCTGCGTCGACTGATACGGCACGCCGTTCTGGATGGCGATCAGACGGATCGCACCTGCATGGAAGCCGTCGACGGCGAGGGCCTGGTTAGCGAAGGCGAGGTTGGTTCCGGTGAGGTAAATGGATGCTGTCGCGAAGGCCTGGGCGCTGAGATCTTCCAGCATCCGTGCAAGGGAGATGGCTTGTGACTGCGTGATAGTCGTTGTGGTTGGGGGCGCCGGCAAGAGTCCCGAGCCCAGCAGGTTGATGGTCGCCCTGGGGGCAACCGCGGTCCCTTGGAGATTGCGCAGCGTGATCAACTGGTTTAGCTCGTCGTAGTACATCTCGTTGAACAGATCGGTGATCTGCGGGTTGGTGAAGGTGATCTTGGTAGGCGCGTTGTACATTGTGCCGGTGCCAACCGTGGTCATCGAAGCGGCGGGGAGATCGGCGCCCTGTGTGATGTAGGAGTACAGGGTTGCTTTGAGGTACTTGAGATTGAGCATCAAGTTGAGGACGTCAACCTGAGCGTAGCCACCGGTGCCGACGGGTTGCTGGGCTTCCGCGGAGGGAGTCGACACCAATCCTGTGCCAGCCGCGGCGCCCGCCACTCCGAGGGCCGTGATGAAGTTCCTGCGATTCAGTACGCGTTCGGAAACGAGTTCTTTGACCTTCTCGACCGTTGTCGCGGGATCGAGGACTTCGACGTCATTGCTGGCCATTGCGTTGGCCTCCTTGTCAGTTGACTTGCGAAATGTGGGAACAGATTGCGTCATGGTTGAATGCGACCACCGTATTGAGTTTGGTCCGGGCGTTCTGCCAGGGCTTAAACGGTCTTGATGGTGCCGTTCACGCCGCTGGGGAAGAATCCGCCCGATGAAGCTCCGGAAGCTGCAACGGCGCCGCCCGTGCCATATGCGACGGCGAGCACCTGGGAACTGGTACGGGCGAAGGCGAAGCCCGCGGGATTTGTGGCGCTGCTGGTAGCGGTGCCGGCGGTTGCGAAGATGCCACCACTGGCAGTTGGTCCGGCTGCTGCGACGGCGGCGGAGCCCGGATCGATGGGGACGACGTCCAGAGAATCCGCCTTGGCATAGGCCGCGATGGTGGGATTCTGGATGCTGACCAGGCGGATAGCCCCGGCATGGAAGCTTTCGACGCCCAGGATCTGCGACGCGAAGGTGAGGTTGCTGGTGGTGAGCCCGCCGACCGCGCCTGCGATTGCGGTGACTCCTACGTCTTCCAGCAGCCTTGCGATTGACAGAGCGTTGGTCGCGGTGATCGGGGCGTAGGCGGCGAGGTTGATGGCCGGCCTGGTAACGGCGGAGGACCCGAGCAGGTTGAGCAGCGTGGTCACATGATTTTTCTCGTCGTAGTAGATCTCGTTGAGCATATCTGTGATCTGGCTGGCGTTCGCTCCGGTGAAGGTCAGCTTGCCGGGAGCGCCGGTGACGGGTCCGCTGCCAACTGTGGAACCGGCTGCCAGATCGCCACCTGTCGTGATGGAGGCGTAGAAGGTGGCTTCGAGGAACTTGAAATTGAGGATGAAGTTGAGGACGTTGACCTGGCCCGCTCCTGCGGTCGTGACAGCCACCGATTTGCTGGTGGTCGAGCAACCCACTAATGATGCGCCAGCCGCGGCGCCGGTCATACCGAGGGCAGCGAGAAAATACCTGCGATTCCGTACGCGACCTGCCGCGATTTTCTTGAGCTTCCCGACCGATACTGCCGAGTCGGGGATTTCGATTTCATTACTGGCCATTATGTGGGCCTCCTTACCAGTTGACGTGTGGTGTGAACGATCGAGCTTGTGCGATGGGCGGAGTTGGATTCCGGAAGTGACTTGGAGTGATTTCCTGTATTGAGTTTGTTTCCGTACGCAACTGTAAGCGCAAGGCGGCACTTCGCGCAAGACTCAAATTTAGGGGTGGGGATGCAACCCGGCAATATCGCTTATTTCCGGCATTTGCGAGGAGCCCGGAAAATTGCAGAAGGCGGCTTTTCAGGGAAATGAGCCACTCTGCGGCCATCGTGCGCCATGGCTTGAATTTGGGCGCGGGGGGCGGTATCCGGCACTGGGCGTCCGGAATGGGGCGTTCGGCACTGTATGCTGGGAAATGTGCTAGATAAGAGTTCCATTGTTTCCCCGCGGCCTTATTTCCCAATGCTGATTTTCGCTGGATGTCGATTGCGTTTGCGGGCTCGTTGCGTTGCCGGACTCGGTTTTGGAGCGGCCGTTCTCGCGTCATTTTTGTGCATGGCGATGCTGAGCGGGTGCTCGAGTTTACGTCCGAAACCGGCGGCTCCGTATGTCTATGTGACGGCGAAGCAGACGTTTCTGCGTGACCGGGTCGCGGCGGTGTCCAACCGAACCGGCACGGTCGAGAACGGGCAGAGACTCGAGGTTCTGGAGCGCGGCCGGCGCTTCTTCCGGGTGAAGACGGAGAAGGGCGAGGTGGGCTGGATCGACGAGAAGGCGGTGGCGACCCAGGAGGTTTTCGACGCGTTTCAGGCGCTCGGGGAGTCGCATAAGGGCGATTCGACGGTGGCGTCGGCTGTAGTGCGGGACGAGGTGAACCTGCACTTGAAGCCGGGCCGGGAGACGGAACGCTTCTACCGGCTGGCGGAGGGCGAAAAAATGCAGTTGCTGGAGCGGGCGACGCTACCAAAGCCCATGCCGGGCGGGTTTGCGCCCACGAAATCCGCGGCGACGGGGAAATCGGCGAAGACGGCGGGTGCTGCAGGGGCCGACGCTTCCGTACCGCCGCCGATTGCGATGGAAGATTGGTGGCTGGGCCGTGACGCACACGGGCGGACAGGGTGGCTGCTTTCGCGAATGCTGGAAGTGGATGCGCCGGAATCGATCAGCCGGTATTCGGAAGGACAGCGGATCGTCGGGGCGTACGTGCTGACCACGGTGCACGACGACGGCGTGGACCAGGACAACAAGGACATTCCCATCTACGTGACCGTGCTGGGGCCTTATCTGGCTGGGCTGCCTTACGACTTCGACCAGGTGCGCGTGTTTACCTGGAACTTGAAGATGCACCGGTATGAGACTGCGTTTCGCGAGAAGAACATGGAAGGATATCTTCCGATCTCGATTGGCATGAGCAAGGACCCCTACGGGAAGGCGGTCGTGGCCCAGACGCCGCTGCCGACCTTTACCTACAAAGTGCTGGCGGCGGGTGCCGGGCCGGTGGTTCCTGATCCGGTGACCGGGATGGTGACGCCGGGACGGACGATCTCCAAGACCTATCGCCTGGAGGGAAACCTTGTGCGGCGGATACAGGCTCCGGGCAGCCACGATGAGCCGGAGGCGCATCCGGTGGCGGTGGAGAAGAAGGACAAGGCCGGGAAGAAGAAGCGCTAGGCTTTCCAGTTCTCAGTTCTCAGTTCTC
>PKWK01000207.1:0-13924 GCA_003133205.1 Granulicella sp. | reverse complement strand
AGTCAGGCGTAGAAGGTGCGGATGGCTTCGACTACGGTTTGCTGCTCGTCGTCGCGGAGTTCGGGGTACATGGGCAGAGCGAGAACTTCGGCGGCGGCGCGTTCGGCGTGGGGGAAGTCGCCGGGCTTGTAGCCCAGGTCTTTGAGGGCGGCCTGCAGGTGGATGGGGACGGGGTAGTAGATTTCGCTGCCGATGCGGCGGGCGGTGAGGTAGTCGCGCAGGGCGTCGCGGCGCGGGGCTCGGATGACGTACTGGTGGAAGACGTGGGTGGCGCGCGGGTCGGTCCAGGGGAGGACGACGCCGTCTTTCGTCGAGGCGGGGGCTGAAGTTGGGGTCGCGGTGGCGGGTCCGGCGGCAAGGCCTGCGGCCTGGAAGAGTTGGTCATAGCGGGCGGCGAGTTTGCGGCGCTGCTGGTTCCCCTGGGGCAAGTAGCGCAGTTTGACCTCGAGGACTGCGGCCTGGATGGCGTCGAGGCGGCAGTTCCAGCCGACCTCGTCGTGGAAGTAGCGGCGGGTCATGCCGTGGGTGCGGAGGGAGCGGGCGCGCCGGTCGAGTTGTGGGTCCGAGGTGGTGACCAGGCCGGCTTCTCCGAAGGCGGCCAGGTTCTTGGTTGGGTAGAAGCTGAAGGCGGCCGCGGCACCCAGGGAGCCGGCGGGACGGTTGTTCCATGCGGCGCCGAAAGCCTGGGCGGCGTCTTCGATCAGGAGAAGTCCCGGGTGATCGCGCTCTAACGCGGTGAAACCGTCCCAATCGGCACACTGACCGTAGAGGTGGACGGGGAGGACGGCTTTGACGTTCTGGCCGGCGGGGGTCCGGAGGACTTCGGCGACGGATTCCGGCGAAAGGTTGAAGGTGCGGGGGTCGATGTCTGCGAAGAGCGGGCGGGCGCCGGCGCGCATGATGGCACTGGCGCTGGCGAAGAAGCTGAAGGGACTGGTGATGACGGCAGGAGCCCCAGCCCAGGTCTCAGAAGCGAGACTTGGGGCACCCGCCGCAGTGCTATCGCCAATGCCGGCGGCGGCGAGAGCGAGCCAGAGCGCGTCGGTGCCGCTGGCGCATCCAACCGCGAAGGATGAGGCGCAGGCTGCTGCCGCGGCAGTCTCAAATGCGGCTACCCGGGGGCCGAGAATGAAGGTTTGCGAGTCGCAGACATGGGTGATGGCGTCGAGGATCTCCTGCCGCAGGGGGGCGAACTGGCGGGAGAAGTCGAGCATTGGAACCGGTGACGGAATGGGATTGGACACGAAAGCAATGGTACATCGCAGGAAAGTTGAGACTTTTTTGCCTAGCAATGCGTCAAACTAAACTTGGAGTGTGCGCGAGGAGGAATCCAAGGCACGCAAAGTCCCGGAGCGGGTCCATTTGGCAGGCGATGTGGACCGATCTAGTTGAAAAATGATGCCGATGCTCGTATTGTGAACAGGTTTGCAGATGTATCCGTATTGAAGTACTGGAATCGGGACTGAGTTGCAAGGGCGCGAAGTGGGGTCCGGCGTACTTTTCTCAAGGCAACGAGCCATTTGAAGGAGATCGGCACCATGGAATCTAAGCCGGCACAGAATATTCAAGATACGTTTCTCAATACTGTCCGAAAAGACAAGAGTCCGATCACGATCTACCTGGTAAGCGGCGTGAAACTTACGGGCAAGATACGGTCCTTCGACAAGTACTCGGTGCTGCTTGAGAACAATGCGCAGGAGCAATTGATCTTCAAGCATGCAATCTCGACAGTCGTAAGCGGTCGGGTCGGACCGCATACGGAAGGCCGGATCGAGGCTAAGCCGGAGGCTCGGGCGCAGAGTGGGGCTGCGGGATCTGCCGCGGCTGGCCCGGTTGTCACCGAGGCTGCAGGCGTAGTAGCGGGCGATTAGGATTCTCATCCCTGAAGGCACGCCGAGTCTCCACCAAGTAGGAAGCGACAAGAACAAGAGGACACACGTGAGCCTTGTGGAAGCGCAAGCGGCTGGGTCGCGCGCGGCTGGCTCCGCTGCGCGAGTAAGTGCAGGGCAAGAGTTTGCCGTGCTGGTCGCGGTGGAGTTTACGGGACAGCGGCGGAGACTCACAGCGGCGGCGAAACTGGCTCGCGATGCGGCGGCGGTTCAGACGGATTCGGGCGAGGGTCATTCCGCGACAGCCAGTGAGGCGCGTGGCGGCGCGGTTGGCGATCTCGACTTTGATGCGTCGCTAAGAGAGTTCGAGGAACTGGCGCGCAGTGCTGGCGCGGAGATTGCGGCAACGCTGGTGCAGCGCCGCGCAAAACCGGATGCGGCGACCTTGGTGGGGCAGGGCAAAGTCGACGAGATCGCCGGGGTGGTGGCGTCCACCAGCGCTGACGTGGTGCTGTTCGATCACGATTTGACACCGTCCCAGTTACGTAATCTTGAGGCGAAACTGCCGTGCCGCGTCATCGACAGGACGCAGTTGATCCTGGACATTTTTGCGCGCCACGCGCGGACCCGCGAGGGCCAGTTGCAGGTGGAGTTGGCGCAGCTTGAATATCAGCTTCCGCGCCTTGCAGGACGAGGCAAGGCAATGTCGCAACTGGGCGGCGGAATCGGGACGCGCGGGCCGGGCGAAACACAACTCGAGACCGATCGGCGCAAGATCAATCTGCGCATCGACCATGTGAAGGAGCAGTTGGAGTCGGTGCGGCAGATCCGGCGCCAGCAGCGGCAGCGGCGCGAGGCGGTCCCGGTGCCCGTGGTCGCGCTGGTGGGGTACACCAACGCGGGCAAAAGCACGCTGTTCAACGCGCTGACTGAGGCCGGAGTACTGGAGTCGTCGAAGATGTTTGCGACGCTCGATCCGAAGTTGAAGCAATTGCAGTTGCCCAGCCGGCGGAGGATATTGCTTTCGGATACGGTGGGCTTCATTCGCAATCTGCCGCACACGCTGGTGACGAGCTTTCGCGCGACGCTCGAAGAAGTCGAACGTGCCGAGGTGTTGCTGCACGTCTGCGATGCGTCCAGCGCGATGATGGACGAGCAGAAGGTGCAGGTGGAGAAGGTGCTTGCCGAGCTGGATGTGCAGGGCAAGCCAGTGATCGAGGTGCTCAACAAGATCGACCTGGTAGCGCAGGAGGAACGTGCGCGGCTCGCGAACGGTGCGAGGAGCGGGCCGGTCAGAGTTGCGGTTTCCGGCCTCACCAATGTTGGGTTGGATAAGCTGCTCGCCGCGATCGATGAGGCCCTGGTGGTGGACCCGTTGGTCGAGGCGAAATTCCGTATTCCGCAGTCGGAGGGCGGTGCGCTGGCCGCGCTCGAAGCCGGTGGGGTAGTTGGCCAGAAAAGCTTTGAAGGAAACCTGGTGTATTTGACGGCGCGAGGACCTGCGTCACTGCTGGAGCGCTATCGCAAATTTCGCGAGCGCAGTTGATCGGAATTGTCGGTTCCGAGTGGGCGCAAATTAATTTAAAAGGTTAAACAGAACAGGCCGCCTGTCGGGGAGCGGAGGTGGTGTCCCCAGTGCACGCGACCTGTACGACCCAGGACATAGGGTCTTGGTGGTAATTAAAGTTTAGACCTTGCAGGGCAATTGTCAAAGGTTATTTAGGGGAAGAAACAGGCATCCTCCGATTGGTGCGAATATCGCCGACTATAGAGCGATTATCGAGCAGCAGAGGTTTGACACTCTCGCAAGCCCTTTGCTAAAACTAGGTGTACCCAACGCCACGTAACGCCGCGTTTTTTCGATGCGGTTCGAAGGATTTTGGCAGCCCCCCGCCTGCTCCAACCATGAACGAAATACTGAATCAACTCGGTGGGCTTGTGCTCGGCTCTGTGCCGACGGTGATCCTGTTTTTGCTATTAGTGGTTGCTTATGGGCTGCTTGTCCGGCGTCCCCTGGATCGTGTGCTGGCCGAGCGGCGTGCGCGGACGACAGGCGCGGTAGAACAGGCGCGCAGCGCGATCTCCGAGGCCGAGGCGAAGACGGCTGGTTACGAAGACAGTCTGCGACGCGCCAAGGCGGAGATCTTTGGCGCACGGGAAAAGCGGCTGAAGCAGTGGAGTGCAGAGCGCGACCAGGCGTTGGCCGAAGCGCGCGCGGCGACCACGGAGAAGGTGCAGGCGGCGAAGGCCGAGATCGAACAGAGTGTGGCCATCGCGCAACTGCAGATCGAGGGGATGAGCGCCGAGTTGAGCGAAAAGATATTGCGAGCGGTGATGCCGGCCGGGACTCGACCGGAGGCGGCGCAGTGAAGAGGGATTTGAAGAGAAATCTGCTGGCTGGACTGACGCTGGTGTTGGTGCTTGGGATTGGGTTCCATGTACGGCAGACGCCGGTACAGGCGCAGGCCGCTGGGGTTGAAAGCACGCCCGAGGCGCAATCGACGGAGAAGAACAAGCCGGAATCGAACGAGAACGACGAGTTTCGCAAGTCTGACAATGTGGCGAAACTGGGAAAGAAGTTAGGGTTGAACGCCGACCAGTCTGCGACAGCGTTTGAGATCACGAACTTCGTTCTGCTGGCGGTGCTTGTGGTTTGGGGGGTGCTGAAGGTGCTGCCCAAGACGCTCCGCGACCGGAATGCGGCGATTCAGAAGCATCTGGTGGATGCGCGGACGGCGACGGAAGAGGCGCGCGCGCGGTTGAGCAGCGTGGAAGATAGGCTGGCGAAGCTGGACGGAGAGCTCGCCGCGATGCGCTCCCAGGCGGAGCAGGATTCGGAGAAGGAAGAGAAGCGCATCAGGGCTTCGGTCGAGGACGAGAAGAAGAATATCCTGGCGTCTGCGGAGCAGGAGATTGCCGCGGCGACGATGCATGCGCAGAAGCAACTTCAGCAGCATGCGGCGGAACTCGCGATCGAACAGGCGGCGCGCAAGCTGGTGGTATCGGCCGAGACCGACCGGCTGCTGGTGCAGGGTTTCGCGCAACGGTTGGCCGGCGATGAGTCGAAGAAGGGACAGAACTAGTGGCCAGCTCCGCTCCACGATATGCACGGGCGTTCGCCGAGGTTGCGGAATCGGCCAAGCTGGATACGGCAGCGGCGCAGCAGCAGATGCATGATTTTGCGGACACGCTCACGGGCAGCGGCGAGTTGCGCGAGTTCCTCGAAAATCCCTCGATTGAAATTGCCAAGAAGTTGAAGGTTGTGGATGCGATTGCCGGACGCATCGGAATGTTTCCCCAGGTGCGAAACTTCATCGCGGTCATTCTGGAGCATCACCGTCTGCCTGAGTTAGGCGAGATTTTGACCGAGTACCGAGAAGTTGTCGACGCGCATGCGGGCGCAGTTGAGGCGCGCATCACGAGTTCGCGTCCGCTGAACGATGAAGATCGTGCGCAACTTGAGGCGCAGGTCGCAAAGCTTGCCGGTGCGCGCGTTCGTGCCAGCTACGCGGAAGATGCGACTCTGCTGGGCGGGGCTGTGGTGGAGATCGGATCGACGATCTATGACGGATCGGTGCGGGCCCAATTGCAGCGGCTGAAGCAGACGCTGGTGAACGCATAGGGTTTGCGAATTTCAGAAGCGGTGGCCAGGTGTATTCGGGAGTCGCGGGTTCTAGGGTTGGATTGAGGTAAAGGAAGAATGGCAAAGATTAATGCGGATGAGATAACCCAGCTGCTCCGCCAGCAGATTGAAAATTACGAGCAGCGCATCCAGGTCGACGAGGTCGGGACGGTGATCTCCCTGGGCGACGGTATTGCGCGACTGCATGGGCTGGACAAGGTAATGGCGGGCGAGATGCTCGCGTTTCCCCACGGCATTTTTGGACTCGCGATGAACCTGGACGAGTCCGAGGTAGGCGCGGTGCTAATGGGCGACTACACGGAGATCCGCGAGGGTGACGAGGTAAAGCGCACGGGTACGATCATGTCGGTGCCGGTAGGCGATGCGTTGATTGGACGTGTGGTGGATGCTCTGGGCGCGCCCATCGACGATAAGGGGCCTATCGTCACGGACCAGCGGCTTCCGGTGGAGCGGCTTGCGCCGGGTGTGGTGTTTCGCCAGGGCGTGCGCGAGACCATGGCGACGGGGATTAAGGCAATCGATACGATGATCCCAATCGGCCGTGGGCAGCGCGAGTTGCTGATCGGCGACCGGCAGACGGGCAAGACCGCAATCGCCCTCGACACGATCATCAATTCCGCGGGCAAGGATTTGATCTGCATCTACTGTGCGATCGGGCAGAAGCGGTCGTCGGTGGCGCAGATTGTGAAGACACTGGAAGAGTATGGCGCGATGGCGTACACCATCGTGGTGGCCGCGACCGCGTCCGAGCCGGCGCCGATGCAATATATCGCTCCGTTTGCGGCGTGCGCGATGGGCGAGTACTTCCGCGACTCGAAACGCCACGCGCTGGTGATCTACGACGATCTTTCGAAACACGCGGTGAGCTACCGCGAGATATCGCTTCTGCTGCGGCGGCCGCCGGGGCGCGAGGCGTATCCGGGCGATGTGTTCTACCTGCATTCGCGTCTGCTGGAGCGGGCGTCGAAGTTGTCGGACGAACTGGGCGGAGGAAGCCTGACGGCGCTGCCGATCATCGAGACGCAGGCGGGCGATGTGTCGGCGTATATCCCGACAAATGTCATTTCGATCACGGATGGCCAGATATTCCTGGAGACGGACTTGTTCAACTCCGGCGTGCGTCCGGCCGTTAACGTGGGTCTGTCGGTGTCGCGTGTGGGGTTCGCAGCGGCGATCAAGGCGACCAAGCAGGTGGGCTCCACGCTGAAGCTGGACCTTGCGCAGTACCGCGAACTCGCGGCGTTTTCGCAGTTTGGGTCCGATCTCGATAAGGTCACGCTGCAGCAGTTGAACCGCGGCGCAAGACTGACCGAATTGTTGAAGCAGCCGCAGTTCCAGCCGCTCACGGTGGAGAAGCAGGTTGTCATCCTGTTTGCGGGAGTGAATGGTCTGCTCGACGATGTCGAGGTGTCGGATCTGCGTGCGTTCGAAGATGGCTTCTACCCCTATCTGGAAGCGTCTGCAGCTTCAATCCTGACCGATATTGCGACCAGGAAGGCGCTCGACGACGACCTGAAGGCGCGTCTGACCGCGGCGGTGAACGACTACAAGGGGTTGTTTCTCGCCGACCTGAAGGACAAGAAGGAAGCGGCGGCGAAGCAGGCTTCCAGTTCACAAACTGCGGACGCAACTCAGTCGACGCCTGCACCTGCGCCAGCAATGGCGGGCAGCAAGTAAACCATGGCCAACGTACTCGATCTTCGGCGACGCATCCGCAGTGTCAAGAACACGCGGCAGATCACCAAGGCCATGAAGATGGTCTCGGCGGCGAAGCTGCGGCGCGCGCAGGACCGTGCGATGCGGGCTCGGCCCTATGCGCGGATGCTGACCAGCGTGCTGGTTTCGATGGTGCGGCGCACTGATCTGTACAACGAGGAGACGGGCGAGATACTGCACCCGCTCCTGGTCGAGCGCGAAGAGAAAAACGTGCTGGTGATCGTGGTTGCGGGCGACAAGGGTTTTGCCGGCGCGTTCAATTCGAACATTGGCAAGGCGGCGCAGCGGTTTATCGACGAGCGCCGCGGGTTGGGCCAGACCATTGATCTCGAGCCGGTTGGCAAGAAGGCGATTGCGCTCTACAAGAAGAAGATTGCTGCCGCGAACTACGAGAAGACCGAGCAGCACTACGACAACGAGCTGTCGACGCATTACGAGACCGTGCGGCATCGCGCACAGCCGATCGAGGTTGCCGCGGAGCATCCCGGGTTGCTGCTGCGAGTTGAGTTCGACGACGTGTCGGAGATGGCGCGTTTGATCATCGAGCGCTATGAGCGGGCGGAGATCGATTCGGTATACCTCGTCTACAACGAATTCAAGTCGGTGATCTCGCAGCGCGTGGTGGTGGAAAAGCTACTGCCCATTCGCAAGCTTGGGTCGCACGAGATTACCGCGGCCGAGGAGATGACCGAGGAGCAGAAGGAAGCGGCGGCGCGTGCTGCGAGCACTGCGGGCGTGCCGATCGAAGTGCCTGAGGATGAAGCGGCGGAGGAAGAGGCGAAGAAGTTCGGCACGGCGGATGTGGACTACATTTTCGACCAGCGGCCGGACCAATTATTTAGCAGCCTGATGCCGCGGTATGTCACGACCCAGATCTTTCATGCGCTGTTGGAATCGGCGGCCGCGGAACACGCGGCTCGCATGACCGCGACCGATGCGGCGACGAAGAATGCAGGAGACCTGATCGATTCGCTGAGCCTCACGATGAATCGCCTGCGTCAGGCGGCGATTACGAAGGAAATTATCGAGATTGTAAGCGGCGCTGCGGCGCTGTAGTTAGCAGAAGAATTTAGGAACGAAGAGACTATGGCAGAAAATATTGGACGAGTAATTTCGATCAGCGGACCGGCCGTTGATGTGCAGTTTGAAGAGAAGACGATGCCGCCGATCTATCAGGCGCTGCGGATTGTCAGCGACGGGTTCGATGTGCCGACGCCGCTTTCGGTGGTCGTCGAAGTGGAGCAGCATCTCGGCGAGGGCCGCGTGCGCTGCATCGCGATGGTCGCGACCGAGGGCATGGTGCGCGGGATGAAGGCGATCGACACCGGCGCGGTCATCACCATTCCGGTAGGCCGCGCGACGCTGGGGCGCGTGCTGAACGTGCTCGGCGAGCCGGTGGACGAGCTTGGGCCGATCAACTCGGAGGAGTACAGGCCGATCCATCGCCAGGCCCCGGCGTTCGATGAGCAGTCGACGTCGGAGGAGATGTTCGAGACCGGCATCAAGGTCATCGACCTCATCCAGCCGTTTCTCAAGGGCGGAAAGATTGGCCTGTTCGGCGGCGCTGGTGTCGGCAAGACTGTCATCATTCAGGAGCTGATCAACAACGTCGCGACCGAGCACGGCGGCTTCTCGGTGTTCGCCGGAGTCGGCGAACGGACGCGTGAAGGCAATGATCTGTGGATAGAGTTTCAGGAATCCGGCGTCATCGACCTGAAGGATTTTCCCAAGAGCAAAGCGACGCTGATCTATGGACAGATGACCGAGCCTCCGGGGGCGCGTCTTCGCGTCGCGCTGACCGGGCTGACGGTTGCCGAGCACTTCCGCGACAGTGAGGGTGCGGATACGCTGCTCTTCATCGACAACATCTTCCGCTTCACGCAGGCGGGTTCAGAGGTTTCGACGCTGCTTGGGCGCATGCCTTCGGCGGTCGGCTACCAGCCGAATCTCGCGACCGAAATGGGCGAGTTGCAGGAGCGCATTACTTCGACGAAGAAGGGCTCTGTGACTTCGGTGCAGGCAGTGTATGTGCCTGCTGACGACTTGACCGATCCGGCGCCGGCGACGACGTTTGCCCATCTGGACGCGACGACTGTGCTCTCGCGACCGCTGTCCGAGTTGGGAATTTATCCGGCGGTCGATCCGCTGGCTTCGACCTCGCGGATTCTTTCGCCGCGCATCGTCGGCCAGGAGCACTATGATGTGGCGCAGGGCGTGAAGAGGATTCTGCAGCGCTACAAGGACCTGCAGGACATCATCGCGATCCTGGGAATCGACGAGCTTTCCGAAGAGGACAAGACGACCGTGGCGCGCGCGCGTAAGGTGCAGCGCTTCCTGTCGCAGCCGTTCCATGTCGCGGAGGTCTTTACCGGCATTCCCGGCGCGTACGTAAAGGTTGCGGACACGGTGCGCAGCTTCAAGGAGATCATCGACGGCAAGCACGATGCGATTCCGGAGCAGGCGTTCTATCTCAAGGGCGGCATCGAGGACGTGCTGAAGGCGGCCGAGAAGATGCAGCAGACGGCGTAGGAACAGTGGTCAGTGTTGAGTGGTAAGTGGTAAGTAAAGGCGCGATGGCTGAGGCGGGTACAAATTCGGGACTGTTGGCGGTTCGGCTGGTGAGTCCGGACCGGCTGCTGCTGGATGCTACGGCGGAGGCGGTGGAACTACCGTCGAGTTCGGGGTATCTGGAGGCGCTGTACGGCGCTGCGCCTTTGCTTGCGGAACTCGGCGCGGGCGAGGTGCGGCTGCACGGCGGCACTTCGGGCGACCAGAAGTTCTTCGTCGCCTGGGGCTTCGTCGAAGTGCTGCCGGAGCGCGTGACGATCCTGGCCGAGACCGCGCTGCGTCCGGAAGAGATCGATACGGCTGAAGCCAAGCAGGAACTCGAAACGGGCGAAAAGATGTGGCAAGAGGCCGGCGACGACGCTGCGAAGTACGACTACGCCAACGCGATGACGCGGCAGGCTGAGGAGAAACTGGCTTCGGCCGAGGGCAAGAGCGACTAAGTCGCGGACACATAACATTGCAGTGAGAAGCCCGGTGATTGCCGGGCTTTTGCTTGTCGCAGACGGTCAACATTGGTCGGCACGTCTAGAACGATGTGACCAACATCCTTCGCTAGCCGTTTCGGTTGAGCAGGCGCATAAGGCCGGTTGGGGGGAGGTCCGGGGTGAGGAAGCGGGTACGGTCGCCGAGCAGTTCGCCGGCGGCCAGGCGGCCGCTGCGGGCTGCGCCTTCCATGGTGGCGGGCCAGTCGGTGGCGGTCCAGTCTCCGGCGAGGTAGAGGCCGGGGTGTGCGGTGCGTTGCGAGGGGCGGAAGGCGTCGAGGCCGGGCGTTACGGAGAATGTGGCGCGGGCTTCCTTGAGGATGCCGGACTTGAGCAGCGTCGCGCGGGCAACGTCGGGGAAGAAGCGCTCGAGTTCTGCGAGCGCTGGCGTGAGGATCTGCTCGCGCGTCATGGGGAGCTCGGTCCTCGATCCGGCGATTACGAGCTCGACGTAGCTTCCGCGGTCCAGCGGGTAGTTGCGAATGCGCGACTTGTGGAAGAACCACTGAATGGTGGAGTCGAGCAGCCACGCATGGTCGAGGTCTGTGATCTGGCGGTCATACCAGAGCAGGATGGAGATGAACGGCGAGTGGGTGAAGTGCTCCATCTTCGCCAGCAACTCGCGTCTCGCATCTTCTCCGCCAGCATCGCGTAACGACATCGCAGAGACGAGGCGCTGAGTCTGTTCGAAGGGCAGTGCGAGGATGACATCGTCGGCGATCCAATTCTGCTCGCCGCACTGGAGCGCCCATCGGCCATCGGCCTGCTGGGTCAGTTGGTCTACGCTGGAGCGCAGCTCGACGCGGCCGCCGTGGGCGCAGACGAGATCGGCTCCGGCAGCGTAGAACTCGCTGAGAGGGACGGTGGGAATGCCGAGCCGCCCGCCTGTCTCATTCTTGAGAAAGAGTTCGTAGAAGACTTTGCCGGCGTATTTCATGGAGCAGTTTTCCGCGCTGTCGTTGAGCGTGGCGATGATGAGCGGCTCCCAGAGGTGGCGGATGGCTCGTTGGGTCTGGCCGGTGCGCCGGTACCACTGGGCGACGCTCTCGTCGTCGCCGCCGGAACTCCCGCGAGCGAAGCCGAGCAGGCCGCGGGCGATAGCGAGTTTGTCCGCGGCGCTCAGCATCGGAGCGCGCAGGAAGCTGCCTGCGTACTGCATCGGCGCGGGCAGGGAAGTGATCTCGATGGAACTGGTGCGGACCGCACGGTTAGCTGTGGCGGGTTCGAGGTAGGTCTGGCGGTCGTACCAGCGAATCTTTTCCGCGAGACCGGCAGCGTTGCAGAAGTCGATGAGATTGGTGCCGCAGCCGACCACAACGTGTTGCGAGTCGACGACCTCATCGAGCGCGGGATGCGGGTAGGAGTAGGCGCGGCCGCCGACGTAGGGGCGGCGTTCGAGCACGGTGACCTGCGCGCCGTCTTTGGCCACGGCGACGGCTGCGTTCAGCCCGGCCACGCCTGCGCCTACGACGACGACGCTGCGGTCCGGCGTGCTCATCTCGCCACCCTGTTCCATGCGGCCATGGCAGCGCCACGCGCCAGGACGGTGAGTTTTTCGGCGGTGGAGAGGGCGACGCGCTCGCGGAAGACTTCCATCTTGCGGTCGGCGATNNTAGATGGTGACGAGGACCCACATGGCGGCGCGGCTGTCGCGGTCGAGCAGCGGGATGAGCTTGTTTGCGGCGAGGTAGTATTTCTCCGCGCGGATGGCGAGGGTGGCGAGCATTCCGCGCTCGCGCTCGGTCATAGCGCGACCGGCGGCAAGCTCGTGCAACTCGGCTGGTGTCTCTCCGAATTCGTCGAGGAGGTCCATCGGGAGATAAACGCGGCCACGTTCGACATCCTCTTTTACGTCGCGCAGGATGTTGGTGAGTTGGAAGGCTACGCCGGTCTCTTCGGCGAACTGCTCCGCACGCTGGTCGGTGTAGCCGAAGATCTTGATGCAGACGAGTCCGACGACCGAGGCGACCAGATAGCAGTATTGGTAGAGGTCTCCGAAGGTTGCATAGGTCTGCACGCCGGCAGCGCCAACGCTGCTGGGTTCGAGGTCCATGGTGGTGCCGGCGACGAGTTCTTCGAGTAGATTGTCGGGGATATTGAAGCGGCGCTGCGTATCGCCAAGGGCGAGGAATACAGGGTCTGCGGTTTGCGCGCCGCTCGTCGCAGATCTCGATGCGCGCCATGATTGCAGCCATGCGGCCATTTCGGCGCGGCGGGTTTCGATGGACTTCGATTCGTCGTCGGAGATGTCGTCGGCGCGGCGCATGAAGGCGTAGACGGCGCACATCGCATCGCTCTTGTATCGGGGGAGGACGCGGAAGGCCCAGTAGAAGTTTTGCGCCTCGCGACGGGCCACCTCGCGGCAGAAGAGGTAGGCTTCAGCGGTCCGCGCATCCATGTTTCCGGCTTCGCTCACGCGGGGCGAGCTCCAGCCGTGCGCCCGATCCGAATTTTGCCGACGAGCGCACCGAGCAGCAGCATCAGCTTCTTGCGCCGCGTGACGACTGGGCGGCCGCGGAGCACGTCGTAATCCTGCGCTGCGATGCCGTCGAGAATGGCCTCGCCGCCCTTGCGGAAGAGGTCGAGCGTGACGCGCAGCTCGTCGTCGACCAGGTCGCTGATGGGCGCGCCCTCGCGGAGCAT
The DNA here is from genome assembly GCA_003133205.1 of Granulicella sp. The sequence goes on along the minus strand of PKWK01000207.1, from coordinate 1,043 downwards.
GTCGCGGGTGCGATCGACGAGGGAGCGCATCATTGCGCCGAACTCGGGCGTGAAGACGCGGCCTTCGATCTGGCCCTCGGCGACGCCGAAGCGGTCCATGTATTCGGCGGGAATGTAGCGGCGCGGGATCTCGGAGTCGCGCACGGCGTCCTGCCAGAAGTTCGCGAGTTGCAGGCCGGTGCAGATCTTGTCCGACAGCAGCGCGCGCCGTTCGTCGCGGTATCCGCAGACCATCAGGACGAGGCGGCCAACGGGGTTGGCGGAGTAGCGCGAATAGTCGACGGCCTCATCCCATGTTTCGTAGTGGGTCTTGATCTGGTCCTGGCAGAAGGCGCGCAGGAGATCATGGAAGAGGCTGCGCGGGAGGTCGCAGGCGACGATGGTTTCGTGGAGCGCGACGAAGATGGGATGGCGGGATTGCTCAGGCGCGTCGTAGCACTCGTCGAGCATCTGGCCCCAGGTCTCGAGCAGGCGGAGGGCGGTTGAGGTGTCGGCGACCTCATCGCCGAGATCGTCGGAGACGCGGCAGAAGGCGTAGACGCTTTCGAAGTGCGGTCGCACGCGTTTGGGTAGGAAAAACGTGGCGACGTGGAAGTTCTCGTAGTGCGAGGTGGCTAGCTGGTGGCACCAGGCGCGGGCCTCTTCGAGCGTGGGACGGTCTTCCGGAGTGAGGTACTCGGGAGGCGCGCCGGCGAGCGAGTCGGCTGCGTTGGTCTCGCGGGAGGCTAGCTCGGTTTCGCCAGTCATTGCGCACTCCCTGTGGGTCGGTAGCCGTTGGGGAAGACGGCTGTTTTGATGTCGGCGCGGTTGTCTGCGCTGCGGGTCATCATGCGGGCGAAGACGGCGGGGACCTCGTCGAGCCCGGCCGTGCGCGTGATGAATTTGGCGGACTTGAAGCCGCCGTTTTTTATTAGATCGAACGCCTCCGCGCACGAGCTGGGAGTGTGATGGAAGCTCGCCTTGAGGGTGATGTCGCCATAGTGGAGGCGGTTGGTGTCGAGGGTGACCACGGTGCCCTTGGGCGGGCCGCCGAAGAAGTTGAC
>PKWK01000240.1 GCA_003133205.1 Granulicella sp. | reverse complement strand
GGAAGAAAAGCTCTACACCGCCCTCGAAGACTACAAACTCGACATCATCATCGGCCAGGGCCCCGCCGCGCGCACCCACGTCATGGAGATTCGCCCCTTCACCTTCGTCGCCGCCACGACGCGCCCCGGTCTGCTGTCGTCTCCATTGCGGAGCCGCTTCGGCATCCTGCTCCGCCTCGAGTTCTACACAGACGACGAACTGCGCTTCGTAGTCGAGCGCTCCGCCGAAGTCATCGGCATCGCCATCGACACGGACGGCGCCGCCGAGATCGCCATGCGCTCCCGCGGAACGCCACGCATCGCCAACCGCCTGCTCCGCCGAGTGAGAGACTACGCCCAGGTCCGCGCTGCCGGCGTGATCGACCGCGCCACCGCGCAGGCCGCGCTCGCGCTGCTCGAAGTCGACGCCCACGGCTTCGACGAACTCGACCGCCGCCTCCTGCGCACCATCATCGAGAAATACGATGGCGGGCCTGTTGGATTAAATACGCTGGCGGCTGCGTTGGCCGAAGAGCAGGACGCCCTCGAAGAGGTCTACGAACCCTTCCTCATCCAGATCGGCTTCCTCGACCGCACCCCCCGCGGCCGTGTCGCCACCCGCCTCGCCTACGAACACTTCGGCATAGAAATGCCCCGCAAATACGGCCTCTTCTGAGCGCCTACCGGAACGTATCGCAATTCGCTGTTGGAAAGTCACAAGGCTGGGCTGTGAGTTTCCACTCAAGCTTCTGGGTCTTACCAGCCTGCACGACAACCGTCTGCATCTTCGACATGAACCCTGCCGAAGTGACAAGCACGTCATACGCGCCCGGCGCAAGCGTAACCACAAAGTTTCCCTGACCATCTGAGTGAGTCACAAGCTCCACACCGTTTTCAGTCGGCGAATACCGACGAACGAAAGCACTGGCCTTCCCGATAACCGCGCCAACCTCATCGCCGACATGCCCGCTAATCTGCCCAGTCCCCGCATGCGGCTGACCAGGCAGCCTGGGAGTCGATAGAAAACACAAGATCGCGAGGCTCGCAAGAAGGATTCGTTTCATTTCGATCTCATCGTAAGCCCGGGGAGGGCAATATGGGCGTACCAATTCTGGTACAATTATTCAGGGCGGCTCCCGGCCCGTTTCTATCGAAATCCAAGTGGCCGCGAACCTGTCCGGGAATGGCTGAAAGAGCTTCCACCCGCCGACCGCCGCATCATCGGCGAAGACATCAAAGATGTTGAGTTTGCGTGGCCGCTGGGCTTACCGCTGGTACGTTCGCTTGGCCGCGGTCTTTGGGAAGTTCGCTGACGCAGGGCAGAATCGCCAGGATTATCTTCTGCGTATCTGGCGGCCAGATGGTCCTGTTGCACGGCTTCATCAAGAAGACGCAAGCCACGCCCACGCAGGAGATCGGCCTGGCTTTGAAGCGGATGAAGGGAGACGAGCGATGAAGAAGAAGAACATTGGCAGCAGCTTCGACGACTGGCTCCGCGAAGAGGGCATCTACGAAGAGACCACCGCCGTCGCGATCAAGCGCGTTCTCGCCCGCCAGATCAGCCAGGAGATGATTGATCGGAAGCTAACCAAATCTGACATGGCCCGGCGCATGAACACCAGCCGCGCCGCCCTGGATCGCCTGCTCGATCCGGAAAATGACGCCGTCACCCTCAACACGCTTTCCAAAGCCGCTACCGCAGTCGGCCGCCAACTCCACTTCGAACTCATCTAGATGAACGCGGATTAGCTTCACGAAATCTATCCGTGTTCCTCCGTGGTCGCCTTACGCGCTCACCATCGGCTTCTGCCAGCTCGTAATCTGCTCCCACTGCCGTGGCAACTGATACGTCTTCGCATAGTCCTTGATCGCCGCCCCCACCATCCGGATCTTGCTCAAGTCTCCCTGCCCGCGGTTCCCCGCCTTCGCGCAGTAGCTCAGGTACCCGATCTTGTTGAAGTCGACGCCCATCAACTCCGCGCCCACGCGATCCGCCGCCAGCCAGTCCATGCTCGCGACGCAAACCTTCTGGCTCACCGGCGTGCCGTTCACCGGCCCCGTGCCTTCCATCCCTTCGTAGCCATCGATCACCGCAAGGTCCGGGTGCAGCTTCGACGACAGCGTGAACAGGTTGTAGTTGATCCCGTAGGTCCCGCCGCCATGCATCAGCGGCTTGTCCGACCTGCCACCGCCCGAACCCGGCCGTCCCAGCCCCGCGCCCGAGTCCTTGATCCCCGACCCCACAACAATATTCTTCAGCGACAGCGTAATCCCCACCAGGTCGTGCGTCTTCAGCTTCGCCGCCGAGATCACAAAGTTATTCGTCGGGTCCATCAACATCGTCGCCACGCGCACCGCATGCGGCTGCATGTCCTTCTGGTCGACGACATACAGAACCTCGTACCCCTCGGTGTCGAGATTCACCAGCTTCACCTTGTACTTCGCCGCCAGCTTGTCGTACCCGTAGTTCGCAAATCCATCCATCGCCGAGCCGTTCGCCGGCGACTCCGCAATCACAATATTCGTCTTACCGATCGAATACAGGAACTCGATGATCCCTTCAAGGTTGTCCGCATGAGTCGCGCACAGCGGCTTGTCGATGATCACGTTGTTCGGCTTCAGCACCACCCGCTTGTTGCCAATCGCCGCCGCAATCTCTTTCTTCAATGGCACCAGCGAATCAAACGCAATCTTCGCGCGATCGTCCCCGCCGGCGAGCGATACCAGGCTCCCGAAGCCAACCGGCGGAACCGGAACCGGTCCAGCAGCCGCAGCAACGGGAATCTTCGCCACCGCAAACGCAGCCGCGCCGCCAATCAAGGACGTCTTCAAAAAATCCCTGCGCGACCTCTGGCATTCCGTAGCGTTCGACATTCCGGCACCCTCCATATTCCCCGCGAGTATACGTCTTTAGAAGGCGTGCCAGAACCGATTCCACCCCATCTGATGTGACGCAAATCACAGAAAATCTCTGGCCGTTCAGCAAGAATCACACTCAAGACGTAAGACGGATAGATACGAAGCAGTAAGCAGTACATAGTGGGAAGCAAGTAGCACGTAGTAAGAAGCAAGCAGTAAGGGACACGCAACACGAAGTAGCTCGACATAAACGGATCAACGCGGATTAGGGGTATTTACTTG
>PKWK01000106.1 GCA_003133205.1 Granulicella sp. | reverse complement strand
GTAAGTGGTCAGTGGTAAGTGGCCAGTGGAGGCGGGATGCTGCAGCGGTTTCTTGATCCGGCGGTGTTGCACGGGATTTCGAGTTTGGACCTGGTGGCGAAGACGGTGGTGGACGGCTTCGTGGCGGGGCTGCACCGATCGCCGGACTTCGGGTTCAGCCTGGAGTTCGCGGAGTATCGCGCGTATACGCCGGGAGACGATCTGCGGCATGTGGACTGGAACCTGTTTGCGCGCACGGAGCGCTGCTATCTGAAGCGGTATCGCGGCGAGACAAACAGCCAGTTGACGCTGCTGCTGGATGCGAGCAATTCGATGAAGTACACGTCGCACGCGGTGACGAAGATGGACTACGCGCGGTACATGGCGGCGTCGCTGTGTTACCTGGCGATTCACAATCAGCATGATCCGGCGGGGCTGATTGTGTTTGACGACGAGGTGCGGGATTACATTCGGCCATCGACGCGACAGGGGCAGTTGCACCGGCTGCTGGCGGGGTTGGAGCAGGCGGAGCCGGCGGCGCGCACGGATTTTGCCAAGCCGATGAAACATTTTCAGGAGTTTCTGCGGAGGCGCGGGATTGTGCTGGTGATCTCGGATTTTTATGAGGAGCCGGAGACGATTGTGAAGGCGATTGAGCCGCTGCGATTTCATGGGAGCGAGGTGGTGCTGTTCCACGTGCTCGATCCGAAGGAGATTTTTCCGGAGATGAAGGGGCCGGCGATTTTGGTGGACCTGGAGACGGACCGGAAGCTTGAAGTGATTCCGGATTATGTGAAGACGCAGTATCGCGCGAAGATGGACCACCATCTGGAGGAGATGCGGGACAGGACGCAGGCGGCGGGGATGGGGTATCACCTGCTGACGACGGACAAGCCGCTGGACAAGGCGCTGACGGAGTATCTTTCGCTGCGGCGGTCTGGACATACCTCCGGACTGGGAGGCGCGTGATGGGCTTCCTTGCGCCGTGGTTTCTGGCGGGGCTGCTGGCGGTGGGGCTGCCGGTGTATGTGCATCTGCTGAGGAAGCAGACGACGGTGCCGCGGCCGGTGAGTTCGCTGATGTTCTTCGAGCAGGGGACGCAGAGCTCGGTGCGGCACAGGAGGCTGCGGTATCTGCTGCTGTTCGCGCTGAGGACGCTGCTGGTTCTGTTGCTGGCGCTGGCGTTTGCGCGGCCGTTCTTTCGGCATAAGTCAGTGCAGGCGAGCGACAAGCTGTTGCTGGTGGCGGTAGATGATTCGTTCAGCATGAACGCGGCGGCTGGTTCGGGCAGTACGAGACTGGATGAGGCGAAGCGCGGGGCGCTGGAGGTGCTGTCGCACAAGGCTGGGGGGCAGAAGGCGCAGGTGATTGCGCTGGGTGGGCAGATGCGTTTGCTGACACAGCCGACGGAGGATGCGGGTGAGTTGCGCGCGGCTGTGGAGGGGATTGAGCCGGGCGATGGGCATGGGACGTTCGGTGAGTTGGGACGCGGGATGCGGGCGATGGCGGAGACGGTTCATACGCCGATGGAACTCGACCTGTTCAGCGATATGCAGCAGTCGAATATGCCGGGGAATTTTGCGGACATGGTGATGCCGGGGAACGTGGCGCTGGTGCTGCATCGGGTGGGCGCGGCTGCGGCGGTGCCGAACTGGACGGTCGAAAGTGTGCAGGCGCCGGGGCAGTTGGTGGATACGAAGAAGGCGCGGGTACTGGCGGTGATTGCCGGCGATGCGACGCCGGCTGCTACGCGGACAGTTTCGCTGGTGGTGAACGGGAGTGTGGTCGCGACGAAGAAGGTGGATGTGCCTGCGAATGGGCGGGCCACTGTCGCGTTTGAAGGGTTGGATGTGCCGTATGGCGAGAGCCGGTGCGCGGTGCGCATCGATGCGGCGGATGGATTTCCGAATGATGATGCGAGCGGCTTTGCGGTGAAGCGGGCTGACCCGGAGCGAGTGCTGTTTGTGCATCAGGGGTCGGATGCGCGGTCGCCGTTGTATTTTGGGGCGGCGCTGGCTGCTGCGGCTCAGGCTTCGTTTGTGCTGCAGCCGATTACGCCGGAGCAGACGTCGGATATTGATCCGACGAAGTATGCGTTTGTGGTGCTGGCGGATGTGACGTTGGTGCCGTCGATTCTGGAGAATTCACTGCTGCGGAATGTGGAGGACGGCGGCAGCGTGTTGGTGGCGACGGGGATGGCGGACTCGCATCGCGAACACATTCCGGTGTATGGGGGGAACGTGGCGGACGGGCATTTCTATGCGCGCGGATCGTCGGGGGGCGGGGAGTTTTCGACGGTTGGGCAGGCGGATGCGTCGCATCCTTCAATGAAGGACGCGGATGGTTGGACGGGAACGAAGTTCTTTTACGCGGCGGCGGTCGATCCGGAGAAGGCGCGGGTGGTGGCGCGACTTGCGGATGGGACTCCGCTGCTCATCGATAAACAGGTGGGCGAAGGTCATGTGCTGCTGTTTGCGTCGGGGTTCGACAACCTGACGAATGATCTGCCGTTGAGTCCGGGGTTCGTGGCGTTTGTGGATGAGACGGCGCGGTATCTCTCGGGCGAGGAGCGGGTGAGCGGGGCTCGGGTGGTGGATTCGTTTGTGCAACTGCGGAATCCGGTGAATCAGGCGTCGGGGAATGCAGCGGCGAAAGGCGCGACGGTTGACATCATCGGGCCGGATGGGAAGCGGCCTCTGTCGTTGAAGGAGGCGGCTGCGGCGGAGTCGTTCCAACTGGCTCGGGCGGGGTTCTACCAGATACGGTTTGCGAATGGGCGGGACGCGTTGATTGCGGTGAATCCGGATCGGCGGGAGTCGGATCTGGAGACGATTCCGGATGATGTGCTGAAGTTGTGGAGTGGGAGCGCAGGGACGAGCGGGGCGGAGGCGACGGGCACGGCGGGTACAGAACCGGCGGCGCAGGCGCCAAATAGTGTGTCGAGCCTGTGGTGGTGGATTATGCTTCTATTATTGGTGGACGCGCTGGCGGAATCGGGGCTGGCCAGCCGTTATCTGGGTACGCAGCGGGAGGAACTATGAGCAAGCGACAGCAGCTCAACCTCTACATCCAGCAGGTGCAGCAGAGGCTGCGCCTGGATGCAAGCTTGCGGGGGGCGGCGGTGCTTACGTTTGCCGCGCTTGCCGCGACGGTTCTTCTCACGCTCATTTTGAATGCGTATGCGTTTCCGGAACGCGGGTTGACGCCTGCGCGACTGGTGCTGCTCGCGATAGTGGTGGCGGCGGTGTGCTTTGGGCTGGCGTGGCCGCTGTGGCGGCTGAATCGGCGGCGGTCGGTGGGACGCGCGGAGGCGGTGTTTCCGGAGTTTGAACAGCGGCTGGTTACCTTCTCGGAGAAGGAACGCGCGGAGGATGCGGAGGCGGGGCAGGGCGGGATTTTTCTGGAGTTGCTGGCGGCGGACACGCTGAAGGTTGCGGAGGATGCGCGGCCGGAGGGGCTGGCGTCGCGGAATCGGCTGCTGGCGCTGCTGGGCGCTGGGGTGGTGTGTGCGGGCGTGCTGGTGTGGATGATTGCGGCGCGACCGGGGTTCATGGGGTATGGGGCTTCGCTGCTGTGGACGGGGCCGCGCAAGGATGTGCCGCCGATCTATGAGATCCGCGTGACGCCGGGCGATGCGGCGGTGCGGCGGAACAGCGACGAGATGGTGACCGCGCAGGTGATTGGGTTGACGACGAACAAGGTGAATCTGTTTGCGCGGTATGCGAGCGCGTCGAAGTGGGAGACGGTGGCGATGCAGCCGCAGATGGATGGGACGGGGTTCCAGTTTTTGTTCGCGGGGCTGCCTGAGAACGTGGAGTACTACGTGCAGGCGGGCGCGGCGGCTTCGAAGCACTTCAAGTTTCGCGTGGTGGATTTGCCGTCTGTGAAGGCGATGGCGGTGACGTACCACTATCCGAAATGGACGGGGATGCAGATGGTGTCGGAGGAGCAGGCCGGCGATCTGCGCGCGCTCGAGGGCACGGACGCGGCGTTGACGGTGACGATGACCAGTCCGCTGAAGGATGGGATGCTGGTGCTCGATGGCGGCCAGGTGGTGCATCTGACGGGTGGAGAGGGGAATGTGTATCGCGGGACGATACACATGGAAAAGGATGGGGCCTACCATGTGGCGGCGTTGGATGAGGGCCAGCAGGTGCGGTTGTCGGAGGATTATTTTGTTTCGACGAGCAAGGCGAATCCGCCTAGCATCGCGATCGATAAACCCGCGGGGGATTACCGGGCTAGTCCGATTGAGGAAGTGACCGTTGGGGTGAAGGCGGGGGCGGATTTTGGGCTGACACATGTGAGTTTGCACTACTCGGTGAACGGCGGGCCGGACCAGACGGTGAATATTCTGAAGCAGCCGGGCGCGAAGGATGCGGGAGGCAGTGCGACGCTGAGCCTGGAGGACTTCAAGCTGCAGCCGGGCGATGTGGTGAG
>PKWK01000402.1 GCA_003133205.1 Granulicella sp. | reverse complement strand
GGCCAACGCGGGCTATTAAATAGATCACCTCGAGAAGCAGGAGCGCGGAAAGAATGACAGGGCCGATCCATGCGCCTCCCGCAAGCCATTGACGTTCCTCTTCGCGGGCCTGCGTTCCCAGGTTCAACATCATCACCACAAAAACAAAGAGAACCACGATCGCGCCCGCATAGATGATTACCTCAAGCGCAGCTACCAGGGGAGCGCCCATCGTGTAGAAGACCACGGCCACAGCCAGAAGCGAAACGATCAGATAGAGCAGCGCATGCACGGCTACCAACCGTGTGATGGCCAGGAGCGTGGAAGTCACGGCCACACCTGCCGCGATATAGAAAGCGAATTCCATGAAAGTCATCATGGCAACAACCTGCGGAGGTCCACCGGGGGCGCTTCATTCTCCGCTTCACCCTTCTCTTTGCCGCCAATCTTCACTCCCGAGACGCGCCAGAAGTTGTAGCCCGGATACTTCCCTGGCCCGTCAATCAGCAAATCTTCCTTCTCATAAACCAGGTTCTGACGTTTGTATTCGGACATTTCAAAATCCGGCGTGAGCTGAATTGCATATGTCGGACACGCATCTTCGCAAAGGCCACAAAAGATGCATCTTGAAAAATTGATGCGAAAGAACTCCGGATAGCGACGCTCGTTTTCATCTTCCGTCGCCTGCAGCGAGATGCAGTCCACCGGACAGACGACCGCACAGAGGTGACATGCTACGCATCGCTCGCCGCCATCCGGGTCCCGCGACAGAATGATGCGCCCCCTGGTGCGCGGCGCCAGATATGGCTTCTGCTCTGGATACTGGATGGTGACCCGCCGGCGAAAGGTGTGCAGGAACACGCTCCAGATGGTTCTCAACAAGCTCAGCATTGCTTAATCCACCTCTCTGAGCGGTTCACTTGAAAGCCGTCACGACGGCCCCGGTTACCACGAGATTGACCAACGCCAACGGAAGCATTACCTTCCAGCCAAGGGACATGAGCTGATCGAAACGCAGCCTCGGTAGCGAAGCCCGTAACAGGATGAAAAAGCAGATGAACGCAAACACCTTCAGGAGGAACCATACGAGGGGAGGCAGCCACGGCCCCATCCAGCCGCCGAAGAACAAGACCGTAATCATGGAGGAGATCAGTGTGATGCCAAGGTATTCCCCCACAAAGAACATACCGAACTTCATGCCTGAATACTCGGAATGAAATCCTGCAACAAGCTCAGCCTCGGCCTCCGGAAGATCAAACGGCAACCGCCGTGCTTCGGCCATGCCTGCGATCAGAAACAGAACGAAACCGAGAAATTGAGGAAGCACGAACCACCGATTCCTTTGCGCTTCCACGATTGTCGTCAGGCTGAAGGAGCCAGCAAGCAGCACAACTCCCATCAAGGAAATGCCCATGAAAACTTCGTAGCTGATCATCTGCGCGGCGGCGCGCAGCCCTCCCAGCAGGGAGTACTTATTGCCGGAGGCCCAGCCGGCCAGCACAATGCTGTAGACGCCAAGCGAGGACATACCCAGGAAAAAGAGCAGAGCGATGTTGAGGTCCACAACGATGATTCCCGGAGCAATTGGCAGTACGGCGAACGACAACAATACCGTGACCATAATGATGGCCGGTGCAATAACGAAGACCGCCTTATCCGCAAACGGCGGGATCCAGTCTTCCTTCGTGAATATCTTGATCATGTCGGCGACCACTTGCAGCAAGCCAAACGGTCCGACTCGATTCGGACCGTAGCGATCCTGCCAGAGCGCCAAAAGGCGGCGTTCCACCCAGATGAGCAGCGCCGAAAGGCTGAGCGCCACGATCAGGATTCCGAGAATCGACGCAAGTGGGTAAGGACTGGTCATGTTGCTCGCTCGATCCGGCGCCAGACAGGGAATTCTTCTCCAGAAGCTTCCGTCAGGCCTGTAGGAATTCCTGCGACCCCCGTCGGCAGATCAGGAAGAACCTTCAATGGCAGTCGCTGCTTTACTCCACCGAGTTCGATCTCGACGTCTCCAGCATTTTCATCTAAATGAAGACTGGCCGCGTCGGCGGCGTTGACGGCCAGGTAGGGCTCAAACGCAAGCTCCGCAACCCCGGGAGCCTGAAGGCTAAGTTCCTCAGAGCCGAAGATGTGTTCGATAGGAAGGACCATCCATTCCGCTTCGCGCCGGCTAAAGGCGGCTGGCACGGCGGTGAAGTACTCTCCTCCCTGCGATGGTTCGAACAGGCGAATCCCGGGATCACCCCCGTGCAGTGGGCCGCCAATCTCACTCTGGAATTTGTTCACAGCCTGGATGGAGTTCCAGCCGGGGGTCCAGAAAAATGGTTGTAGTGCGCTGGGCGGTTGGAGAGATGCGCCTTCCATGGAATATGCGAGCGCAGAGTCCGGGTCCTGCGGCGGTTTGGGTTCGACGACGCTGATATTCGCGGTGATGGAGGTGAGCCCGCTGTAGCGGTGTGGCTCCCGCGGGATCCTCGCGCCTGCCAACCGGAAATCCGATAGCGGCGCAGCCTTGATTACAGCGGCTAATTCTGGATTCTCTTTTGTGATGGCGGTCAGAACATCGTCGAGAGACGACCAGGTCGAATCGCGCAGCCATCGCCAACTCTCCCGCACCTCTTGCTCCGGCGCGAACACCTGGAAGAACCGTTGTGCGCGCCCTTCGTTGTTGACCAGCGTTCCATCGGACTCGGCAAATGTGCCGGCGGGAAGAAGCAGGTCTGCTTTCGCAGTGGTTTGGTTCGCCAGGTGATCGAGCACGATCCGATGAGCCGCCAAACTCAGCAATCCATCCGCCTGTCTCGCTGGGAGACGTCGGTACAGATCGTTCTCCAGAACGATCAGAGCATCGACCTTCCCGATCAACGCGAGCGTCTCGTTCAGCGGGCGCGCACCCATCAACGCCAGACCGAAACTATTGCACTCGGGTGCAATCAGGCTGAGCGCTGCAGGCCTGCCGATGTCACACAAGGCTTTGGCTACGTTCGCCGCGGATTCTATTACGGACAGGCTCCGGCAACTGGGTCCGGAAACGACCAGTGGTCGTGCCGCGCTTTTCAGTGCGTCTGCAATAGCGCGGGCCAGTTCCCGTATCTCTTCAGGCAAGTTGGGCACTCCGGGCGCATCAGGGTTAACTTCATGAGCAACCGCGAAGCCCAGCCGCGCGATGTCATGGGGCGCGGCCCGGTACGTTCGAGTGGCGACATCATCCAATCGCGTCGCGCCAGACGCCGCAATGAAGAATGGGCCCTTTTGGTCCTGCACCATTTCGCGCACTGCGTCGTCCGTCCACAGAGGAGTGTGCGATTTCCTCGCGACGTCGAAGGGCTGTTGACGAACTGACTGGCGCAGACTGAGCGCCATCCGTGGTGCGGAGTTCGTGACGTCTTCGCCCAGAATCAGCACAGCATCGGAACATTCAATGTCGTGCAGCGATGGGGGCCTGGCGGGCCCGGTCTGAAGAATCTTCACCATCTTCCCGATCCGCGCCCACTCGCTGCCGGCAACACCCGCAAAAAAGCGGCCTCTCCCGACAAGCCGCTGCAGCGCAAAATTTGCCTCGAGCGAAGCCCTGGGCGAGCCGATGCCAATCGGTCTCTCACTCCTGGAAATGAGCGATTGAAATTGGCGCTCCGCCTCCTCGCTCGAAATCGTCTCTCCTTTTAGCTGCGCAGCGCGAATTCTAGCCGCGTTGTTTACAAACTCATAGCCAAAGCGTCCGCGGTCACAAAGAAAGTAGCCGTTCACCTCCCTGTTGAAGCGGTTCACTACCCGGCGCAGCAATCCGTAGCGCTCTCCAACGGTTATGTTGCAGCCCACTCCGCAATGGACGCAAATCGAAGGCGCCATTCGAAGATCCCACTTTCGCGTGTAGTGGCGCCGGAGCGTTCGATCGGTAAAGACGCCAGTTGGACAAATCTCCACCAGGTTGCCCGCAAATTCGTTTTCAAGAACGCCATCTTCGTCCCGCCCGAAATAAACGGCGTTCCCGATGCCAAACGCGTTCAGGTCGCTGCCTCCGGCATACTGACGATAGAAGCGCACACAGCGGTAGCACTGGATGCACCGATTCATCTCGTGGTAAACGAATGGGCCGAGGTTCTGATTCTGAAACGTGCGCTTGGCAAATCGTGTGCGACGGTAATTATGGCCGGTCATTACCGTCATGTCCTGCAAGTGACACTCGCCGCCTTCGTCGCATACCGGACAGTCATGGGGATGGTTCAGCATCATTCCCTCAATAATGCCGGCGCGAAAAGCAACCGCTTCGGGATCGAGAATGGAAATGCGGGACTCGGGCACGGCAGGCGTCATGCAGGCCATGACGATTCTCCCGCGAGTATCTTGGTCATCCTTAAATTGCTTGATGGCGCACTGACGGCATGCGCCTACCGAACCCAGGGCGGGATGCCAGCAGAAGTACGGCAGGTCGAGCCCGAGCGAGAGACAGGCGTGCAGCAGGTTCTGCTTCGGATTTGCTTCGCAGGCTTTGCCGTCGATGTAGATGGTTCCCATCAGGGTCTCCAGGGGCAACGCTTCTCGTTTATGTGCCGGTCAAAATCATCGCGGAAAAACTTCAACGCACTCTGTAGAGGCTCTGCGGCACCAGGCGCCAACGCGCAAAAGGTGTGCCCTGGTGACCAGAAGTTCGACTGAAAGGAAAGCTTGTCAAGATCGCCTGGTTCTCCATGTCCTTCCTCCATTGCAGCCAGGATTTGTTTCGCCCAGCCGAGGCCGCTCCAACAGGGCGTACACCAGCCACAGGACTCCTGAGCAAAAAAGTGAATGAGATTAGAGGTCATTCCCACCGGGCAGGTCTGATCGTCAAGGACGATCATGGTTCCGGTCCCAAGGCGACTTCCGGCCTTTTGGACTTCGGTGTAATCCATTGGCACATCGAGATGCTCTTCGACGAGAAAATCCGTGGAGGCGCCGCCGGGAAGAACTCCTCGAAACCGCAGCCCATCGCGCATGCCGCCCGCATGCTCTTCCAGGATCTCGCGCAGCGGGGTCCCCATCGGCAGTTCCCATAGGCCGGGACGCTTGACTTTTCCGCTGGCACCATAGAGCTTCGTGCCAGCATCCCTCGTGCGGCCCAAGCTCTGGAACCAAGCCGCACCCTTTTCAATAATGTGGGGTACATTTACGAGCGTTTCAACGTTATTGACGATGGTGGGCTTGCCCCAGAGGCCAGATACTTGCGGAAATGGCGGTTTGGCACGCGGGTTGGCGCGCTTGCCCTCGAGCGCGTTCAGCAACCCTGTCTCCTCACCGCACATGTACCGTCCTGCGCTGATGTGGAGATACATTTCAAGCCCGTAACCCGACTTCAGAATGTCCGTTCCCAAATATCCGGCCGAGTAGGCTTCGGCAATCGCACGTGCCAGTCTCTCCTGCGACAATTTGTATTCGCCGCGGATGAATATGAAGGCGATATCAGCCTGGTTGGCATAGGCCGTCAGAATCAATCCTTCAATCAACTGATGGGGATTGCCTTCCATCAGATGGCGATCCTTGAAGGTTCCAGGCTCCATTTCGTCAGCGTTGGCAATCACGTACTTGGGCCGGGGAGTATCGGCACCCATAGGAGTAAAGCTCCATTTGAGCCCGGTGGGGAAGCCGGCGCCGCCACGGCCGCGCAAGCCCGAGTTCTTAACTTCCTCCTGTACTTTCTGAGGCGTCATCTCGTGCAGGGCCTTGCGGAGGCCCTGATATCCACCCGAATGCTCATAGCCCTGGAGGCTGAGAGCCTGGCCATCCGTCGGTATTGCTTGGGTAAGTGGTCTTTCCGTAGGCATCGCTACTTGCACTCCTCCAGAATCCCGTCAATCTTTGCCGCATCGAGGTTGCCGTGAAGTTCGTTATCTACCAACATCGTTGGTGCATGTTGACATGCTCCAAGACACACGATGGGCAGAAGGGTAAACCGGTTGTCGGCTGTGGTTTCGCCGAATTCAATTCCCAATTGTCTGGTCACGTGCTCTCGGATGCGTTCGTAACCCATGATCCAGCAACTCACGCTGTTGCATAGCATGACGACGTGCCGGCCTACCGGCTTACGAAAGATCAGGTTGTAGAACGTAGCCACGCCATCGAGATCGGCGGGCGACATATCAAGCAGTTCGCCAATGTCGCGAATATTTTCGTCGGAAACCCATCCTCGGTGGCGCTGCACGATCTTCATTGCATCTATGCATACGGCCTGTTTGGTGGGATAATGAACCAACTCGGCCTCGATCTCCTGCCGCTCCTCATCCATCAACATAGGTTTCCTCGCCTCATCTATCCACGTCCGCCAGCACAAAGTCCATCGCGCCCAAAATGGCGAACAGGTCCGGGATCATCCGGCCGCGAACAAGCCGCGGCAACATCTGCATGTGCGCAAACGATGGCGTCCGAATACGAGTGCGGTACGAAGTAGTGCTGCCGTCGCTTACCAAGTAGTAACCGTTGTTCCCCTTCGTGGCCTCAATCGCTCCAAGCGCTTCGCCCGGCGGAATCACCGGTCCCCAACTCACCCCCAGAAAATGAGTAATTAGGGTTTCGATGTCGTGCATGGTGCGCTCTTTTAGAGGCGGACAGGCAAGAGGATGGGGTGATTTATAGGTGCCCTCTGGCATGTTATTCACGCATTGTTCGATAATGCACAGACTCTGGCGCATCTCTTCGACGCGTACCAGCGCACGGTCATAACAGTCTCCATGAGTGCCGGTCGGAACATCGAATTTGAACTGCTCATATCCGGAGTAAGGCTGCTCCTTACGGAAGTCCCACGCGAAGCCGCAAGCACGCAAGCCAGGTCCCGTGACGCCCCAGTCGATGGCCTCTTCCTTAGTGAAGGCGCCCACTCCCTGGGTGCGGCTCTTGAAGATCCGGTTTTGCATCACTTGCTTGTCGTACTCGGCCAGGCGCGGTGGTAGAT
>PKWK01000122.1 GCA_003133205.1 Granulicella sp. | reverse complement strand
GCCGCATACGTGGTGGAAGCCTTTCGCATGTGGGCAAGCCACAACTTCCCGGTATTTGCAACAACGTTGATGGAGACTGGAGGCGATACTCCCCGGGTAGAAGATGTGTCTCAACTTCTGGCGGTACGCATTGGCAACTTTGGTGGCGTGGTACACAAACTGGTGCCCAATGCCTCGGTCAGCAACGGCAATCTCAGCGTGATTGCATTCAAGACGCGGAGCCGCTGGCGCTACCTGCGATTCATGCTGGCCGTGATGTTCCGACGCCACACCTACGCGCGCTCGATCGAACTTGTGGATTGCATCACAGTGGAATGTCGCGATCTGGAAGGCGCCACCGCACCCACATTTGTCGAGGCGGACGGTGAGTTGCTGGGCACGCTGCCGGTGAGGATCGAAGTTGTGCCGCAAGCCTTGACGTTGCTGATTCCGCAGAAGACGATGAGTCAAATATCTTGCCCCTGACGCGTGTGGCGGCAATTACGTATGCGAGCGGCTGATTAAGTATTTTCGGCGGCCAGTTCGTCCAGCACCTTCGCGGCTTTTGTAAGGTTGTCTACCCCGAAGACCACGAGTGCCTGGGTCGAACCGGGTTCCAGTCCGCAGTAGGAGTAGTCGACGTTGATGTGTTTTTCGCCCAAGCGCGCGGCTGCGCGGCCTAGCTCGCCCGGACGGTGCGTAAGCCTGATTACGGCGGCTTCGGTCTCCTCGAAGATCATGCGCAGGTCGCCCAGGACCTTCTTTGAGGTTGCCGGATCGTCCACCACAATTCGGGCAAGGCTCTCGCCCTCCTCGACATACGATTGAAACGCAAGGACATTCACGCCACGCTCCGCCAGAGCCAGGAAGAACGTCCCCAGCGCGCCTGGCTTGTCTGCAATCGTTACCGTGAACTCCTTCACCTTCGGCATGCGTGTGACTCCCTTCGTTCCCGGGACTCCAACAATAAGCGGAGCGGTCTTTAACTAAGCATACTGCGAGAGGCTCAGTTCTCAACCGAATGTCATCGGGCGCCGGATTTTCGGCAATGGACTGAGGCGGTTGGACTACCTGGATTGGAAGAGCAGCGGGGCGAAGTGGATGAGGTTGTCCTGCCAGACGATCCAGGAGTGGACGCCGGGGGTCTGGACGTAGGTGACCGGCATGTCTTTGGATTTGAGCCAGTCGGCGAGTTTGTGGTTGGGCTCGCTGAGAGAGTCCTCGGTGCCGCAGGAGACCCAGAGCAGGCGCAGGTTCGCGGACTTGGGATTGAGGTTGGCGAGCGCCGGATTGGTGGGAAGGCTTTGCGCGGCGGAGCTCAGGCCGATCACATACGCGAATTTGTCGGGGTTGGTGAGGCCGATGGTGAGGCTCTCCTGGCCGCCCATGGAGAGGCCGGCGATGGCGCGGTGATCGCGGTCGCGCGCGACGCGATACTTCGCCTCCACCTGGGGCAGGACTTCGGTGAGCAGCGCTTGCTGGAAGCGCTTGTAGTGGTCCGCGGCGAGCGCTGGGTCGCGGCGCGTGGTCGCGGTCGTGACGTAGTTGAGGTCGCCGTAGCCGAGCGGCATGACCACGATCATGGGCTTGATCTTCCCCTGCGCCAGAAGATTGTCGAGGATGTAGTTGGCCTTGCCGACGGCGGTCCAACTGTAGGGACCTTCGTTGAAGCCGTGGAGGAGATAGAGGACTGGGTAGGTTGTCTTCGACGCGGGATCGTAGCCGGGCGGAGTGTAGACGTAGTAGTCGCTCTGGTTGCCGGGCAGGTTGAGGACGACGGAGGACGTGTAGAAGTGGTGGTGCAGTTCGCCGTGGGGAACGTCGGTGGGGTCCCACATCTGGGACGTGGAGCCCGGAACGGTGATCAGGTTGGTGACGTTCTGGAACTTGACGGCGATGTGCGGATTGGCGGGGTCGAGGCGCCACTGGCCGCCGACATCGAAGTAGTAGTTATAGATGGCGGGCGGGAGCGGCTGAGTGGTGACGGTCCAGACTCCGTTGGCGTCTTTTTCCATCGCCATGGGTTTGGGCAGGTCGCGAATGTTGAGCATCACTTTGGTCGCGCCGGGATCGATGTAGCGGAAGGTGATGGTGTGGTCGGGATGGATCTCTGTGGACTGGTAGTTGATCGGCGGAGCTTGGGCGGGAAGTGGCATAGAGATCAGTGCTGGAGCGGCGAGAGCGAAGATTATGGAGGCAACGGAAGCGCGCGGCGATTTCATGCGCGCCAGTCTAGCCTACGCGGCCGAGAATCGTCACGCGGCTGCGCTAGTGCGACACGACGTTGCATTTGGCCTTGCACAGGATGGTAAACGGGGCTTCATCCACTTTCTGGTTCAACCGGATGTTCGTATAGACTACGGTTCGCGTGTCCCCTGTGGACTGGCCGCCCGAGGCTTCGAACAGCGTTTGCTTCAGTGAAACATCGCGCACCGGGTCCACCCAGATCGTGATGTGGCTGTAATTGTTCTTTATGCCGGCGTCCCTGGGGACGAGATCGAGCTTCTCCACCGAGACGGACTTGCTGCCCTCGCTCATCTGTTCCGTTCCCTGGTCGGTGACGAGGAAGGCCTTGGCCAGACTGCTTCCGCTGCCGCCAAAGCCGAGCGTCATTAATGTTTCGGCGATGGACTGGTTCTTGCCGGACGCGGCAAACTGATCGACCTGGTTGGTGCCTGTGTCCCACACCCGCAACTTTCCGTCCTTGAACTCGACAATCTGCGCGGGCGGCGTGCCCGGCTTCGCGTCCGGAGGCAGGAGCTTCATGCCCATCTGTGTGGCGCCATTCTTGCGCTCGAAGTAGATCTGTCCCGTCTTCGTCTCGGTGTCCTGCATGACTTTGGTGAAGATTTCCTGACGCAAGTCTGCCTGCGCCGACTGAAACTTTGTGCTTGCCGCATCCATTTCATCGAGGACAGTTGTCAGCCGGGATGGCTTGGCCTGCGCTGCCGAGACCCGTTCGACGCCGGGGCCAGCGATAATGATCCAGGTTGCGAGCGTTCCGACGAGGACCAGCGTGGTTGCGTAGAGGCGAGACTTCAACATGGCGGTGAGACTCCCGGTAGTTCCAAGCTGTTTGCCTTGACGTGACTGGAACGCCGGCAGCCGCATTAGCGAACCACCCACACGTTATATGCGACTACTTTTTTGCCGCTTGCGTCGAGTATTGGCTCATAGCGTTCGATCGTCACCTCGCCGGAGATCGGTTCGACGACGCGCAGGATCGCCGCACGCCGCTCAGCATCGGTCTGACTGGCCTGCGGGCCGCCCTGCTGGTCGGCGCGGATCTGGAAGATGAAGCGGCTGTTCCCGTCGCTGCTGCCTGCCTCCTTTACCAGCACCTCGCTGGCGTGGAGCGCAACGGTTTCAACCGGCCGGTCTTTGAAGTCGATCAGATGCGGCGATACAAACAGGAAGACGAGGATCAGCGTCACCATGATGTCGTAGTGAAAGCTGCCGCGCTCGTAGCTCCAGAAGAAATAGCTGCGAAGAAGTTTGCCCAATCCGCCCCTCCCTGCCCACCCCCCCGGGGGGTGGTGGTCTTAACTGTCTTTGTTTGCCTTACTTAGCTAATTGCAATGCTTGTAAATATATGAAAACAAGTAAGTTACAAGCAAATATTTGCAAACAAAAGACTTACTCTCCCATTACACGGAAAAACCTCGGTTCCTGCCCGAGGTTCTCCTTTTCAATCGCTGGTACCAGTATATCAGGCGTGTCAAGGGTTGTTTCTCGTAAAGTGTTCATAATAAATAGCATATTATTCGTGAAGCAAGGCTTGGGTTTTTCGAGTGTTGCGACGCGGAGTGAGGTCAATATCCCGGGGGCTAAAGCCCGCTCTGTGGCGCGACTTGATGCCCGGGCTGAAGCCCGGGCCTATCTCAGAAGCAAATTCTCCTGTCCGTCCATATTGTCCCGCCCATCCAAATCTTCTCCCTTTCCATAATCATCTCTCTATGCTCGCTTCCCGATGATATGTTCTCCGTTCATGTAGGGGACGAGGGCGTCGGGGATGCGGACGGTGCCGTCGGCCTGCTGATAGTTTTCGAGGACGGCGAGGTAGGTGCGGCCGACGGCGAGGCCGCTGCCGTTGAGGGTGTGGACGAACTCGGATTTTTTCTGGCCGGCGGGTTTGAAGCGGATGTTGGCGCGGCGGGCCTGGAAGGCCTCGAAGTTCGAGCAGGAGGAGATTTCGCGGTAGAGATTCTGTCCGGGGAGCCAGACCTCGAGGTCGTAGGTTTTGGCGGACGCGAAGCCCATGTCGGCGGTGCAGAGGAGCATGCGGCGGTAGGGAAGGCCGAGGAGTTCGAGGACGCGCTCGGCGTCGCGGGTGAGACGCTCGTGCTCCTCGTTGGACTTGTCGGGACGGGTGAACTTGACTAGCTCGACCTTCTGGAACTGGTGCTGGCGGATCATGCCGCGCACGTCTTTGCCGTAGCTGCCGGCTTCGGAGCGGAAGCATGGTGTGTAGGCGCAGAAGCTGGTGGTGAGCTGCGAGTCGTCGAGCGTTTCGTCGCGAAAGAGGTTGGTGACGGGGACCTCGGCGGTCGGGATCATCCAGTGGTCGTTGTCCTGATATTGGCCGGGGGCGTAGGAGCCTTTGTCGTCGCAGTGAAAGAGGTCCTCGGCGAACTTGGGGAGCTGGCCGGTGCCGAAGAGCGACTTCGAGTTGACCATGTACGGCGGGAGGACTTCGGTGTAGC
>PKWK01000067.1:3071-3647 GCA_003133205.1 Granulicella sp. | reverse complement strand
CGACTCCAGGGATAGCTATAGGCATCTCATCACGATAAGTATAGAACTAGACGAAGATCATCCAGGAGACTGCGGCAGCGACTTTAGTCACTTACGTGTGCAGCACCCACGTCTATGCTGGTCAACAGGAGGCACTAGACCATGGCTTACGTGATTGCTGAACCGTGTATCGGAACCAAAGACACCGCGTGCGTCGACGCCTGCCCAGTGGATTGCATTCACCCACGCAAGAATGAGCTGGAGTTCGCAGACGCAACGCAACTCTATATTGACCCAGTGGAATGCATTGACTGTGGTGCTTGCGTTCCGGTGTGCCCGGTGTCTGCCATATTTGCGCTCGATGATCTCCCCGACAAATGGAAAGACTTCGCAGAGATCAATGCGAAGTACTATGGCCGCTGATAGAGAAGAAATGCAGATATTTGATTGTCGCCATTTCGCACGAACAGAAGTGATGACTATCAAGGATGCGCAGGGATATCGGCATTGGGGCCTATAAGGTTTAGTTTGAAGCCGTTCGCGTAGTCCCGGCTTGGTCTGAAGGTGTGGACCTTACGCCGGCGCACTCGCAACATT
>PKWK01000067.1:0-3040 GCA_003133205.1 Granulicella sp. | reverse complement strand
CTAGTTGAAGTCTCGGTTATACAGGTTGGCTCCAGCGAGTACCCCGCGACTGGCGGTCACTCTTAGCGGTAGCAGCAATATACATCTGGAGAACGATACCCTTGTTTCTCGTGCGATCGATTGGGTGCATCAGCAGCTCGAGTAGCCTCATACAGATAGAGAGTGCTGTGGTGGTTTTCCGACATCACTGCATTGCACACTGCTAGACTTTCCCCAATGAGCACTAAACGTATTGATCTGCCGGCTGTTCTCGAAAAAACCCCATTGCTGTCGGTCCTTACCGCGGCAGAATTACAACTGCTGGCTGCGCGCACGACGTGCAAGCTCTTCCGCACCGGTGAGTTGCTCTTCTCTGAAGGGGAGCCCTGCCACGGCCTGCACATCATCGCGCGTGGCAAGGTACGCATCTTCAAGACATCACTGGGTGGCCGTGAACAGGTTCTGGCCATGAACAATCCCGGCGAATCCGTCGCAGAACTGCCAGTCTTTGATGGTGGCCCCTATCCTGCGTCCGCAGTAGCCATCGAAGATACCGAGATTGCCTTCATCTCCCGGCGCGACTTCCAGGCTTACTGTATGGAACACCCTGCAGTCGCACTCAAGGTGCTGGCAACGGTGGGCGCTCGCCTGCGACGCCTGGTCGGCATCATCGAGGAGCTTTCATTCACCACCATTCGCCAACGGCTCATCTCAGCATTGGTACGACTCGCGGAGAGCGAAGGTACGAAGACCGAGCGCGGCATCGAATTCCAATTGCCAGCCAGTCACCAGGAGCTGGCAAACCAGCTTGGAACTGTACGCGAATTGATCTCACGCAACCTGATGCGGTTGCAGGCCGAAGGTCTGCTGGATGTCGATGCCCGCCAGATTGTGGTGAAGGACATGAAAGGCTTGAGCGCGCTACTCAGCGCAACGCCCTAGTTAAGCTGTTCTAGTGGCCATACTCGTCCGCGTGCGGCACCAGCCTCATATACACATCGCGCGGAATGTTGGTCTGCCAGTGGCTGGTCGCCCGCGCCGCCCCAATCAATCCGAAGAAGATGAGCGCCAGCACCGCTGCAACCAGGCGTGGCTCCAGCGCGCGATTGTGCCAGCGAGCCGCAGGCGCACCAGTCTCCGAAACGCTCCTGCGTGGCGGCAGCGAGAACTGGAGCGCGTTCTCCGCCGGGCACACCGCGACGCACTCCATGCAGCTTGTACACTCCAGCGATCGAATCTGCACCAGCTTATCCATCGGGAGGCTGGATGGGCAGGCCTTATTGCACTTGCCGCAGTCGATGCAGGCCTGTGCGTCCCGGCGAATCCGCACAGGGCTCAACGTCGAGACCAGCCCCATCAGCGCTCCATACAGACAAAGGAACCGGCACCAGAAGTTCTGGATGAACACAGAGAGCACCACGAGCGATCCAATCACCGCCATTCCAGTGATGCTTATGTTGCGGAAGAAATTGAGCATCTTGACGTCCGCAATGATGCCAAACGGAGCCAGCATGAACTCATTCAACGCCTCTGCCGTCATGCGGACGACGATGAAGAGGAAGAAAGCCATCAGCACGTATTTCAGGCTGCGCAGCGGAATGTCGAGCCACCGTGGCACCGCGACGTTGCGGCTAAACAGCTTGCGGCCAAGCTTCCAGAGATACTCCGAGATGGTGCCCACCGGACAAAGCCACGAGCAGAACGTCTTTTTCAGCAGCAGGCTCGACAGCAGAAATACAACCGCAAGCACCATCGCCGCCGGATGGATCGCCGGCGAATGATGGGTTACCAGAAAATACTTCAGGTTCATCAGGCCTGCGATGGGAAGCCAGCCATCCAGTCCGGCTGGCCGTTCCACATAGCGAGCCTGACCCTGGCTCTCGAAGTAATGCGTCCACCTCAGAAATTCAATCGCGAGCCACGCATTCAGCGCTAGGAACGCAAACTGCACCGTGCGGCGAACCTGCTGCGAGCGGTCCCGCAATCTGCGGCGCACGAGGGGCTTCTTCTGTTTCGTCGGCTCGCTTTCGGAGCCGATCCCTGCGACCTGGGACATGGGTCTGGGCAACATGCCATCCTTCCAATCTCCACGATAGCCAGCCGACGCAACCCCCGAATAGGACTTTAGTCA
The DNA here is from genome assembly GCA_003133205.1 of Granulicella sp. The sequence continues at coordinate 930 of PKWK01000067.1, read as the reverse complement.
CCGTGCATCGTAAGCGTAGGCCTTCCGGGAAGCCAGCAGAAAATGCTGTAGCCCCAGAGTCAAAGGTCAGGGTGGATTGTTGGCGATCTGAACGTAGCGCTGTCGTTTCCAAATAGACCGTCAGTCGACCAAGATGCCTATTTTTCAACTGCCGCTGGGGATTAAAGAGCAATGGAATCCCACCTAGGGACTTGGGGAAGTTAGGCAGACTTGCATGAGGATGTTGTATCGTGTAACGATACTATGATGAGTACCCGATTGAAGAAATTGGATTCACAATTGCTACTTGAGACTCTGGCCGAGTTCCGTTACGAGCTGCGTCGGTTTCTTCACTTCAGCGAATGCGCGGCGGTAGAAGTGGGATTGCAACCTCAGCAGCACCAGCTCCTGTTACAGGTGGCAGGCGCGCCTGAGGGCAAGGTTGTGACAATTGCATACGCCGCAGAGCGACTCAGTCTGCGACATCACAGCGTGGTCGAACTGGTCGACAGATCGGAGCGCGAAGGACTACTGGTGCGGACCGTGGATACTGTTGACAAGCGGCGGGCAATTTTACAAGCGACGCGAAAGGGCGAGCGCGTTCTGGATAGCCTGGCAGGCGATCATGCGCGAGAGATCAAGGATCTAGCCCCGCGACTAGTAAAGGCTTTGAAACGCATTGACAGGCATGCGCAAGACGGTGCAGGAGCGAACACCCAATGAGGTCGAAGCCATCTGCATTGCGTGACTTTACGGTGAATCGAAGGGTATGGCTGCTGACCGGAGTGGCGCTCGTTATCGGCACAGGTGCGGCAGCTTTGGCAGTGTTGCTTCTGCGTGCGATTGCTCTGATGACAAACCTTTTCTACTACCATCGGCTAAGCTTGGCGATGGTTGGGCCTGCCGGGTCGCCCCTCTCTCCTTGGATTATGCCGCTGGTACCCATTGTTG
>PKWK01000024.1 GCA_003133205.1 Granulicella sp. | reverse complement strand
CCATGCGGAAGTTCAGATCGACAACCAGATCCATCTTGCCCTGTGTTGAAGCCTCCCGCCATTCGACCTGCTGCACCGAGTCCTGGGCAGTTTCGTCGGCAATCGCGTTCGAGTGCGTACCCAGATAGTGACGAAGAAAATATTCATGGCCCTTTGCGCTGCTGTGGAGCGCATTCGCTCGCCAGATCAGCCAAACACGAGGCCAATTTTCCGGGAGGTCGGGTTCTTCGACCGAAAAGCGCGTCTTGCCGGTGCGAAGCTGATCCACGAGCCAGGTCGAAATTTCCGAATTGGTGTGTGCTCCGGCAGCCTCCGCCTCGCGCACCATGTGAATGGGATTGTGGTTGAACTGAGGGTAGAACGGAAGCCAGCCCATGCGCACCGCATCCACCTGTAGATCCATGAAGTGCTCACGCGCGAAGCGGCCGCTTGGCGGGTGATAGTCGGCATGGGCCTTCTCGTATCGCCACTGATTGCTGTGCACGTAGTGGAACGAAGGACCATTTTGCAAGCGGGGGGGGCGAATCCAATCGAGCGCCATCGCTATGGCGCTCCACGATGCCATAGGCGTGATTTTTTCCTGGCCGGTATAATGATTTAACCCACCGCCATTCACACCCACGCAGCCACACAGGATCAAAGCTGAGATCCCGGACCGGTAATTCAGATTGTTGTGATACCAATGGTTGACGCCGGATCCGATAATAATCGTGCATTTGCCATGCGTCTTCTCGGCGGTGACTGCGAATTCGCGGGCCAGTTGTATCACGGTCTTCCGGCCGACGCCGGAGAATCTCTCCTGCCAGGCGGGGGTATAGGCGATGTCTTCGTCATCGTAGCTGGTCGGGTAATCGCCGTCGAGATCGCGTGGCACTCCATACTGGGCCATAAGGAGATCCAGGCCTGTCGTTACCGGGACGCGGCCATCGATGGTTTCGATGTAACGGACGGGCACACCACGCCGAAACGTCCGGCCGCCGGCGAAATCGATAAACGAGACTTGCAGCACGTCCTCTCGGCTGTCAATCAGGCTTAGCTGAGGATCGATGACCGCGCCGTCCAATCCGTCTTTCATCTCCAGGTTCCACTGCCCCTCTTGCTTCTGCCAGCGAAAGCCGATCGATCCTTTTGGCATGCGCGCCTGGCCGCTGGTGCTGTCGAGAATCAGGAATTTCCAGTCGCCATTGTCCACGTCGCGATAACGGGTCACGCGGTTCGCCCGGAGAAACCTCCCTGCAGCGTAGCCGTCTTCCGTCTTTTCGATCTCGATGAGAAATGGAGTATCGGAGTAGCGCTTGAGGTAATCAATGAAATAGGGTACCTGCCGGTCTACATAAAATTCCTTAAGGATGACGTGGTTAATCGCCATCCACAGGGCCCCGTCCATGCCGGCGTTGACCGGCACCCACCAGTCGGCTTGCTTCGAAACATCGCTGAAATCCGGCGAGAGAACCACCAGCTTGGCGCCGTGGTGCCGGGCCTCGACGGCGAAGTGCGCATCGGGCGTGCGCGTCATGCTCAGGTTGCTTCCCGTGACCACGATGTACTTGCTGTTGAACCAGTCGGCACTTTCCGCGACGTCCGTCTTCTCGCCCCAGGTCTCCGGAGAGGCGGGGGGAAAATCGGCGTATAAGTCGTAAAAGCTGAGCATCACGCCGCCAAAAAGCTGGAGGAAACGGGATCCGGCTGCGTAGCTCAGCATGGACATGGCCGGAATCGGTGAGAATCCTATGACCCGATCAGGGCCATATTTTTTTGCGGTATACAGCATGGAAGCTACGATCAGTTCCAGGCATTTATCCCAGCTTGCGCGCCGAAATCCTCCCTTTCCGCGAGCGACCTGGTAACTGTGGCGCTTTTCTTCGTCTTCCACGATCGATGCCCAGGCCTCGACCGGATCTGCGTGCTTAGCGCGCGCTTCCTCCCAAAGATCCATTAAGACACCGCGCAGATAGGGATACTTGATTCGCAGAGGGCTGTAGACATACCAGGAAAAAACCATGCCTCGCTGGCACCCACGCGGCTCATACAGCGGCAGGCTGCTTTCCAGTTTTGGATAATCGAGAGCCTGCATCTCCCAGGTGACGATGCCGTTCTTGACATAAACATTCCACGAGCAACCACCCGTGCAATTCACGCCGTGCGTGCTGCGCACAACTTTGTCGTGCTGCCAGCGGTTACGGTAGAACTCTTCCCATAGCCGCAGCTTAGGGTTGACGATATCTTTGATCCAGCTCAAGACTGCACTCCTTGTCTCCTAGCTTTATCGACGAGAGCCCGTCGTACTGATCTCACGCGATCTCTCCAGAGGAATCCGGTAAGAGCGACAAAGACGCCGCCCAACAGAAATGCGATGAGAATGAAAATTTGGGTGCTCCACTTCGTTTGTGGCTTCGCTTCGCTCTGTTTAAGGAGCGCAATCAGATCCGCTTGCTCTTGCGGGACGACCGGATGTTCGCTATAGATGGGGGTCATAACGCCAAAGTAGAGTGTCTGCATAGCCGCTTCGGTTCCGCGCGGGCCAAGTTTGGCATAGGCATGTGTTAGGTCCGGCCCTAGCGTCCCCCCGTCGTGAAAAGAGAGTCCCGCAATTGTATGGCATGAGATGCAGGCCGGACCCCGGTTGCGGAAATGAACCTCTCCGGTGAAGAGTTGCTCTCCGCGTTGCGGAAATCCTTGCGCGACGGATTCCTCCACCTGTTCCGCAGAGAAACTTCGAATATAGGCGACCAGGTTCGTGAAGTTCCCTGCGCCCAGGTCTCCTAGAGGCGGCATGATCCCTTTACCTTTGGTAATGACTCTCCGGATGTCCTGGTCAGTGAGGCTCTGGACTTGCTTCGAGCGAAAGTCTGGGATTGTGGCCCCGAGCGACTTGGCCATGGCGGTCTTTCCCGATGCATCTGCGCCATGGCAGACAGAACACTGGTTCATGAACAACCCTTTACCGGCTGCCTCATCTCCTTGCCCCCAGGCAAGCACAGAGGGGAAAGCCAGAAGTGCGAGAAGAATTGCGGTCGTTACGCTTTTCATCTGAGCCGAAAGTTCCTTTTCGATATTGAGAACGGCACCATGATCAGGTGTCTGGGCGCCTGGAAAACATGTACCCAAAACCTGCTTGTCTGGGACTCTCGAAAAGCAGTCACACGCCAAGCGGGCAAGTTCTAGCCCGCAGAATACTGTTCGCCATTTCTGACGCTCTCAATTTATTCATTACAAATCGATTCTTGCAAATGGTTCATTCGTACTTGCGATAGAGACGGGCGTCATGTAGAGGAGAGAAAGGCGCTTGGGTAGACTGTTTTCGCCGGTCGAACGCACAGGATGACCGCAGTGAAACAGGAGAAAGAGTACCACCGCCCGCCTTTCGCCGGAATCCTGAATCCGAGGGAAGAGTGGCCGGGTCATGGCCGTCGATGCTCAATCTCGAAAATCCTTNNCACAGAGAGTGAAGACCATGGAGGTGTTCAGTGCTGAGTACCCAATCGAAGGAACGGCTGAAGACAAACATTCTGGTAGACGGGGGTGATCCGGAGGAAACCCGGAGAATGAAATCCCTGATTGGCTTTGTCGATGGCCAAACGACGAATCCAAGCCTAATTGCCAAAAACCCGGAAGTTCAGCAGCGAACGGAATCTGGCCACAAATTCAGTTTGGAAGAGCAGCGACAAGAATACAAGAGAATCGTTCAGCAGATTTCTCCTCTTGTGGGAGATGGAGGAGTCTCGATTGAGGTGTTCGCGGATCTCAACTCCACCTCTGAACAATTGTTGGCGCAAGGTCAGGACATGTTCTCCTGGATTCCCAACGCTTACATCAAATATCCATGCACACACGAAGGCCTCCGTGCAGCACAGTTGTCCGTGAGTCAGGGGATTCGCGTGAATATCACGCTCTGTTTCTCCCAGGAACAGGCCGCTGGCGTCTATGCTGCAACGAAAACCACGCAAGCACCTGCTTATGTCTCTCCATTCATTGGACGGCTCGACGATCGTGGTGAGAACGGCATGGATTTAATCGAGAATATTCAGAGAATGTACCAGGCAGGCGATGGCCACGTGCATGTTCTGGCCGCCAGCATTCGCAGCGTCGAACAGTTGCTGGCTTGTTTCGCCTTAGGCGTGGAACTTGTGACGGTTCCCACAAAGGTCCTCGAAGAATGGGCGGCAAAAGGCTTTCCAATGCCGGATCAGAACTTCCTTTTCAAAGGAGTCGACGCGGCGGGAAAAGCACTCAAGCCGATTCCTTATAGAGATATCAACTTGACCCAGCCGTGGAATGCGTTTGACCTCAGACATGACCTTACAACGAAGGGCATTGAGAGATTTGTCGAGGATTTTGAGAGTACCATCCGTCTATCTGCAAGAACGCGCTAGCAGGGCGAACTGAGAGGAGCCTTCATCATGGAAGAACCGATGTACCCTGTCGCTTCGAAAGATATTACGAAAAAACGTGAGGAGCTTGCTCCGGAGATTCTGAATGCTTTCCGTTCCTTCAGTCGTCAGGTCTTTGCGGATGGGGCACTGCCCTCCAAGACGAAAGAGCTCATTGCGGTCGCTGTGGCCCATGTGACGCAGTGTCCATATTGCATTCGCAGCCATACCAGGGGCGCACAATTAAAAGGTGCCACCGGCATGGAGATCATGGAAGCCATTTGGGTCGCCGCTGAGATGCGGGCTGGAGGCGCAATCGCACACTCCGCGCTCGCTATCGACGTGATGAACGAGGGAAAGACCACGTCGAAGTAATCTGGCTGGCTGGCGGCTCTCCCGCTCTATTTTGAGTAACCGGACTCTATCAGGTGCGCCTCCGTGCATGCCTTTGTGACTTCATTGAAAGCTCAGGCGCCAAGGGCCAGGACTATTCGAGAGTTAGATACGATGATTGATCTTTCAAGACTCGAAGTATGGTTTGTCCCCGGCGCGCAGTCACTTTACGGCGAAGTGACGCTGGCTAAAGTGGCTGATCACGCGCGTGAGATAACGAACTCCCTTTCAGCAGCTCTGGGCGTACCGGTCAAAATAGTGTGCCAACCGGTAATGGTGACGGCCGAGTCAATTTTGGAGCTGTGTCTGGAAGTAAACCGCTCCAGGAACTGCATTGGGATCGTCACCTGGATGCACACGTTTTCTCCCGCTCAGATGTGGATTCCAGGCCTCCTTGCGTTGCGAAAACCATTGGCCCATCTGCATACTCAATTCAATCGCGATCTACCATGGTCCGCGATCGACATGGATTTCATGAACCTGAACCAATCAGCCCACGGTGATCGTGAGTTCGGATTTATTGGAAGTCGCTTGCGCATCAATCGCAAGGTGATCGCCGGATTTTGGCAGGATCAGGATGTACGGAACCAACTCACCACATGGACACGAGCCGCGTGCGCATGGCACGACGCACAGACGCTCAAGATCGCTCGCTTTGGCGACAACATGCGCGAAGTAGCAGTGACAGAAGGCGACAAAGTGGCAGCGAAGGTCCGACTTGGCTACTCGGTCCTTGGCTATGGAGTAGGAGATCTTGTCGAACGCGTCCAAGCGGTGCTCGATTATGACGTGGATCGCATGTTGTCTGAGTATGAAGCCTCCTATATTCTTTCGGAACCGCTGCGACCGAAAGGCAAACAGCGTGAGGCGCTCCGCGATGCTGCACGAATCGAAATTGGCCTGCGGCACTTCCTTGACCAGGGCGGATTCCAAGCGTTCACCGACAACTTCCAGACGCTTCATGGTCTAACTCAACTGCCTGGGGTAGCTGTGCAGAGACTCATGGCGGATGGATACGGCTTCGGCGCGGAGGGAGATTGGAAGACGGCCGCGCTGGTGCGGGCTTTGAAGGTTATGAGCGCAGGGATCGAGGGCGGTACATCGTTCATGGAAGACTATACCTATCACTTCAAAAGCAGTGGGCAGGTGCTGGGCTCACACATGTTGGAAATCTGTCCTTCAATCGCTGCTTCGCAGCCATCTCTCGAAATTCATCCGCTGTCTATCGGAGGAAAGAAGGATCCGGTTCGGCTGGTCTTCACCGCACGGACCGGCCCCGCAGTGGTTGCTTCAATAGTGGACATGGGTGATCGCTTTCGTTTGGTGGCAAACAAAGTAAATGTGATTTCGCCCGAGCAGCCGCTCCCAAAGTTGCCGGTGGCGCGAGCAGTCTGGGTTCCAGAGCCGGACCTGAAAGTCGCTTCCACCTGCTGGATATTGGCCGGCGGCGCACATCACACCGCGTTCAGTTTGGGACTCTCGGTCGAGCACCTGGAAGACTTCGCTGAGATGGTAGACATCGAATTTCTGCTGATCGACGGAGAAACTACGGTACGCAACTTCAAGAAGGAACTCAGGTGGAATGACACCTGTCGGCATCAGATGAAACCGTCGTAATCGTTCACGGAAACTGCGCAGTATTCGTCTGCGGAGGCCAAGAGCAGGATCTCTAACAAAGGCGCACGAAGCAACCCTCAGATCAAGGGCCCTATAGTGGCACGCCAAGATTCGGGAATCCGGGGTCACGAGGGCACTGCGGGGCAGGTCCAGAACTACAAATGGAGGATCATGTGTCTGAGAAACTTGGGGGGAAGATAGCGCTGGTAACAGGTGGCGCCCGGGGCATTGGGTTGAGTATTGCCAAGGCTTTGGTTCGAGAGGGGGCCAGCGTGTTCATTTGCGGCCACAATCCTGCAACGCTGAAAATCGCGCTTGGCGAGCTTCACGCACTCCGAGGCGAGGGCGGGGCGGATGGAGCGGTGGCCGATATCCGCCACTACGAGGAATGTCGGAGCGTGGTCCATGGGGCAGCGAAACGATTCGGGCGGCTTGACATCCTGGTGAACAACGCCGGCATTGGCATTTTCAAGCCAGTAGACCAACTGGCAATTGAGGAATGGGACAACACCATTCAGACAAACCTTTCCGGTGTTTTCTATTGTTGCCGCGAAGCCATTCCGGTCATGCTGCGGAGCGGTGGGGGCCATATCTTTAACATTTCAAGCCTGCTCGCCGTCCATGGTATTGCCGGAGGCACCGCATACTGCGCTTCTAAATTCGGCGTAAATGGTCTTACTGAGGCAATGATGCAAGATGTTCGCTATGATGGCATTCGAGTGAGTACCATCATGCCAGGAAGCGTTGCTACAGATTTTGGTGGTTCAGAAGGTAGCAATCTCCATGAATCATGGAAATTGTCAGGGGACGATATCGCCCAGGCGGTGATCGATATCTATCGTTATCCCGGCCCCGCGCTCGTCAGCCGTATTGAGATCCGTCCGTCTCAGCCTCCCCAGAAAGCATAAGCTGACGAGTCAAAAGGCAAATGATGAAGAGGTGTTCTTGCGCTGAGTGAGTGGAGCACCGTGTCGCCACTGCCAAAAGTGATCCCGCCAGCGCCAACGGAATGACGAGCAGTGCGAGCGGCATCCGAACAGAAACAACATGACTGACACTATGCAGCAATCATCATCCTCCGCCGGACCCCAACTGGCGCTCGGTACGGGCGCTTTGCTGTGTTCGGCTCGCTCTCCGCGATGATGCCGATCCTGAGCGCGCAAATCCACCTCACCGCAGTACAGAAAAGCATGGCCGTCGCTTTGCCGGTGCTGCTGGGCAGCTTCGGGCGCATTCCCCTGGGCATGTTGACCGACCGGCTAGGAGGGCGATCCGTGTTCACGGCAGTAATGATACTGTCGCTTCCTCCCGCATTTCTGATGGGAGACGTACGTGATTATCTGCATCTCTTGATCTATGGCTTCCTGATCGGCATCGGTTTGGCGAGTTTTTCGGTTGGCGTGGGGTTTGTGAGCGGCTGGTACTCCGCAGACCGGCAGGGCCTTGCACTCGGCGTCTATGGCGCGGGCAACATCGGACAGTCACTGGTTGCCTTTGGCGCGCCGTTGATCGCCGCAGCCTGCGGCTTCCGCTGGGGATTCTGGACCTTTGGTATTCTGCTCGCTATTTGGCTTTGCGCCTTTACGCTGGCGGCCCGCAACGCTCCGCGGCGTGGGGCGCCAAAGAGCTTCGCGGAAACCCTCAGCCCCTTGCAGGATCGGCGGACCTGGGAGTTGAGCCTCTACTACTTCCTTACCTTCGGCGGATTTGTGGCGATGGCCATCCATCTGCCGATCTTTCTTACCGAAATGTTTCATCTCACACCTCAGGATGTGGGTTTCCGCACGGCAGGATTCGTGGTGCTGGCTACGGCAATGCGTCCCTTGGGAGGAGTGTTGGCGGACAGATTTGGCGGGCGCAGCATTCTGAAGTGGGTCTTCCCCTTCACCGGTGGGATGGCGATCTTCCTTGCCTGCCCGCTGATGGTGACATTCACGATCGGCGCGCTGGGTGTAGCGGGAGCTATCGGTCTGGGCAACGGCGCAGTTTTTAAGCTCGTTCCGGAATACTTCCCTAGCTCGGTGGGAAGTGTGACCGGGCTCGTGGGCGCGGCGGGCGGCTTGGGTAGATTCTTTCCACCCCTCGTGCTAGGCGTCGTCAAGGAGCGGACAGGGGCGTTCTTTCCCGGATTTTTGATGCTCTGCACCTTCAGCTTCTTGTGCTTGATTTTGCTGGTGAACCGGGCAAAAACAAAACCTCTCTCGGCCCCATCAGGCTGACCGAGATGAAGGGGCGGACTTCCTTCTTGCGAACCTTCAATACCGCTCATACGCTGACTGGGTCAGAACTCAGTTGATATCTTCGTCGTATTTGGACACACAGCTTCGCAACGAAGCCAGCCTTGTGCAGCCGACTACGAGGCTATTTAAGATAGGTTTCTCGCTCGTTGATCACGGAGTGACATCTCCCGATTATCGGCTTTCGACATCATCAGTCTTTGGGCAATTCTCATTCGCGCGAGGGTTTGCAAATGTATCCTGGTTTTCTTCATCACTCCTATCAAGGCACGCAAAGTCCTTCTCGACGATCAGATCGAGTGGACCCTCTGGACCGATATCTACTGAGGTGTAGACTCCAACTTGGTTAGCATCGCTCCATTCCTGTATGTGACCCTCAGAGAGCAGCACGGTGATTTCCTGCGAATTATAGCGCACTCCTGTCATAGCCTCATTGGAAGCAGGCTGCAACGCGTAGGTAAGGTTTGCTCCCGGCTCTGAGGAGAAGTGAATCGTCTCTTCAATACGTTCTCCAGTTAGGAAACGCTCAAGCTCAGAACGAGAGACACGCAATCGAAGCGAATTTCCCTTAATTCGTAACTTCATCATCTTCCTCGCCGAACGTGCAACGACTTTGCGCAGATCGAGAAGTGTCTTCAGCAAAACCGCAGATATAGGGGCGGCGAGATACGATCTTAGGCAATTGACTGGTCAAGGTTCCTTACCGACGATGTCGTCCTTTAGCTTCCAGCTGAACTCTCTCGACGAGAAATAACCCCACTAAGAGACCAACCAGGCGTAGGGGAGTCCGTCAGGGATCCTGCGGGTTGCGAGCAAGCTCCGGCAGCACGATTGACTTTTGCGTAGTTCTCATTTTTCAATCGGTGCACCAACGACACTGCCGTATTCGGTCCAACTCCCGTCGTAATTCTTTACGTTTGGCAGGCCAAGCAGATACGTGAGCACCACCCATGTGTGGCTTGATCGCTCGCCGATGCGGCAATAGGTAATCGTGTTCTTGTTGGAATCAACTGCTGTTTCCCCGAGATAAATGGTTCGCAACTCGTCGGCAGATTTGAACGTGCCATCGGAGCCGATTGCCGTGCTCCACGGGATGCTTTTGGCACCGGGGATGTGGCCGCCCCGCTGCGCCGTCTCCGTCATGGCCGGCGGTGCGATAACTTTACCGGTGTATTCGTCCGGGCTGCGTACATCCACAAGATTCGAACGCTTTTCCGATTGCGCCCGCAGCACTTCCGGCAACAAGGCGCGCAGGTTCAAATCCGGCTCGCTGGCGCGATACTGCGTGGGAACGATTTCGGGTCGTTCAGTTGTTAACTCTTTGTCGGGTTCGTTCAACCACTTCACGCGTCCGCCGTTCATCAAACGCACGTCCTTGTGTCCGTAGAGCTTAAACAGCCAAAAGCCGTAAGAGGCGAACCAGTTGTTGTTGTCCCCATACAGAATCACTGTGTCACCAGGGGAGATGCCTGCTCGGCTGAGCAACTGTTCGAATTCTTGCTTGCTGATGATGTCGCGGCGGATCTGGTCCTGAAGTTGGCTCTGCCAGTTGAAGCCGACCGCACCGGGGATGTGGCCTGCGTCGTAGGCTTTGGTGTCCACATCGACCTCGACAAGTTTGATTCCAGGCTTACCGAGGTTCTGCTTGACCCAGCCGGTTTCGACCAGAATTTCGGGATGGGCGTATTTCGTCATAGGCTTGTCACCTTTGTGTCCTGCGGTTCAAGTTCCGGAATGTGTTTGATCATGTTGGAGGTGTATTTGAAGATATTGTCGGGGAAGATCATCACGCCGAAGCCGTGCAGGTCGCGGGCGGCTATCTGCAGCGCTCCTTCCAGGATCAGGCCTGAACTCGGACCGGCCAACAAGCCTTCGTTTTGGCACAGCTCCAGCGCTCGGGTGTAAGCAAGATGAAAATCCACTTCGAGAATGTCGTCGACGAGCGCGGGATCGAAGAGTTTGGAAACGCCAAGCTGGGAAATGTTGCGCAAGCCCGGCACGTCGTGACCCTCTGTGGGCTGCACGGCAATAATTTTAATCTTCGAATTCTTGCCGCGGAGAAATTTGCCCACGCCCGTCACGGTACCGCAGGTGCCCAGCGAGGTAAACAGATGCGTAATGCGGCCTTGCGTCTGTTTCCAAATCTCGGGGCCAGTCGTTTTGAAATGCGCTTCGACATTCTTCGCGTTCTCATACTGGTTTGGCATGACGTATTTGTGCGCCGACGCCTTGGCATGGGTTTTGGCCAGGTTGATCGAGCCGTCGCCCAAGCCGGGCGCGGGGCAGAGTTCGTCGGAAACGATCTCCAAGTCGGCGCCGGCGATCTTCAATAAGACCTTCTTTTCGTACGGAATTTTATTTGGCACAATGGCCAGCAGACGATGACCGCGAGCACGTGCCAGAGCTGCCAGGCTGATACCGGTGTTGCCGGAAGTCGGTTCGACCAGTCCGCGTCCATTTTCCAGTTCGCCGCGCTCTTCAAGGTCTCGCAACAAAGCCCACGCGGCGCGGTCCTTCACCGAACCGAAGGGATTCATCCATTCGAGCTTCGCGAAGAGAGGGAATTCGGCGTGGGGATTCAGCCGATTGATACGCACAAGCGGCGTGGGGTTCTCCTCACTCGGCATCATTTCAAATATGTTTTCGTAAACTCGCGTTTGGTGATCCATCGTTGTAATGTTCTTGGCTGATCGTAGAGCCGAACCAGAGAGTCGTGTCCAACACCATGCTCGCCGATCCATTTGGGCCGAACAATAGTCGGTTTGTACCAGCAACAGAGACAGACGTCATTCGCCCGTTCTACTCGTAAATGGTTTCGATAGGGACGTTCGCTCCGGCCGGAACGCGGTGAACCCGTAGCGGAGGCCAATAACAAACAAAGGACATGTCGGACAGCTTCTCCTGGGCCGCGACGCCCATGAAGGGCCATATGCGCCTGCGATTGGCAAAGGACCAAGGCCGGGCATGCCTAACTGAATCAAGCGTCACCCGCGCAAGGACAAACGTCGCATTGTCAGTTGATCGGCGTAGGAATCTAAGGGAGGCCATCGAGGAACGAGAGAATTTCGAGGATTTCAAGAAATGGAGGAACTCAATGAAAGCGATTACGTTGGCATTCACTGCTCTATTGCTCGTGGGAGTGAGTTCTTATGCTGCTCCCAAGTCGGCCAGTCGAACCTTCAGCGGCGAAATCATGGATAGTGACTGCGCAAACATGGTAACCATGATGCCGGCTATAAGATGAGCAACACGCATACGCCCAAGGATTGCACGTTGGACTGTGTCAAGGCGGGCAGCAAGTTTGTTCTTTACAACCCTGCGAGCAAGACCGCATATCAACTCGACGATCAGCAGAAGCCCAGGGACTTTGCCGGGCAGAAAGTAAAGGTCGTTGGAACCTACGATACGGGTACGAAGACGATTCACGTTGAAAAGATCGAGGCAGGTTCATAGCAAGATCCTCATCCACTACTTATGCATCGCTCTTTGAGCACACTACCCATTGACGGACTCTGGGGGTTTGCTCATTTGGTGTGACTTTGAATGAACGGTGTAGCGAATGTACATTACCGCTGGTCGCGACTGATCTTTGGCGTCATCACAATTGTGATCGTCGGAGTGATCGCCTATTGGATCTTTACTCGCGATATCAGTGCGCTTCCACAACCCGGTCCATTCGAAACTCGGACGACCACGACGGTCCGGGACTGGTACATCCACCGGGCCGCAGCTCATTCGTCGCTCACAATGCCGGCGAACGATGCCTCTGAGGTTTCGGGAGGGCAAGGGCTGTTTGGCATGGCCTGCGCTCCCTGCCATGGAACAGACGGACGCAGTCCGACAAACATTGGGAGATCGATGGATCCACGCGCTCCCGACCTCGGATCGCCGGAAGTACCGAAATTGTCGAACCCTGAACTGTTTTGGGTCATTAAGAACGGCATTCGCTTAAGCGGCATGACCGGTTTCGGCAAAGTATTGTCGGACGATGAGATCTGGCAAGCAACATATTACGTCCGAAGTGTGGGTGAATCGTCGCCAAAGAAGAAATAACCGGCGTGGGCTTACCTCTTGATTCCGCGTTGAAACGAGCAACTGCATACTGGATACGAGGCTTCCACATGCACGCCGCCAAACCGACTGCGGGTCCGCGCAGCAAGGCGTTGCACAACGGCTGCAATGAGAATGACACACGGTCTCACGATAGGGGTGCGAGCGGGCGGGAAGCTCTTTACGCTCCGCCAAAGCCGGCGGCAAGCAGTGTCTTTTGTTCCAATGCATGCGCTTTGGAAGAACCTGTAGCCGGGCTTGCGGCACTGGACCGTTTCACCGTGAGCACCTGGCGTCCATGTGCCAGCCGCCGCAGTCGGGGCACAACGAAGGAGAGTGCTCCCATATTGGCCGGCTCCTCCTGTACCCAGACGATTTCATGCGCCTTTGGATGACAATCGAGCGAGGCTGCGAGCTCCTCTTCCGGCCACGGGTAGAGTTGCTCCAGAAGCACGATTCCCGTCGTGACATCTTGACGCCGGGCGCGTTCCGCACGCAATTCGTGCCCAATCTTGCCGGTGCAGAGGAGCAGGCGCTTGGCGTGCTGTATTTCCGTCTCTGGCAACACCGTCTGGAATGCGGGTGTCGCAAAATCCTGCAGTGGCGATGCCGCTTCCGGCCGCCGGAGCATGCTCTTGGGGGTGAAGACGATCAGCGGTTTTCGCCACGACTGCAACGCTTGGCGTCGCAAAAGGTGAAAATACTGTGCCGCCGTGGAGGGCTGGCATATCTGAATATTGTCGTGTGCGGCCAGCTGCAAGTAACGCTCGATTCGGGCGCTCGAGTGCTCTGGACCCTGTCCCTCGTAACCGTGAGGCAGCAACAGCACCAGGCCGCTCAGCAATCCCCACTTGTCTTCGCCTGCCGCAATGAACTGATCGATGATGATCTGTGCCCCATTGGCAAAATCGCCGAACTGAGCCTCCCATAACACCAGCGCCTCCGGGTAATCGCGGCTAAATCCATATTCAAACCCAAGCACAGCTGCTTCCGACAGAATCGAGTTGTAGACCTCGAAGCGGGCTTGATCCGGTGCAAGATTGGCTAGAGGAATAAAACTTCTCTCCGTTTGAACGTCCACCAGAACGCTATGGCGCTGATTGAAAGTTCCGCGTTTGCTGTCCTGACCACTGAGACGTACTGGCGTTCCCTCTAGGACGAGTGAGCCCAATGCACAGGCTTCGGCCATGGCATAATCCATGGGACGTTTGCCTCGTCCCATCTCGATCCGTTGCTCCAGCAACTTCTTCATCTTGGGGTGAAGGTGAAAATCCGTCGGGTACAAAGTCGGTAATTCGCTGATCTTGCGGATACGCTCAATGGAAATGCCCGTTTCCGGAGCTTCAGTTGGGTTCTGGGGGCCTCCGTGATACTGAGCCCAGTACGCAGGGAGGCTGGCTAATGCGGAAGTCTTCTTCATCCGGGCGGCCGCCCCTTGTTCTTCCATCATCCTGGTCTGAATCTCAGTTGCTCGCGTGGAGGGATCCACTCCAATTCGTTCCGCATATATCTTGTACAGCGAAGGATGGTCCTTGATTTTTGCATAGCGGAGTGGCTGCGTAATAGTAGGGTCATCGATCTCGCTATGGCCGTAACGTCGATAACCGATCAGATCCACGACGACGTCGCTATGAAAAGCATAACGGTAGTCGACGGCAAGCTTCGCTACGCGCACAACCGCATCTGGATCCTCCCCATTGACATGGAAGATGGGAATCGGCAGACGCTTCGCAACATCGGATGCGAATCGTGAGGAGTTTGACTCGTCGGGTCCAGCCGTAAAACCGATGAGGTTGTTTACGATGACGTGAATGCTGCCTCCAACCGAGTAACCTTTGACGAAGGCTAGATTGAGTGCCTCGGCACAGATACCCTGACCAGCAAATGCTGCATCGCCGTGAACAAGTATCGGGAGCACACATTCCTCTCCTCTCTCCCCAATGCGGTTCTGCTTGGCGCGCGTGCGGCCCATGGCCACCGGATCGACAGCTTCCAGATGGCTAGGATTCGACACCAGATGCAGATCGACCTCTTTCCCGTCTTCGTTCTTCCACTGGCCCGTTGCTCCGATGTGATACTTGACGTCGCTGCTGCCGAGAACACTTCGCGGGTCGATATCCTCGAATTTGGAAAAGATAGCAGTAGCGGGCTTGCCGATGATATTCACCATGACATTTAGCCGTCCGCGATGACTCATCGCCAAGACTGTTTGCAGCATTCCATGATTGGCAGTTCGCTCGAGTAATGCATCAAGAAAGGGAATGAGTGCCGTGTTCCCCTCCAGAGAAAATCGCTTGGTGCCGGGATAGCGTGACTGGAGGACTTGTTCGAAAATATCTGCCCGAATCAAAAGATCAAGGATGTGCTGGCGCTCTTGTTCGGGTGTATCCCGTTCGAATTGCTCCTGGATCCACCGCCGTCTGGCGGGATCCGCAATATGCATGAATTCAACTCCGACCGTACCGCAATACAGGCGGCGTGCTTTGTCCGCGACGTCTCCCGTAGCCTCAAGTTCAGGTACTGCCAGGGGTTGCAGATACTGGCCCAGCGGATCAAGTTGCGCTTGGAGATACCCCCACAGGCGAAAATGATCGACGACCTGTTCAGCTGACTGGAACGCCATCGAAGAACGCTCCTCGAACGATTCCGGTGTTTTCATCTCTGCCTCCCTTCCTTCCATCATGCTCTGACATTGAGGCTCTCTACCAGTATCGGTAGTTGAGCAGACAGCGCATGAAGCCGGTTGATGCAACTATGATGCAGCCACGGATACCGAATTTCGTGCTATTCAGGACTCACAACCGCAGGTTTCCAAAGACAACCTGGCTATGATCATGAACGCACTGGTGCCGAATGGGCCCCAGTACACTTTGCCCATGCAGCGGGATGTTTATCTCATTGCCTTGCGCTCCGCACACAAACATAATCCAAGAAAGGGGGCGCGAGATATACATGTCTGGAAACGGTGAGGAGAGGAAGAGTCAAATGGGGGTCATAACCATGAGTGTGCCCGACGAGCCCATCACAAACGTCCACCAACATCGCTGGGGCATCATCCTGGCCGGGGGTGATGGAACTCGTCTGCAGCCCCTGACGCGACTTGCATGTGGCGATAATCGTCCTAAGCAGTTTTGTCCGCTGCTGGGTGGCAAAACGCTGCTCGCCCGAACTCGGTCCAGGATCGCTCAGAGTATCGATCGGAATCGGATGCTCTTCGTTCTGACAAAAAAGCACGAACCGTTCTACTCAAAGGAACTGGAAATGGTGCCGGCTCATCAGAAGGTTGTACAGCCCATGAATCGTGGAACATTGCCTGCCATTCTCTGGAGCCTGTTGCGCGTGTCTCGGCTCGACAAGCAGGCCGTTGTCACTTTCTTTCCGTCCGATCATTATTTTGTAGATGAGAAAAAATTTATGACCGCGGTCGAATGGGCTTTTAGCTATGCAGAGGTACAGACAGAATCCGTCCTTCTGCTTGGTGCCTCGCCAGAGAGGGCGGA